>JBMTHG010000209.1:0-2293 GCA_049436045.1 Bdellovibrionota bacterium
GGATGTGGGGGAACAGGCTCAAACCTGGCCATGCTCCTTGCCGCTTGTGGATTTAAAAAATTTCAGTTCATTGATTTTGATGTGGTTGCGCTAAATAATTTCAATCGACAGCACTTATTCTCGTTGGCTGATTTAGGCAGACCAAAAGTAGATGCACTAAAAGATCGCATCATCGAAAGATTCTCTCAGGTCAGCATAGAAACGAAGCGGCTTCGAATTGATTCTATAGACGACCTCAAGCGATGCCGATCTATCAAAAGTAAATCTCAGCTTTTTATCTTATGTGCCGATACTCCCACGCATTTGATTCGAAAATGGACGACACAGTTTTGTTTTTCAAATTCTATTCCCCTCTTCTTTGGAGCCGTCGGCCTTTATGAATCGAGTGTCGGCCCGTTACTTCAAAGCAAAGATCACTTCAAAAATTATCTGAAATAACTAGAAGAGACTAAAAGACAATACAAAACTCGCGATCTAAAGCCCATCGAAGCCAGTTTCGGCCCGAGTAATTTGTTAACCTGCTCCCTCATGGCAGATCAAATTTTTAGATTTGTCATAAAAAAACCCATTGAAAGCCTCGGCACTTCCCGGCGCATAAAATTTGACTCGCTGTTTCGATCGGCCGAATGACTTAAACAAATCAATTCAACTCAACAAATCTGAAATACGATTCGGGTAGCGCCACCAAAGACTGCTTTAACAGAATGGCATCAATTGTTTTGATGCAATTCTCATCGATATTTTTGCAATTCCTTTCGATGTATTCCCGATCTTCAGTTGAAATTTTATTTTCAAAGACATCTTGAACGCCCTCAGCATCAAGAGCCGCGCACTCTTGTTGACGACCTGACCCAGATTCAGGCCTGCCCTCTAAAGGTCGCACTTGAGGCCCCGATGAACCGGGGCCATCTCCGCCACAAGCGACCACAAATAGAATCAAGAATCCGAAAAGAAATTTCTTTGCATCCTTAGCGGCGCGCCACATCTAACACCTCCCAAAAGTTTATATTTTTCACAGGAACGACAAAGCCAAGCTGCGCCGGCTCTCGAGCCTCAGCATCGATAACCGAAATAAACTGCCCACTGAGTCGAAAACTCAATGAAGCTGTTGAGTTCTGCGCTGAACGCACCCAACCTTGAGTCAACTGCTTCAGCCACTGCTCGACATCTGCCTCTGGCGTCCTTTGATCAATAATGACTCGGCACTTGATTCTTTGATCAAGGCTCTTAGGGTCACGCACGCCCTCACAGAAGCTCTTGGTCTCACCCAGTGGAAGAAAATTAAAAACAGCAGATATCTGCTCAAGGTGATCAGACCATTTTAAGAACTCAATTTGATCAGGTTTAATCTTTAGAATTTTAGCGACAGAGTTTCGAAGCTCTTTCGATTCTAATGCATCCTGAATCACAAGCTCAGAGAATCCTATAAAACGAACCAACCTCTTATTATCAATCTCACTGGTTCGCCCATGATAAAATTCGATTCCACTTTTCAATAGGGCGCTTGGCAATCGTCTAAGCCATAAATCACTCGCCACACCTCTTCGAGATTTGAGGCAATTTGAAATTTTCGCAGCGCAGAGAATTTCAAAAAAATCCCAAGAATTCAAACCAAACACCCCTGGCGAAACAAGCTCTAAGCCCATCGGTCGAAACTCAGCTACCGGTGATGAAAAAACAAAAACCTTCTTTTCTCTTTGAAAGACGAATGTTCCAGGAAATTTTTTGTTAAAATCGGCATTCATATCTGCCAATTTATAATCTCCCCCCTCACACGGAGAATCCCACCGACTCGACCAAACAAGCTCAAACTTTTTGACCTGATCACAGCTAATGGCGCCGCCAAACTTGGTTCTCTCATTAACTTGTGCGGAATGAATATTTGCTGTCAGAGAGATGTCTTCATCGAATACAGCTCCTCGAAGATCTGCCGATCTGAAATCAGCATTGTCGACGCTTGAGCCATCAAAAATTGCGTCTCGCAAATTGGCAGATTGAAAATCAGAATTTTCAAAATTCGAATCCGAAAAAACCGCCCCTTCTAAATCTAGAAATTTGAAATCTGAATCGCTTAAGTTTGATTTTTGAATTCGAAGACCGCGAAAATTAAGCGAATGAGAACCATCTTTTCTGAATTTTACAGTTCGCTGCCATTTCGACTTTTTAAGATTTCGAACTGCACCACAACTTTTTGGCTCTGAAAGATATTGATCGGGCATTCCCGCAGCATTGAGACAGGCTCTGCTTGCGGGATCATACTCGATCTGACCTTCAGCGAAACTTGATGATGAGA
>JBMTHG010000210.1:0-2289 GCA_049436045.1 Bdellovibrionota bacterium
GCGGCGAATCTGACGACATTGTGCGACGTGCCCGCGACATTCAAGAGTGGAGCAAAGCCAAAGCCTCGCTCCATGACTACAACACCCGGGATCTCAGTATTTGACGACCCTCAGAGCAAGGCACTGGGAAAAATGGCTTAAAGTGAGTCAAGATTCCTCAACTTTATGAGGGTGGATGTGGCGCCAATCTGAGCAACCCGGAAGGTAATCGCGTTGTGATCTATCCGCCTGGTCCTACCAAACAAAAAACCCTCGCCATTGGCGAGGGTTTTTGTTTGGGGGCAAAGTTGGATGAGACCAACGACAGCGGTTCGACAAAATCCGACCACAGGAGGATTTTGGTCGCCAAAGGCGCCCCGAAGGGGTGAGAGCGCCAGAGGCAATGGCGACTGAAGACAATCTTACCGGTCTTCCCAGTTGCAAGCCGATTTACCATTCACGCAATGTGTGCTCAAACTTGAGCAAATTACTGCGCCAAACGAATGATGGTTATTTCGGCCTCATCCCTTCTAAAACATTGTACCCATCCCATTATTACTCAGCCGGAATCTTAAGAATTCGCTTCATAAGAAGTCTCCACTACAGACTCTCTGTGGACTCCTATAGTATTAATCTGTGTGATGAGCTGTGTACGTTTGTGCATCCGTCTATATTGTCAGGAATGGGCTCTAACAGTAGCGGAAACGCTATATATATAGGGCGAAAATACTAGCAAATTTAAAGGACACAAGGTCTTCTTTTAAGGTCCGATGTCTTGCTGAACGCCGATCCTAAAACTTTTATAAGCCTTTCTCAAAGCAGGCAAATTACCTCTTCCTGCTTTGCCTTGAAGATTCGCCAAAGTAAGAATAAGCGTCTTAAACTCGTTCAAAACACGCTTCGCTCCGATAACCCGAGTTCGTCCTATCTTTCCCGCAGAGCTTCCTGGGTCGGGATAATTGGGTCTTCCTCTTCGAATCAGATTTCCATCTCGTTTCCAATTCACCGGAAGCCTTCCTCGCCAACCAGTAGCAAAGGCCGCGATTTGCTCGTTTCTATGAACTCCTGGTAATCGACGCGGAGCAAACTTAATTCTCATCAAATCTCTTGCTTGCGCTCGATTCATCTTTCCAATCATATGAAGACCGCCTTCAAGTGAGAGCAAATCTCTCGCATCAGTCTCTCGCAAGTATTCCGGTTCTGAAGCTTCAGACGCAGCGCGAATCAAAGCGTGAGCTTCTCGAAGAGTTCGACCAGAGCGCATCAGCTTTATCATTTGATATTTATGCTCTTCTCGAGAAAGCAGATTCACCTTGTAGTAGCCACCCTGTCTTCTTTGTGGAGCGCGACTCGTTCTTTGTGGTCTGTCTTTCGGTCTTTTGTTCGTTTTTATTCGGATGCTTTTTCCATCATCAAGCAATCCCATCTCAAGCCACCTGAAAATCTTCCGAAACCGGAACCGTTGTCATCCATATTTCTTGAACGCTCTTATTTCGCAAAAAGCTCTCCAAGACCAAGCGATGCGAATCGATATCTTCGGGAGCAATTCGCTCTCCTTTCACTCTCTTTCGACAAATGTTTTCCAAGCTGTTTCTGAATTGTTCTCGAAAGGAACGAATAGCTAACGCCCGAATCGAGAAATCATTCGCTTCTGCTAATTTGGAGAAAGCAGCAATCGATTTCTCTGTGTCTTGGTAGCGAAGCCCAAACGAGCCTTCAGACATTCTCTTTTTTTCTTCATCAAGAACCGGACCAATCGAAGCCCAGAAATCTTTTTGCTGGTCCATCATTTCTCGAACCTTTAAGTCCTCCCAGGATTGAGCGATTTCCTTTTTCAATTCACCCGCTTCCATCAAGATTTGTCTTTCCCAAATCTGATTGTTGCGCTCTTCGACCATATTCTTGTCGATGGAATATTTGATGGTGTTTTGTCTGGCTTCAAGTTCTCGCAACTCTTCTCGAAGTTCTTCGTTCTGCTTTCTCATATCTGATTGAATGGACTGCTTCTCGAGGATGTCTTCGTTTAGCGCTTCAAGCTTCGCTTCCATATCCATAATGGCGGCTTCTGTTTTGTTAGTTAGCATTTGAGAGCGCCTCCTTGTCCTTCTGGTAGTTAAAGTCGCGCCAACCAGAGACCAGGCTTCTCTTGAAGTCCTTGATATTTGATTCATCAACGAAAAGAACCTTTCGCTCGATGTCATCGTTTGATTTGTATGGGTTGAGCTTCGAAGCTCGCTTCATAGCAAGAACAGCGCATTCGAAGTCGTTAAAGCTTCCTTCTGGCTTGCCGTCTTTCCAGAATCTTCGATT
>JBMTHG010000211.1:0-2247 GCA_049436045.1 Bdellovibrionota bacterium
TAAGCCTGGTGGGTTCTGCCTATATGGATCGACGAAGTTTTGATCTATATTTTGAGAGTAATGTTTTGTTTTATGACTCTGAACTGACGCAATCATTGAAAGAATTACAAACTCGTTACATGAGTGAATCAAGTTTATTGGCATTGAGTGAAGTTCAAGGCTGGTCCATGGCTCGTCGAGCCTGGAATAATACGGCGGCCATGATGGGGCCGCTCTTATGAGCTCGATGAAGCCCTGGCAGGCCTATTCGATTTTGTTTCTGATCGCGATGTGTTGGGGGCTGGGCTTTCCTTTAACGAAAGAAGGTTTGGTGCATGTGGGGCCAGCGAGCTTTATGTTCTCTCGCTTTCTTATCGCCACTCTCGTTCTGGTAGCTCTCAGACCAAAACAGAGTTTTTCAATCAAAAAGAGTGAATGGATCGTCGGCGCTTCTCTCGGATTTTTTTTGGCTCTTGGATTCGTGGTTCAAACGATTGGTCTTGAGGTCACGAGTTCAGGAAAAGCAGGGTTCATTACGAGCCTTAATATTTTGATTGTGCCGATCATTTCATCTTTTTTGTTTGGAAGGCGAATTACTGTTAAAGATCGAATCGCGATTGGTCTTGCCGTATTGGGATTTTTTGTCATGTCGATGCACTCACTCGAATCAGGAATTGCTCCTGGTGATTTGTGGATTCTAGCTTGCGCTTTTTTCTTTGCCTTTCAGATCGTCGGAATCGAGGAATGGACCAAGAATCTTAGAGTCTTTCAAGTCAACATGGCGCAGGTCATCACATCGACTTTAATTTGTGGGCTAGTGGCCGTTCTTCGAGAAGATACTGACTTTGTTGCATATCAAGCCGCAGCAATGCCCATTGTTTTGACGGCAGTTCTTTCGTTGACCTTCCCTCTGCTCGCTCAAATGTACGCTCAACGAGTCGTAAGTGCTACTTCGGCGGCTCTCATCATGAGTCTTGAGGCGGTCTTCGCTGTTTTGTTTGGTTGGTGGCTTCATTTAGAGATTCTCTCTGAGAGAGAATTTTTAGGTTGTTTTATCATTTTGATGGCCACTGTTTTGCTTTTGAGTCCCACGAAAATCTTGATGCTGCACCGCCTGCTTCGAAAAAAGATTTAAAAATTTGCTCGTAAACTTCGTTCTCGATATAAAAAGTGAATAAACTAAACTCTGAAAGGTGTGTGTGATGAATTTCAAACGAAGAAATTTTTTTAAAATGATTTGTGCGAGCCCCTTGATACTTTTGGGAGCCTCTCGAATGAAGACTTTTGCTAATGTGGCTTTAACCGAGAGCGATCCCACTGGTCAGGCCCTATGCTTTAAGCTCAATGCTAAAAGTGTAGATAAAAAAGATGCGAGATGCGCGCGCTTTGAGCCTTCGCAAAATTGTGCCAATTGCCAGCTTTTTCAAGGCAAGCCTGGTGACAAATCGGCGCCCTGTACAATTTTTCAAAATAAAATTGTTCCTGCTCAGGGATGGTGCAGTGCTTGGGTGAAGAAAGCTTAAAGAGCTTTTATCTAATTATTTAAAAACTTCTGAAGATCGTGGCCTGAGGGCTCTTGATAAACTCTCAGGTCAAAGCTGTTCACAATCGCCAAGAGATGATCAAAGACATCCGCCTGAATGCCTTCATATTCAGCCCAACGTGTCTCATCGGCAAAAACATAAACCTCTAAGGGTAAACCCTGGGCCGTGGGTTGAAGCTGGCGAACGATAAAAGTCATATCTTTTCGAATTTTTGAGTTTTCATTGAGGTAATTTACCACATACGCGCGAAAGGTTCCGATATTGGTTAGGCGTCGATGGTTCTCTGGCAAATCATCTGAGGTCACGGCTGAATCTGTCGATAGCGATTGAATTTTTTCAGTCATATATTTTTCTAAAAGAGAGAATTTTTTAAATCGCGAGATGTCGTCGTTGTTCAAAAATCGAATCGAAGTCATGTCGATGTTGATGGAGCGCTTGATTCTTCTTCCGCCCGATTCAGACATGCCTCGCCAATTGATAAACGAGTTCTCAAGAAAGATATGAGCTGGCAGAACACTAATGGTTTTGTCAAAGTTTTGAACCTTCACCGTATTGAGAGCGATTTCAATCACGGTGCCGTTTGCATTAAACTTTGGCATTTCAATCCAATCGCCGACTTGAATGAGTCGATTGGTGGTCAACTGAATTCCTGCGACCAAAGAAAGCAAACTATCTTTGAATACCAACATGAAAACGGCAGTGAGAGCTCCAAGACTGCTTAAAA
>JBMTHG010000212.1:0-2202 GCA_049436045.1 Bdellovibrionota bacterium
AAGGCTTTTAAGCTTCGCCTGAGCCTGGTTTTGGTATTTTTTTGTCATCTGAAGCTTCGATTGCGCCTTTTCGAAAATTTCCTGATTGAACTGCTTCAGTTGATTTTCAGCCTCACCTCGATACTTTGTCACCTGAAGCTCAATTTCGGATTTCATTTTGCTCAAAAACTCATTCAACCGCTCTGCGACCGCCGACTGAACAGCCCTCATCAATTGATTGTCGGCGTCGCTTATCACTCGATATGAAATTTCACCGGCCGCATTTTTCGAGATCTGAATGTCGAGATAAAAGTTTTTTATCCCATCAAAAGCCTCGATCAAAACAGGAAGAATAAAACCCATTCGAGGCACTTCCTTGAAATCCCAAACGACTTCAGAAAAATGAATTCGATTTTTCCAATTCATCTCGTCTCCTTCAAAGTTTAATTGAGACGAAGATTCAGCCATTCCCTTTTCGATTTTTAAAGGAAAGATCCCCGGAACGCCCATCGGCCAATTCGAAGCCTCAATTTTATCCACCTTTAGCTGATAGCGATCTTTAGAAATCTGTTTGGTGTAGTCCCAAAAAAGCTCTAACTGAAAACTTCCAATTGGAGCTGAGCGAAATCGCCCAGTGAGATCAATCGAGGTGGGCTTAGCATAAAGCTTAGGATTCGAGTTTACATCTCGGATTTTTAACTCATAGGTTTGACTTAGCTTATTATCCTGAGTTTTCTCTAGACCTGTCACACTCAAATCAGATTTTGCCAAAACAAATGAAGGTTTTTTTTGAGGTGTCACGAATATAATATCGCGTCCGCTGGCTCTTTGTTGAACCTCAACATTTCTTTTTTCATCAAACTTAAGATCAAGCTTCTGCCTCAAAAAAGCTTGATAGCTTAAAATTCTTTGCGCCTCATTCACCCAATAAGCGCCAAAAATCAATCTCGATAAATTATCGACATTCAGCTGATCTAAGCTCACTAATTTTTGAGCTCTCTCATAATCAGCCCGAATCGCTTGATTCGCCTCGGAGTAGATATCTAAAACCCGTTTTTGCTCCTCCTGAACATCTTCAATAAATTTCTGTGTCTTTTTAACCTCTGATTGAAAAAATTTCACAACTTCATTGGCCAGCTTGATTCGCTCGACAATCACTTTGGGATCTTTTGGCAGGTTGGCGGTGAGCTGATCTAACTTTCTCACAAAGCTCTGATATTCAGAAACGTCTTGAATCTGTTGAAGCTTCTTTTTCCAGTCAGATATCGCCTCTTGAATCTTTGCGATACTCGATCGAAATACTTCTTCTGACTTTAAATCCACAAGACTTAAAATCTCTTTTGGGTTGTTCGGAATTCTAAAATCAGCAAGTTGATTCACTGGCAAATCTTTAAACTCTTTTGAAACCTTTGAAAAAGTCTCATCGACCTGCTTAGAAATCCATGATGACTCTTTACTTTTCATCTTCTTCGGAAGCCATCCCGAAGTTTTTCGATCGGTCGCCCAAGAGATTCCTTCGATCGAAAAATCATCCACGACAAAGCGTTTTTCTAATAGAGGAAGACTCTGAAAATCGATCGAAATCTCAGAGATCTCTAAAATATTTTTAAACTCAGCCCGCGGCGAGGCGATTGCTAATCCCTTAATTTTAAGAGATGAATTTTTAAATGAAATTGATAGAACCTTAATCTCCGTTTTTGTATTCGTGATCGCCGAGATTCCCGACTCGATACCCGCTCGAACCCAAGATTCAAGACGAAAAACAGCGATCCATAAAACCAAGAGAGTCAGAATCAAGGCCGAGAGAAAAACTTTCCATCGAATCATATAAACTGACTCCATTTTTCTTTTGCTGCCTCGTACTTCAGATAAAAAGAATAAAGCTTAGTCGTCTTTAAAATGCCAAAGTATCGCGAATTCAAAATCAGCGCCCGCCAGTGAGTTCGATATTTCTTCACGGCATAAGTGGCCAAAAAAAAGACAGGTCCAAACAAAAATAGAGAAAACGCCAAAGAACCCATCACGATCGTATTGTTAAGCCTAAAAAAGGGCAAAATTGGAGCACTCGAAACCCAAATCCACATTGGTCGCGCAAAGCTCCAATCGACCAAAACCCAATAGCCAATGCTGTCAAAAAGAGGGTCTAAAACGAAGCCCAACACTGAAAAGACCAGGATCGACCAAAAGAACATTGAGAGATTCACGCGAAACAGGCACACCAAC
>JBMTHG010000213.1:0-2181 GCA_049436045.1 Bdellovibrionota bacterium
TCGCAATATCCCATTTGGTTTTAGAGCCTTTTCAAAAATGGCGAGCGCCGCCGCGGGCTCCGGAGTATGATGAATGACACCAAAAGCATCGATCGCATCAAACTGAGATTCATAATCTGCTTCTAACAAATTCTCTTTTTTAAACTCGATTTGATGCTGACCAAAAAGCCAAGAGCGAAGCCTCGCTTGATTCAAACTTTTATTTGATAAATCAGTCGCTAGAATTTTTGCGCGAGGGTTTCTTCTCGCAAACATCAAAGGCGAAATACTTCCACAGCCCGCCAACCAAAGTTTTGGCGATTTTGATTTCACACCCCACTCAACAAGATCGATTTGTTGAAGTTGGCGCCAAGAGCCCATCGCATACCAGGGGTAGCTGGGGTATGGATATTTTTCGTAATGATCTTCGACTTCTTTGACCGACGCGCTCACAGAGATTCCACAATTTTTTGAGCCGCGCGAAATGAAGCATTATAGGCCGTGATGATCGAGCCTCCGGTTTTTCCGGCCACAAGGTCTCCAAGAAGATAAAGATTTTTGATATTCGTCGCTCCGGCCTCATCGGCTTTGGGCCAGTTTGCGGCATCAAACTCTACACCAATTGTTTTTAAAAAGTTTACTGGCGTGCTGCCGCCAATCGCGTAAATCACTTTGTCAAAAATTTCGGGCTCTTTATCTTTAAAAATGACTTTAGGCTTTTCTGCTTCTTCTTGAACTTCTAAAACCTCGGTGCTCATCATCAAACGAAGTCGCCCCTCTTTTTCTAATCGCCGCGCCGCCTCTTGATTCACCTCCATCATGCGATCTAGGTGATTGCTTCTCACGGCAAGAGCGACCTCAGGATTTTCTTCGCAAAGAATCTGACAATATTCTGAAGAGGTATCACCCCCTCCAACGACTAAGACCTTTTTATCTTTCACTGGCTGACTCGTCAGATCAAAAAGAAGATGATCGCGAAGCTTGAGAGGCAATTTATATTTTGGCTTATTGGGTCTTCCTAAAATGCCGATGCCAATGGCCACAACCTGAGCTTGATATTGATCTTGATTCACAAAAACGCGAAGACTTTGGTCGGCTTCGAGCGTCACTTTTGAAACTTCAGAGTTTAACTTATAGTCGAGCTGATATTTTGAAATCAGATCATCAAAATAAGTAAGCGTTTCGGCCTTGGTTAAATCAGGAAAACAAGGAAGATGCCCATGGGTCTCAGTGGGCAGATTTTTATAGTTTGCGAGCGTCATTTTCTTATCGGGGTAAAACTGGCGAATGGCCTTGATCGGGGCCTCGCCTTTTTCAAAAATCAGAATGTCTTTGGCTGACAGGCCCATTTCGACGAGCTCAATGGCAAGCGAAATGCTTGCCGGCCCGCCACCCGCACAAATCACTCGTTTTTGTTTGGTTTCTGGCATTCTTTCTATTCTCACAAAAACTTGAGCCGGCACCAAGGTTTTATGCTATGGATCATCTTTTTTAGGCCGTTTTCGCCTCGGGTTTCACTCAGGCCTATGATAGGCTCATATTAAGGATTGACGATGAAAAGCAATGATCGAGACAGCACTGAATCTTTAATCACTGAAGATGAGATTGATCTTCGTGAGGTCTTTTTATTGCTGTGGAATAATCGCTATGTGATAAGCGCGGTTTCTTTTGGCTTCGCCTTTATCGCCGCTCTCGTTAGTTTTTTGATTTTAACTCCTCAATATGAAAGCTCCGCTGTAATCATGCCTTCGAAATCGAGCGGGGCCGGCGGGCTCTCGGCTTTGGCCAGTCAAAGTGGCTTAGGTGCTTTTTTAAATTTGGCAGGTGGCGATCAAGAGGTCACTCGATTTGTTGAAATCTTAAATTCAAGAGATCTGGCTGAAAAAGTTTTAAGCGAAGAGCAGATGTTAAAGTTTGTGGATGATCCGAAAGATATTCCTGAGATTGGCACATTAGATTATCGCAAAATGAGAGAGCGCCTGCTTAAAGGTTTTCAGGCCAACACGAGCGTTGAAAATCAGGGCAACATTATTCGTTTATCTTTTGAGAGCCCCTCTCCCGAGCTTTCGGCTGAAACCGTTGAACTTTATCTTCAAGGTCTTCAAGATTTTATTGAAAGAAATCTCGTCACTCAAGCCAAGCGAACGGAAGTTTTTGTCGAAGAGCGCTTAGCCGAAGCTGAAGCCGATCTTAAGCAAGCCG
>JBMTHG010000214.1:0-2180 GCA_049436045.1 Bdellovibrionota bacterium
GTGGCTCTTTTTTTCGCGAAAAACTTTTCTAGTCGCATCCCTCACGGAATTGACATCGACGATTTAGTTCAAGAAGGCTGGATTGCGCTCTCTAATGAAATCAGCAGATTTGATCCAACAAAAGGAGTTAGTTTTAATTCTTTTGTTTCGCAGCGGGTGCGAGGAGCCATGCTCGATTTCATCAGAAGAAATGATCCACTCGTGCGCCGCATTCGAGAAAGAGATAAGATTGTAAGAGAGATCAAAGAAGACCTCAGACAAAAATCGGGCCGAGAAGCTTCTGATGAAGAAGTTTTGGGGGAGCTTGGTCGATCTTACCAATCAAATGAAGCGGAAAAAATATGGGCTGATCATCGTTTAGCGATTCAGTTTAGTTCACTCGATGCGGTGGCGAGTGCCGACGTAAAATCAAGTGGCGGCAGAGATATCTCGTTAAAAGATGCTCTAAATGATCAAAAAATCAGCAAGCCGGGTTTGGATTTGGAGAGGGCCGACTCGTGGAATTTTTTATTGAAAAATTTTAAGCCACGAGTAGCCGAGGCGGTTCGCCTATACTTTCTAGAAGACTTAACTCAGTATGAAGTGGCAGAGCGCATGGGCGTTGATCAAAGTCGAGTAAATCAGCTTCTCAAAGAGGCAAAAAAAGAATTTGAAAAAATGGGTGTTGATCAAGTGGAGTCTGCTCTTTACGGTAAGTCGAAAGTTAATCAGGAGCAGCCCAATAATGAGGAGCTTTTAGACCGATACCTTGGTTTAGGGGCCGGTGAGTAGAAAGAGATGCTTAAATTGACAAAATATTATTTTTTCATTTTCGCTATCGGCGTTTTTTTCCTAAAACCTGCAATAAGTCGTGCGGATTCATGCATTCGAAGCCTTTCAAAGTTTTCAGCGGAACTCAAAACTCCGCAGGGGCTGAAAAAAGTAGATTTTTTGTGGAAAAATTATTTTCAAAATCGATCCATCGAAAACAGGAATGCTCTCGTGGAGTTTTATATGCCTCTCGTTCACCATTTCATCGGGCCGATTGCGCGACGAATTCAGTTTGGTGTAGAGCGAGATGATTTGGTGCAAGTGGGAACCTTAGGTTTGATTCGTTCGATCGAACGCTATGATCCCAGTGCATCGACTACTTTTGAGCATTTTGCGGGTTTTCGAATTCAAGGAGAGGCGCTCGATTTTTTTAGAGACTTAGATGATTTATCTCGTGGTGATCGAAAGCGCTATAAGCGACTGACTGAAGTTCAGCAAAATTTTCATCTGGAAAATGGCCGTGGAGCTTCGCAAGCGGAGCTTCAGACGATTTTGAATGACCGGGGTTACTCTGATCGAGATATTAGTAAAATCTTAGGAGCTGAGAGTCTCGCCAAAACTTTCTCTTTAGAGGCCACGATGCAAGATAGTGAGGGCAAAGATGTGGCTCGGTATCCAGAAGCGCTTATTGATATTCATTCAGATGAGGCTGTCGAATCAATTGATAAAAAAGAGTTTTGGGAGAACTATTTCAAGCACCAAGGCTTTGATTGGAGAACATCGAAGATTCTTTTCAGTTATTTTTTTGAGGGTAAATCTCAAAAAGAAATCTCACGTGATTTCGGAATGTCAGATGCAAATATTAGTCGCATCATGACTCGAGCTATTAACGTTTTGAAGTCGTTTGATTCAGAAAGAATGGGTGAGCTCAAAGAGCTCTTGGCTCAGTAAAAAGATTTCAAAAAAACTAACGAACATTCCAAATTTTGTGCTGCTGAACAGAGAGTCTCCATGGAGGATTTTGTTCGCAGAGTTCAATGCACCATTTTAACGTGCGCTCAGAGAGGTCACCGGCATCAAAAGCAGGGCTAATCAGATAATTTTCGGCTTCGATCTCGGGTTGAGGCAGGCCCTGACCATAAGCTCTTACATATTTTAACTCATGCGCAAATTTTTGCTTAAGCGTGTGCTCAGCTGTTTTTGGAGAGACGCAAATCCAGTCTAACTTGGAGCTCAACTCCCGAAGTCCATTTGATTCAACAGCGAGATAAAAACCATGAGCTTTAAAAAAATCAATCATCTCATCATCGAGCTGAAGGCTTGGCTCACCCCCTGTAAAGATTATAGATTGGCAGGTTTGATTTAAAATTCTTAATTCTTTTAAAATTTCTTCGAGCGTCCAATCAAGACCTGACTGAAACTCTGTGTCA
>JBMTHG010000215.1:0-2172 GCA_049436045.1 Bdellovibrionota bacterium
GCTTTTGTCACAAGCGGCGGCACCTCCACGGCGCCTTGGAGCTTTTTAGGCAAAGTGAAAGACTTTGATTACAAAACGGTTCGCTACCCTGGTCACTATGAAAAAATGAAATGCATTCTCGATCTTGGCCTACTTGAAACCACGCCCATTGAAATCGGCGAAACTCTGGTGGCACCGCGAGAAGTTTTTCATGCGGTGGCGAGTCGCTCTTTGGATTTTCCTGAAGACAAAGATTTAGTGGTTCTACGCGCCACATGTCGGGGCAAAAAAAATAATCAAGATGTGCGATGGCAATTTGACCTTTTAGATTTTCAAGACGAAAAAACAGGCTTTAGCGCTATGGAAAGAACAACGGGTTTCCCAGCCGCTTTGGTTTTAATTTATGCCGCTCGAGGCGAGGCTCTTAAAGGAGTAGTTCCGCTTGAGACCGCCATTCCAAATAAAAAATATCTAAAAGAGCTCGTGGATAACGGGCTTCAGATCGAAGGCCTACCGCTATGATTTGGCTGGTGGGGAGTCTGAGCGCTCTCGTGAGTTTTTGGTTGGGCGCTAGCATCATCAAAAATCTCACTCGCCGAAAATTTGAAAGAGAGCTTGAAAAAGAACGCTCTGAAAAAGATGAGCTCAAACTTCAAGTGAAGGAACTTCAGGTGCGCTATGAAGCGGAAGAGCAACTCAATGAAGAACGTCAAAAAATTTATGAAGAGACTCAAAAAAAGTTAGAGGATAGCTTTCGAAGTCTCTCTTCGCAGGCACTTAGAGAATCGAATCAATCTTTTTTAACGCTAGCTCAAACTCAGTTTGAGAAGTTTCAACAGATGGCTCAAAAAGATTTGGGCTCAAGACAAGATCGAATTCATGAGATGGTCACGCCCATTAAAGAAAGTCTCTCTCGCGTCGATTTAAAGATGCAAGAGATTGAACAATCCAGAGTTCGCTCAGAGGCGAGCTTACTTCAACAAATGAGTTCGTTAAGTCAAACGCATCGTGAGCTTCGCTCTGAAACTTCGAGTTTAGTTTCAGCGCTAAGAGCCCCTCAATCAAGAGGCCGATGGGGAGAAATGCAACTAAAGCGAGTTGTCGAAATGGCTGGCATGCTTGAGCACTGTGATTTTTTAACTCAGGTTTCTGAAAATACAGATGAGGGTCGACTTCGCCCTGATTTGATTGTGAGATTGCCCGGTGGAAAAAAAGTAGTTGTCGACGCTAAGACTCCACTCTCTGCGTTTATGGACGCCTTTCAGGCGACTGATCCTGAGGTAAAAATTCAAAAGCTCAAAGAGCATGCCAAACATATTCGAAAGCATATTGATGATTTGAGTCGCAAATCTTATTGGAGTCAGTTTGAGGATTCTCCTGAGTTTGTGATTTTGTTTTTGCCTGGTGAAGCTTTTTTTAGCGCCGCTCTTGAGTATGACCCCAGCTTGATCGAAGCGGGGGTTTCGCAAAACGTGATTCTTTCAACACCAACAACTTTGATTGCTCTGCTTCGGGCGGTGGCCTATGGATGGCAGCAGGAGAAGCTTTCGGAGAACATTCGACAGGTCGCCGACATCGGGCAAGAACTCTACAAACGTATTTCTGATATGAGCTCTCATTTTAATCGAGTGGGCAAAAACTTACAGCAGGCGGTTGAAGCTTATAATAAAACTCTCGGCACTTTGGAGTCTCGAGTTTTAGTCAGCGCAAGAAAAATGAATGAGTTTAAGATGACAGGAGAACTGGAATCACTCGAAAGTCCCGCAGGCGTTGAGCAAAGCATTCGAATGATTAGCGCCCCCGAGCTTCAAAACTCAAATGACTAGGAGTTTTTCTTAAAGCTCTTTAGAGACGTCGGATTAAGGGCAGCTATCTATGCCCCAGCCCCCTGTGTTTTGAAATAAGAATCGAGAGCTCGCGGTATACTCATAGCCATATGCATTCAGTATTAAAATAACTGGAGAAGAATCTCCACTCGCCAAAGAAAAGTCATAACTCGTTAACAAAAACCCTGGGTCATTAGCATCTTGATAATCGCCGCAGTCAGAGTGATCATTAATGGACATCATTCCAAAGGGCGTTGATTCACAGCCGGAGGAATCAGGATCAGCGGCCGCTCCTGCAACAAGCTTTGCTAACTCACCCGCCTTATTCCATTCCCGCACTTGAACCTTGATGCGATAGAGATACTCT
>JBMTHG010000216.1:0-2158 GCA_049436045.1 Bdellovibrionota bacterium
GATAGGTTGTGTCTTTTCAAGCCCTCGAATCAGAACACTCGCAATTCGATAGCGAACGCCCGCCTTCACCTCGATGTTAAAATTTAGGCCCTGCGCTGAAAATTTCTCACCTACTCGACTCACTTCGGCATCTAAAAATCCATTGGCTTGCAATTCTTTTTGCAGATTCGCTTGAAGTTCATCCAAGTTTCTTGGATTAAAAATTTGCCCCTTTCTAATTTTGTGCCTAATCGCTTGAAATCCGATGAGACCTTCAAAGCCCTCAGGCTCGCCGAGGATCTCAGCTTCATTGATGATATAGCGAGGGCCCAGATTCATATAAATGAGTGGCTCTACTGTCGCCCGAGCTTGATCAATCGAAAACTCTAAGGCCTGCACCCTTGCCTCTACATAGCCGCTATCTAAAATTCTTTCGAAAAACTCTGTGACAAATACATCTTCAAAAGATTTTTCGTGAAAGCGTTTTCCCACGCGAAGAGATCCAATTTGATTATAAATCTTAAGAACTTGCTCCACTTCGTCTATTCCAATAAAACGAGGAGCTGTGAGTCGAAACTGAACCCCAGGCTCAATGAAATATGTCACCTTGATCAGCTGATTTGAAATTCTCTTTTCCGTTTTTTTTACTTTAGCCTTTAGATAGCCCTTTTGCTTCAAATCCTCTTCGATGCTCTCACCGAGCTCGTCTAAAAACCAACTCGGAAGCGCTTCGCCCCTTTCGATGTAGTCATGAAAAATAGCCTTGGCATGATGGTAGCCCTCGAACGAGACTTCATAGCGATCGCCCTCAACAATCTTCCAAGTCAAATCCACCTGACGTTGCGCCGGCAAGATTTGAACTGTGGCCTGAAAAATTTCGCCAGAAAAAAAACCGCGCTCTAAATAAAGCGCTCTGAGTTCATCTGTCTTTTCTCGAATATCAAAAGGATTAAAAGTAATTCCCGCCTTTAAATTCAGCGTCAACTCCAAAAATCTTTGATTGAAATATTCATTTCCTTCAAAATTTATTTTTCTAATTCGGTATCGATCTCCCGGCAAAAGTTCAATTTTCAATACGCTATCATCTGGAATAAGCAGAACCTTTGCATCCAAATAGCCCTGTCGCTGTAAAGCGCGCGAAATACACTGATTGATTTGACTAATTCTAGACTGCGAAATTTCTGCCGGCTCTAATCGGCCGAAACAGATTTGCTCGATCTCCGAGGCCCCAGATGGCTTGAATTCAGTCCAAATGTATTCTTGAAAAAATCGTCTTGGCTCTACTGAAATCATCAAATTTTGAGATTTTTCATCGAAGTTGACTTTGGCTCGATTGAACTGTTGGGTGCTGACGAGATATTTTTCAAGAATGTCGACCAAGGCCGAGTTCCAAACATCTCCTGGTTGAAACGGAATCAACTCTCTCAATGTTTCATTTTCAGAAGGTGGTTCAATCGAGATCGTCTTAATCTCCAAAGAGGCAAAAGCGATCCCAGCCCTCAAAAGAAAAGAGAGAGCAAAACAGAAAAACAGAATTTGTCGCATCCCGCTCATCACTCAAACTCAAATCGGAAGAACAAATCTCCCCCAAACTCTCCGCTGACTTTAACATTTTCTTCGTTTTGACGATCTCGCCACGATCCCACCAAATAAATATTTCGATTCACTCGAAACCCTAACTGAACTTCATGACCTCCCTCGACCCATAAAAATTTTGAATAGTTCAACTCGAGACGATTTTGAATCAGATCAGTACCCACCGTGAACTGTAATTCAGTTCTTTTTGTTTCTTCGTAATAGTTGGGATAAACTTGCAAACGCCGAACGCCAAGGTCTCCCGACAAGGCACTCTCAAGACTATCTTGTAGTTGCCCTGTCACGATAGAAATACCCGTCATGGCCGCAGCTCCAAAGGGATCTCCTTGATCAATATCTTCAGCTTGGCCAGGCGGAGTGCCGTAGGCGACCAAAGTAAGAATCTCTTTTTCATTCAATGGCGGTTCAGATGAATAAATTATTTTTTGTTCGCCTGCATCACCCTGAAAAATTCCAAAAACTCGATAATCACCAATCTCTGTTTCAGCTCTCACATCATATCGCGGAATATTTGTCTGTGGATCACTAAACTGAATTGATCCGGCCTGCACTGAAAAACGTCGATTGTTCCAATTAAAGAGCC
>JBMTHG010000217.1:0-2150 GCA_049436045.1 Bdellovibrionota bacterium
AGAGTCTGTTAACTTTTGATGAACATAAACATTGTAATAAAATACGAGCAGCACAAGAATTCCAAACGCCATGGCAATCAAAGCCAACTCCACATCATAAGGTTTTTGCACGGTCAGA
Source organism: Bdellovibrionota bacterium (assembly GCA_049436045.1). Classification (GTDB taxonomy): domain Bacteria; phylum Bdellovibrionota; class UBA2394; order UBA2394; family UBA2394; genus JBMTHG01. Next base: position 119 of record JBMTHG010000217.1, read on the forward strand.
GAAAATCTCAACAAAATCGTAGAGGCCACAAAGCCCGCATTTCGAAGAACGAAGCGATAGCTATCGGAGTGAAGCATCGATAATAACAAAATCAAAACATCTGAAAAAATCATGACCGTGAAAAGATCAATATAAAAAATTGTTCGAATATCGATTTGTGTGGGCTGACCAAGAAAGGCTACTCGGTAGACATCGGCAATCCAAGTGATGAGATTAAAAGAAGCCAGGCTTATCAACAAGACTGCTAAACCAAGTGCCAAAAACTTCTTTTGGTTGATGAATGAACGCAGCGCCTGATTCATTTTGGCCTGGCCAGAAATCGAGACGATCTTTTTTTGAATATGATAAAAAACAGCAACCAGCAAAAACATGACAACTCCACCGCCCATATCAATCAAAACACTAAAAAAAACTTTTAGGTTTTCAGGCGTTACCTCAAAGTTTTCGAAAGCTGCGATATCCTTGAAAACGTTTCGAAGCGTGATGAGAGAGATAATTTCATATTGTCGACCAATCGAATTGGTAATCGATTTCGGAATTGAGAAAACAAGCAGCAAAACTTCATAAAAAAGAATGAAACTGAAAGGCGTATACAGAGCACCCAAGTAGTTTCCCTCTAACGAAGATAAAATTTGGGGCACTGGGTCTAAGCTTCGGGCCAGATAGATGAGAAACAAATGAACCACCAGGCCGCCCACAGCCATCCAAATAATCACTCGCCCCAATCGAGAGCTTGTTTTCTCGGTCACGAAGCGGTCATAGGCTTTTGCCATTTGGGATACAAAGCGATGGAACACGTCTAAGTATATCATAGGAGCCAGCAGATGAACCTTAAGGCGAGGCGTCGTGATTGTTGAACAGGCTTTTTGTATTTGGGTTGAAAAGTTTTGGGGGCATGAAAAAAGCGATTTTAGCAGGTAACTCGGTGCATCGAGACTTAGCAATTCTGCAGCGAGGTCAAGAGAGCTTACTTTTTAGAGCTAAATGCCAAGTCTAGTGAAGATGCGTCAATATTCTCTGGGAGGCTTCGATTAGTAGCATGTCTGAATAAGATAGCTTTGAAGACTTCGTTTGCTGCAGAACCTGTTGCCATCGTAAAGCCGATTAATAAGGCCCCTAGTATCAGGATTCCAAGCAGAGTCATTCCACCAGAGCTTTGGCCAAAAGTGAAAAACAACACAACAATTATCAAAGTAATGGGTAATACGATTAAAAAATTGATTACTCCTAGAGAGAAATTACCAACCAAAGCTGTCCCCCAATGCTTCGATAGAACCGATGATGATTTGCTAATTCCCTCGATCGGCCCCGCTCTATCAACAACAATATAGGGAATTACAAAAAAGCTTAAAGCAGACCAAGCAGAGCCTAGAATAGCTGAAACAATCGAACCTATTTTGGAGTTCCTTTCTAAGGCCGTAAGCATTACTCCAACAACGCCTGACAATGCTGCCCACATAAAAATCTGCGGCAATCTGCTAGTGGCCATATTGAGGCCTGTTGAAAGTCTGGTGCTTCCTTTATCGAGAAGCTCAAGAGTACAAGCTGTCAGGGCGCATCCAAAAAAAGTGATTACAAAATAGCAAGCAAAGTACAAAAGGAATGTCCAAAAATACATCTTTTGCTCAGACATGCTATCAAAGCCTCCGGTCTCGAAAAAATCGATACCACCTAAAGGTAGCCAAAAAGTAGCTAGAACAACCACAAAACCGATTCCCGAAAATACGGGAAAGAGAAAAAGCTGAGGGTTTTGAAACAAAATGCTATAACTTAGTTTTGCATACTTTATGCTGAGATCAAAACTTTTGAACATCTACAACTCTCCCCTTATCCCATAATTATCAAATAAATCAATAAAGCGGTAAAGTCTTAGATGCCGCAATATGTATCGGAGTGAGTGTCGAACCGCAGCCACGACCTTGGGCCTAAGACAGCCCAAGCGGCTGACTTCTAGTCGACTTGATTTACATCATTCTCCCCGGCACCTGGCATTTCTAAAATATCAAGGGCCCAACCAGTAATAGGCGCCGAC
>JBMTHG010000218.1:0-2096 GCA_049436045.1 Bdellovibrionota bacterium
CAGTGGATATTCGATTGATTGATGTGGTGACAGTGATCGTGGGGGCGTTTTTGATTGCGAGTCTCGCGACCCTATACCCAGCATTATTGGCCTCGAAATTAAAGCCCGCAGAAGGTTTGAAATCTGAATGAGTTTGATTGCGCGAAATCTAAAAAAGTCTTTTTGGCAGGGAGAGAACGAAATTCCTGTTTTAAAGAATGTTGATTTGGAGCTGGAAGTCGGCGAGACCATCGCCATTGTGGGTGCCAGTGGAATCGGCAAAACGACTTTGTTGCATTGCTTAGGTTTATTAGAGAGAGCAGACTCTGGCGAAATTTTTGTAGATGGGGAAGAGATCGGTTCGCTCTTTGATGAGAGAGCTTTAGATTGTCGAAAGAAAAAGATCGGATTTGTTTTTCAGTTTCACTATCTCATGTCTGAGTTGTCGGCTGTCGAGAATGTCATGCTGCCTCTTTTAATTCAGAATTCTTCAAAAAAAGAGGCGACATCCAAGGCAGAGTATTACTTAAATAAGGTGGGGCTCAGCCACCGCCTTTTTCATTTGCCCAAAGAGCTTTCGGGTGGAGAGCAGCAGCGAGTTTCTATTGCGAGAGCTTTGGTTCACGAGCCTAAGCTCATCATTGCTGACGAGCCCACAGGAAATTTAGATCCAGCGACAGGCCAGGCTGTTTTTGACATTTTGGTAGAAAAAGCCCTCAGCATGAACACAAGTGTCGTGATGGCTACTCACAATTTAACGCTCGCCAAATCTATGAAAAGAACTTTAAGTCTATCGGAAGGACGTTTGATTTGAGATTTTTGATTTGCTTTTCATTGCTAGCGGGGCTTTTTTTGTTTTCGCCATCGCTGCTAGCGCAAAAAATCGTTGAGGTTCGAGTTCGGGGAAATGAGCGTCTTAACGATGCCGCCGTCTTGCAATATCTTTCTTCAAAGCCGGGTCAGAATTTTGTGCGAACTCAGGTTCGCGATGATCTTCGCAGTCTTTTTAATTCTGGGTTGTTTAAAGATGTTCGAATTGATTTAGAGCAATCGAATCAGGGCTTGGTCTTGGTCGTATTTGTTGAAGAGAAAGATTACATTCAGTCTTTGGGATTTAAGGGTCTCAGGCTTGTTTCAAAGGCTGACCTTGAAAAAGCCTTAAACTTAAAGCCGCCGTTCTTATGGGATGACGTATTAGTTCGCCAGAGCATCGATAGTATTCGCAAGCTCTATCGTGACAAGGGCTATTATTTGGTGACAGTAAAGCCAGAGGTTGTCATCGAAGACGGTGGCAAGACATTGGTTTTTGTGATTGATGAAGGGCGTCGGGTCGTCGTTCAGAAAGTCTATTTTCAGGGAAATCAGGCGCTATCCTCACGACTTTTAAGAGAAAGTATTTTCACCCAACCAGGATCTTTTTGGCGAGATCTGTCTCGAATGGGTCTTTTTGATGAAGATCTGATTGTTCAGATTGATACTCGTCGAATTCAACTTGAATATATGAAGCGCGGCTTTGCCAACGTGCAAGTGGATAGTCCCTCCATCACTTTTACTCCTGATCGATCAAATGTGATTGTTTCTTTCAGCATCGAAGAAGGAGAGCGTTTCAATGTAGGAGAGATAAGTTTTTCTGGTGATTTAGATTTCATTGATGATGCCGAATCTCTGCGGGCATCCTTGAAAAGTCAGCGCGGACAGATTTGGAATTATCTCACTATCCAAGAGGATATTAACAAGATTCAAGATCTCTATGGAGATGAGGGCTATGCCTATGTGAATATCAATCCAGTATGGACGGTCAGCCCCGACAATCCTAAGGAGTTGAATATTGATTTTAGAATAGATAAAGGAAGCATCGTCTATTTCGGCAACATCGATTTCATTGGAAACTATGAGACATTAGATCGAGTCATTCGCCGAGAGTTATTATTCTCGGAGGGAGAGCTTTTCAATCTTACAAATTATCGAAAGTCTCAAAAGAACCTAGAGAAGCTGGGCTATTTTTCGAACGTTAAATTTATTCAAAAAGATATTTTGTCTGAAAATAGAATGGATGTTTTGATCGAGGTTGAAGAAAGACAGACAGGTTCAATGAATTTTGGAGCGACCTTTTCTTC
>JBMTHG010000219.1:0-2089 GCA_049436045.1 Bdellovibrionota bacterium
AGATTGCCGAGAGAGCATTGAAAGAATTTGAAAATTTGAGAACTCAACTCACTGAATTTGGAGTGGAATGTTTTGTCTTTGATCCCGAGAATTCCGAAGCTACACCTGACGCTGTATTTCCAAACAACTGGATATCTTTTCATCAAGAGTTATCCGCTCACGGAAAAGAAATTTTCATATATCCAATGCTTGCAGAAAATCGTCGAAGAGAACGAAGCCTCAAAATTGTTGAAGCCTTAAAGCAGAAATCTGGCCCCTACAAGCTAATTGATCTTTCTTACCTAGAAGAAAGAAGTCAGTTTCTGGAGGGAACCGGCAGTCTAGTGCTCGATCGGCGAAGAAAAAAGGCCTACGCCTGCATTTCAGAAAGAACAAGCTTAACTGCTCTTGATGAATTTAAAAGAATCTCGAGATTTGATTGTGTCTCGTTTGAAGCTTTTGATCTCGATCAAAAGCCAATTTACCACACGAACGTCATCATGAGCTTGGGACTCTCGTGCGCCATCTATGCTGAAGACTGCATTCGGGATGAGCTAGAAAGATCGCTCGTTCGAAAGCATCTAAGAGCTGATTTCTCGAGTCATATTCTGCTCGATTGGGATCAAGTCAAAAATTTTTGTGGCAACATCATACTGCTTTCAAATCAAAGTGGAGATCGAGCCTGGTTTATGTCAACTCGCGCTGCTGATTCTTTCACTCCCGCTCAAAAATCAATTCTCGAAAGAGATGGAAAGATAGTCGCTACAAACATTGAGAGCATCGAAACCCATGGCGGCGGCAGCGTGCGCTGCATGATCGCTGAAATTTTTTAAATTCTGACTCGACCATTCACTCGCAAATGAGTGTCATCATTATTGGGCAAGAGAAATATTTTCTAAAGCTTGCTCAACAGCCTCTGCTTGAAATGGCTTTTGCATTCGATTGTGGTCATAGGCGCCTTGAAGAAAATCTAACTTAAACCAAATCTTCATGCTTCTTGAGGCCACAGCAATTTCTCTCGCTGCGAAAACTTCAATAGACAAGCTAGGCCACATCTCTTGTGCCATCCGCAAGAAAATTAATTGAGTAATTTTAGAATTAACCCAACAATCCTCTAAGTTCCTTGAAAACTCAGGGCCTAAATCACGAATTTTATCTGCATCGATATTCACTTTCACTGAAACCTTCTCGTCATCAAATCGATTCGCTAGTTGGCTTTGAATTTGATCGTTGATAAGATTATCAATCTCCTCTTCGATCTGAATTTCAGCCATGAGATTTTTTGCCATTTGATTGATCACTTCATTCAAAAAGAATTTTTGATCAGCAGCTCCAATTTGTTCAAAATGATCGAACAAACCTAAAAAAATCTCATGCTGTTCATCGAGTGATTCTAACTCCAGAGAAGAAAACTTTGCCATTTTTAAGCTTTCCATCAAAAGAAGATAAGTCTTTTGAGTAGAAAAGCTATCCCCGTTATCAAGATCAAGAGACGAGATGATTTCTTTTATCGACTCATCAAGAAACTCTCGTAAATCTTTGGAAAGCTCAGTCGTAAGAGATTCCAAACGAGCTTGAGCGAGGCTTTTCAAATCCTCATCCTCGACATCGAGCTCAGCGATCTTCTCTCGAAGTTTTAAAAAAGTTGAAATGGCCTCTTTGCTAGTGAGACTTTCTCTAGCGTGAACTCGACTCAAATCTGAAAAAATTAAAAAGCTAAAGGCCGCAAGGGCCAAAACAAAATTTAAAACAGAGCTATAGAAATTCATGGCTTCAAACTCCCCGTTGATAAGTTAAGCAAAAGATCATTATTCACTGTCATGATTTATTCTCAGACAAGAATGGGGTCAATCCCCCAAAAAAGATCAAGAAGCACGCCTAGTTAGATGAAATGGCAGATCAGACCTGGAGTTGCCCAAAGGAATCTCGAGAGTTTAACTTGTAGGCATCAAAAACCAACTGAAGATCTTTTCTGGCTCTTTTAAAATCAGAAAAGAAATCTTCTTTTTCTTCTAATCGCGCCACAAAGTTTTCGATCATCGCCTCATAGCCAGCGATATCTTTGAAAAACGGAATAAAAGCTGGAGCCCCCATTCGATAAGAACGAAAA
>JBMTHG010000220.1:0-2082 GCA_049436045.1 Bdellovibrionota bacterium
CTTTGAGATTGGCTGTGATGAGGTTTCGATCGGGGATACGATTGGAGTCGCTCGACCCAAAGAGGTGAGAGATTTTTTTAATCTTCTAGAAAGTGCCTTAGGGCTGTCGCGGGTGGCGGCGCATCTTCATGACACACGAGGGATGGCGATGGCGAATATGATGGCAGCCCTTGAAAGTGGAGTGAGGATCTTTGATTCTTCGGTGGGGGGCTTAGGCGGCTGTCCCTATGCTCAGGGGGCTTCTGGAAACGTGGCGACCGAAGAGGTGGTCTATTGTTTAGAGGCCGAGGGTGTTTCGACGGGTGTATCTTTGCCAAAGCTCTTTGAGGCGGCTTCATGGATTCAGGCCAAACTGGGTAAACCGTTGAGTTCTAAGCTTTTTTTGGCAGGTCTTCCAAAAAAACTTTAAGAGACATCAGTGCTTGATTTGAAATCTGTTTTCATGAAGTTTTTACTTTAATGAATAGATGTGCGAGGCTTTAGGCTTCGATATTTTAATTTGAAGGAATAGTAATGGAAGAAGAAAGAAAACATTTTCATAATAATAGAAATAGAGATCGAGATCGAGGTGGCAGACATGGCCGTCGTATGAGTCACGGAAACAGGCCCGGTCGATCTCAAAGACCTCTTTTAACAAGTTCAGTAAACGCAGCGGGCCTTTGTTTGGTGGCTCTTGTTTTCAGCATGGGTGTTGAGAACATCATTTTGCTTTCAGTCGCAGGCTCCTTGGGCTCAGCGGTTGTGGCTTTTTCGATATCGGCTTTGATTTCTTATTTTGCCCAACGCTCTTCGAAGAAATGGGTTGAGAAAGCATCTGATGTGTTTTTCTTCATCGGTATTTTAATCGTGATCTATGTGGGCATCATCTTGAGTGATTTTGCTGGCATGTTGGGAATGTAAAGAGTTAAGGGCAAAGGACTGCCCTTTTTTATATGCTGTTCATTTTTGACTTGGACGGGACACTGGCGGATTCGAAGGATTCGATTCTGGCCAGTGTTAAACACTCTCTTGCGTCATTGGGCTTATCGAAGGTTCAAATCGATGAGGTCTTTGTCACACAACATGATTTAGCGACTAGCTTTAAAAAAATTAGCGAAGACGAAAAAATAGATTTTGATCCGCAGCTTTGTGATTTGTTTATTCAAAATTATCGCAAGCATCAAATAGATGAGGCGGAATCGATGCTTCGGCTCTATCCCAAAGTTATCGAAACTTTAGATCAGCTTCGCAGTGAGTTTCAATTAGCTGTCGCGACGACGAAACACAGTGCGCAGGCCAAGAGGGTTTTAGAGAGATTAGAAATCTCGTCTTATTTTTCGCATATTCAAGGCACCGATCCTGGTCTTCGTTACAAGCCGCATCCAGACATTCTTTTGAAATGTCTCGAGATCATGAGCATAGAAGGGCAGGATGCCGCCTATGTGGGAGACAGTGTGCACGACATGCACGCCGCGAGAGGGGCGAAAATGAAAGAGATCGGTGCCGGGTATGGATTTGCGGGAACAAAATATCTAGAGAGTCATGGGCCTGATCACATTTTGAATTGTATTTCGGATCTGAAAACTATTTCTAAAAATATTTTTAGCGCCAAATCATTCTCATAAGAATAGCGAAATGATCTGAAGCTCCACCAAGGGCTCCACCGGGCGAGGGTCGAAATGGGATGGGGGCAAGATTCTCATCTGTAAAATCCTTTGGCCTTAGAATTTCATAGCTCATCGACTTATAGATTAAGCCCTCTTCGTCAAACAATCCTCGACTTACAAGAAAGTGATCAAGTTGAAGATATTGTTTTTGCTTTTTGTAAAAATAGGTAGCTCGGCGTTTTCTGATTTCAGCCTCTACCTCTTCTATCTGCCAATCTTTGCCCGCTAATATCAGTTCTCGAGCTCGATCAAGAAGGTAAGGGAGATGAAATTTTTCAAAGCTTAAATTATAAAGCTTTGAGCTATCTCGATCGTCGATGATTTCTGAAGGGTAGTCAGCGATGCCGAGAACATCTTTCAGGGAACGATTCTCTGGCTCATCATTAAAATCTCCTAAAGCAATTAAATCTTGTTGAGGATTAGTCTTAAGAATTTC
>JBMTHG010000221.1:0-2081 GCA_049436045.1 Bdellovibrionota bacterium
CCATCCGGAGAAAAAGAGGCGGACCACACCGTGTCACCATGCTGAATCGTTTTTTCTTCTCCTGTTTCAAGATCAAAAATCTTGGCGGTGTTGTCATGAGAAGCGGTCAGGACTTTCTTTCCATCTGGAGAAAATCTAACTGAGTTGACTCGTTGTTGATGCAGCTTCTCGCTCCAAAGACTTTTAGGCTCTGATGCCAAAAGACTCTGAAAGCCCCCTCCTCCTGCAGTCTCAGCGCCCATTTGAGCATTTCCTCGTTGACCTCGACTCGCATAAGCAGACCCCACATATGAGCCCACATAAGAAAACTCTGTCTCTGGATCAGTGATCGTATCAAAAAAGTCACTCGGCCCTATCATCACCCCTTTATCGCCTCCATAAACTGCTTCAAAACCTTGAGCCAATCTCATCCTTAAAAATCTCGGGGTCGACAAGACTAACCGATACTGATTCATGATTGGCTGAATGCTCGCAGGCAAACTGCCATCTCGGCGAAAAGCAGTCATCTCAGCATCAGAGGCTCCAAACTCTCTTAAGACAGTGCTGTCGTTAAAAAGCTCTCGAAGACCCTCATCAATCATCTTCGCTCGAGCGGCTTGGAGCTCCGCCTCGCTTTTGCCCTCTTCTCGCAGTGCCTTTAACTTCGGCTCAATCACCCTCTCGTCAAGACGATTGATCGAATCAATCAAAGAACTCGCTCTCGGAAGCTTCACTCCCGCAAGCGCATAGGCCATCGCCGGAAGCTCCGAACAATAAAGCTTCGGGCATCGACCCGCTAAAAGCTCTTCTTTTAACTTGGCTAAATCTGCATTTGGCTTGGTGACCTCAGTCACTCGAGCCCCATCATACCCAAAGCCTGCTCGCCGCATCGCTTGAATCATGCGATTCACTTCAGCGAGCCTCTCTTGTCGCCTCTTTTCCCACTCTTCTAAAATCTTCATCTTCTCTGGGTCAGCTTGCCACTCGCGAAGCTGAGATAAAGTCTTGATTTCTGGAGGATACTTTCGAAGACGAATGATGTGATAACGGCCATTACGTAAATTTCTTCCAGACATATCGCTTGGTGAATCCAAACGAAACAGACCGCCCGAATCTTCTCCAATAATCGCCGCGTGCCATCGATTCTTGGTCACATGCTCATAGAGACTTTTCGATTCCGGATTCGTGGACTTAAAATAAATGAGAATGTCACCTTTCTCTAAAACTTGCTCAGGATCTTTCGTGATTGGAATGAAAAAATTCTTTTTCTCTCCCCCCACTAAGGCCACAAAGTCTGGCAAGCCCGAAAGACTCGGCGGCAGGCTGATCGCATTGTAGGTGTAGGGATCACAGGCATCGGCATGAGGTGGCCGCGGATTCTCACCCCTCGATTCCCAGTCTTTAGGCTCAAAGGGATATATCGAACAACCCTCCTCAGAACAAGCATTCCAAAACTCTTCATAACTAACACGAGGAGATGGCTCCGGCTCGCTCGCAAAACCCACCGGAGGCTTCGCTAAAACAAAAAGGATCAGCAGCGATAGGCGAATGAAAAACCCAAGTCTATCTATCTCAGTTCTTTTTGCGCACATCATAAAAATTCTCCTCAAGCCCATAAGATTGCAATCTCTAGGCCAGATCGCCTCGTTTTAAGCTCTCAGATTTCATGAACTTTCTCTCTCTCTGCAATCTTTGCGTGGGGCGAAGCCTCCCCGATTGAGGTCTCGGTGCCAGGCACTTTGTTTACATAATTCTCCCCGGCACCTCGGCGCTTGGCACCTCTACTGACTAGCGGCTTGGGTGGGCGCTGGGTTTGTGGTGGGAGGCCAGACGCTGTTGATGACTCCCCAGATGTGAGCCTCAGGGCCAGACGAAGCACGCTCATCCGCTCGAATGAAGCCTCGATAATCCGCTCGCCGTATAATATCATTCATTAATTTTTCGGCCTGCTGGCGATCCATTTGATTTAAGCCTTTGGCTTTTTTGAAGGCCATCTTAAGCTCCGCTTGTCTTAGTTGAGCGCGATGAAAACCCTCATCTCCTAGAAAGCCATCTTCATTGTATTCGCGAAGACGCTTTTCAAAAAAACTCTGATCCACATC
>JBMTHG010000222.1:0-2052 GCA_049436045.1 Bdellovibrionota bacterium
TCCAGTCTGTAATATCGGCTGAAACCTCATCCACATCATACTCACCAGAATCAGTCAGAACATAAGTTAAGCGCTTCGCTTCGACCTCAGAGATGAAAGAATTTGTTTCAGTCTGAAGACTTTGTAACTGGTTTTCGAGTTGAGGATTTGAAATAGTATCGTTGAGATTATTAAAACTACTTTCTGTCTGCCTTAAAGCAATAATCGAAGCATCTTGAGAGTCTCGACTAATCATGTCTTCGATCTCAGCTCGAGTTTCTGAAACAAGCTGGGTCAATTGAGTCGACGTCAAAGACGAGCTATAGGGCTGGGGATAGGTCGCATCTGGGTTCGGAACCGAAGCGCCCTCTTCAAGATAAGTGACCGCTGAAACATCCATATCGGCTTCAGCCTGATCGACTCGACTATCGGTATAATCTTTTAAAGACTGAAGCTCGGCTTCGAGACTTTGGTTTGGCGAATTGATTTGGTTGTCGAGATAAGAAATTCTCTCCGCCAAGCTCTTTTCATCAAAATTAGAACTTGTTGCCACATCAACCGCCGTGTTCACTGCTGACCCCAAACTTGTCAGGCTTGAAGAAATTTCGTCAGAATCGGTTTCACCCGGATTCGTAATCGCCGCCGACAAGCTCTTTGATTCAATCTCTGTGACGAAATCTAATGTTTGGTTTTTTAGAAATTCTAATTGAATCTCAAGTTGAGGATTGTCAGTGATCGAATCGAGGTCTGATAAGCTACGATCTGCCGGCGTTGTTCTCAGATCAATGATTGTTTGATCGCTAGAGTCTCTATTTTGAATATCAGAGATTTCAGCGGTCGTCGCATCCCTCATCGATGTCAGTTCTTCAGAGACGTGATCTGAATCGTAGGCCAGAGTATAAGAAACTTTTGAAGCTTCTGTTTCATTCGCTTCTGTGAGCACAAAGGTCTTTAAAGTATTGAGCTGATTCTCAAGTTGTGGATTCGCGATAATTCCATCAATTCGAGTGGCCTCTACATCATAATCGGCAATCGCTGAAGTGTATGTAGAGTTAAAAGTATTGATCGAAGAAGATAAATCGTCATCAGCATCAGGCACAAGCGCCGCCACACGATCGGCCTCCATTTGATCAGTGATTTGATCAACATCCACACGAAGATTTGTTAATCGATCAGAAATTTCTTCTCCGTTAATCACGACAGAAGCAATGGCATCATCAAATCCAGACGCTCGACCATCAAGGGCAGAAATCTCGGCCAGCTTATTGTCAGAAAGCGACTGAATCGTCGTTGAAATGATGGTTGAATTATTAATTGAGGCATCTAATTGAGCCGCATCACGAAGGCCCTGCCCCTCACTGACCTCGTCTAAAATAAAGGTCTTAAGATTCGTCAGACGATCAGAGAGCTCGTTTTCTGATGTCGGGCCGATACTGTCAATCGTGGCATTTAAACTATTAACAATCGCATTTAGTCTCGCCTCTTCTGTATTGACGGATGCGTTTAGATTAGAAATTCCAGTCGACAAATCACTGGCGCCATCTGGAACTAACGCGGCATCTCGATCAGTCTTCATCTCTTCATTGATTTGATTGACATCCACTCTAAGGCCGGTAAGTCGGTCTGAAATTTCTTCTCCGCCGATGACGACAGAAGCGATGGCCGCATCAAAGGCATTATCTCTTGCATCGAGCGCTGAAAATTCAGCCGCTTTTTCATCTGCCATGGCTTGCATTGATTCAGAAACAATATTGGTATTCCGAATCGCCTCTCTTAAAAGAGCGGCATCTCGATCAGACTCCGAAGAAGAAACTTCATTTAAAACACTGCTTTTTAAATTAGTGAGCTGAGTTGAAAGTTGAGGGTTCGCCGTGATCGCTTCGAGTGCCGCCCCCTCTGTGCCATAAGTAGTCAATAAACTCTGAATCGTCGCCGCTAAAGCATCGATATCGAGCGACATTTCACGATCTCGTGTTCCTGGCAAAATTGAGGTTAAAAGCGCAGCATCTCTTGTGGCCTCTGTGGCGGTGATGTCATTTAAAATCCAATTTTTTAAAGTTGTTAAATCCGCAG
>JBMTHG010000223.1:0-2021 GCA_049436045.1 Bdellovibrionota bacterium
TTCCGACACCCTGATCAATACTCCCAATGCTTTGCGGTCTGTGCTCGAGGGGAGTCATGCGTCGCAAGATGAAGTTCCTTTTTGGATTCGTCGATTAGAAGCCGGAGAGGAATTTAAAGATATCGAGGGTGTGCCGAGTGATATCAACACCTTTGTTCAAGATTCTGTTCCTTATCTAGAAGAGCAAGTTAACAAGCCATTGATTGAAATGAAAATTCCAGAGGAGATTTCAGAGTCTTTTGCTCGACGAGAGGATCGAGAAGTCAATGCTGAAGATCCTTCTGAAGCTCTTGCCCCTCAAATGATTTTTTATATTCCGGATCACTTTTGTGTTCCTGAACAAGACACTTCACTCTCTGAGGTTTTTGAATCGGCAGAAGGGCTTGTCTCAGAGCCGCAAAGTGTGGTGCCGATTTATGCGTTTCATGAGAGCCAAGGAGGCTCATTGATTCCCACTCATGAGAGTGAGGAGCTTCGACAGCTTATCTCGAATCATCTCAGAAAAAGATATTGGCCAGACGAAGACCCCCGGGTGGTAGAAGCACGCACGCCCGATGCCATCGCTTTTATGAGTTTAGAGAGTCTACATGAAAATCTGATTGCTCCGAATCTTGAAGAGTTTAAGAGATACATTAGCCAAGTCGCAGCACTTCAAAAGCCCGGCACCGATTTGAGTTTAAACGATATGAAACTCGAGTTGAAAGAAATTGATGGCGAGCTAAAGCCATTTGTCAAAATTAAAATGCGATTGCGCTACAAAAATGGACTTCTAGATTACGACACAGGTCGAGATCAAGAGGGCAAAAAAGATTTTGAATTTTCTTTGCCTGTGAGAATCGGGCTGCAAAATGCTTTTGAAAATAGACCTGAGTTTGAATCCGAGGAGTGGGGTTCTGGTTATCGTATGAGTCTTTCTTTTGATTACCCCGTTGAATTTGATAAGCCGAATTTTCATGATTTTATAGATGAGTGGATCAAAAAAGAAGTGGCTTACCCCGAATTGATTGAATCTTTCTTGTTTAAGAAATCCGAAGAAAATCCCAGCCAACGATCAAGACGCGTGATTGAGATTCCTATTCCTCAAACCTTGGGCATGCCCTTAATTATGAAGGATGCGCCAATGGAGGCGCGGCAAGTCTTTTTTGATCGAGATTCTAGCGGGCAAGATTATATGCTTTTAGGATTAAAGTTCGGAGAGTTTCGAACCGACTTTTCAGCAGAGGCTCCATTTGAGCTTCCATTCGATACAGAGTCGATCAAAGAGAGTCTTCAAGAATACTATGGTCAAGATAATTTCTTTTTAGAAGAAGATTCCATGCGGCTGCTCAGCAATATGTTTGAGCGATCCAAAGAGCGGAGGCGAGCTTTTCACAGTGATGAAAGCTTAATGATGAATATTCGTCCAGAAACCTCTGGGATTAGTTTTGATGAAAATGGAAAAGGGCATTTTAACTTTGAAGTACTCTTAAGTTCCCAAAAAGAAAAGCTGCCTCCTTCGGTTCGATTGAAAATGCCCTTTGAGGTCTTTAAAGCTGGTGGGGCTTGGGTCTTAGATCCTGAGGCCGCGGTCGAGGTCGAGGCTTCTTCGTCGGTTTCCTCTGAGGTCGCGAGCTCGATTCTTGAGTTTTTTAAAGAGACAAATCCAGAGCCTGTGATTCTTCATCAATTTCAGGTGATCTCCAAAGAAGCTAGTGATAGCCAAGAAGAGTGAAGTTATCCGATTATGATTATCAGTTTCCTCAAGACTTAATCGCCGTATCTCCAGCCTCTCCTCGCTCGAGCTCCAGGCTTTTAAGTTTTGAACGATCCCATGAGCGCTTGTCGGAATCGCTTTTCAACGCGCTGCCTGATTTTCTTTCGAGCTCAGATGTTATTGTCATGAACAAAACCCAGGTCATACCCGCTCGATTTGAAGCCACAAAAAAAACAGGAGGGCGATTGGAGGGGCTTTTTTTTGAAAGCCGCGATAAAGATCGAATCAAAGTTTGGCTGCAGGGTCGGGTGAAAGAGGGTGACGAACT
>JBMTHG010000224.1:0-2018 GCA_049436045.1 Bdellovibrionota bacterium
AGCCCCGAAATGCCACGCCCACATGATAAAAAAGCGGCTTCATGGCATCAATGACGTTGATATAATATTTAGCGCCCCCATAGACTTGAAAGGCCAGCTCAGCATCCATAAATCGATTTCGATCTCGATAGAGATTTAGTCCCAATTCTCCTGTGAGTGGATAGCTATAGACCGAGCCAAACTTAGCACCGGCGCTCATTCTGGCGATACCCCCTGAAGCATAGAGTGAGGGGTCGATATAAGAGCCACTTAAAAGCCGAAGAACGACACCGGCTTCAGCATTTAGAGAATAGAGATTAGCTTTCGCTCCATCAATTCGTGAGGGCAAAAACCAAGCGCTTGGCGTGAGACTTAAGCCCAAAAAATCATTTAAAAAGAATTGATAGTGAAAACGAAAGCCGGCCGTTCCTTTTTGCCTTCGAGAAATTCCTGTCTCGGCTTTTAGCTGCGGCATCGGATAAAAAATTCCAAAGTCGACGATTCGCTCTCGAGTTTCATATTCAAATTCGGCTGCGCGAACTTCAAAGCAAAAAGCTGAAACTAAAATCAAAGTGACGAAACAAAAACAACTTAGCATCTTTGATCTCTTTTTCATTACCGACTCGAAAGCACAATGATGCTTGTGGCTAGAGAAATAAAGGTTGTCACGATGGTGAGATGATCTTGCCAAAATTTAAATGTTTTTTCTGGAATATAAAGAGTGTCGCCCGGCTCAATGCTCGTGCGAGGCCCAAGCTTAATTGAAGAGCCATCGGCTTTATACACCACGGCGCCTGAGAGATTGGCTCGGTTGGTGAGCCCCCCAGCCATACCGATATATTCTTCAGCGTTCATTGAGATTTGATAAGGTTTTGCTCCCGGAGCTTTCACTTCGCCAGTTATAAAAACTTGGTTTGAGCGACTTGGGATCAAAAGATTTGCTGAGGGCACAAAAATTTCATCTCCATTTTGAAGCTCTATTTCAGAAATCAAAAGCTGATCCTTTTTTCGATTGCCCTCCGATTGAGCAATTTGAATCTGACGTCGAGAGCCATCTTCTTGAAGCCGAGAAAGTCTAAGGGGGGCTGAGCGATCCGCATAAACACTTAAGCCTCCAAGCTGGTCTAAAACTTCAGAAAGTTTTTTAGTCTCTTTAATCTCAAAAGTGCCTGGGTCAATCACTGCTCCCGTGACAGTCACAAACTCACTAAGGTTCGGAATAAAAATCACGTCTTCATCAGTGACAAAGGGGTTCATTGAAAAGTCTCCAAAAGAGCGATAGCGAAGCAGATCAACTCGAATGGGCTCACTTTCACCGGCGCGGCGAATTTCTATAAACTGCTGAGAGCCAGTGGCCGCCATGCCGCCAGAAGCTTCGATCACGTCACTCGCTCGCATGGTGGCTTGAGCTCGAGAGGGGCCAGGCTTTCGAGCCGCGCCTAAGACATAGATCTTAAACTCGCGGGGTTTATAGAGAGACATCGTAAACTGCACGTCTTTGAGGCTCGCCTTAATTTTTTTGGTGACGGCTGTTTCAAGCTCATCGTAGTTAAGGCCTTTCACATCGATGACACCAATTCTTGGAATGAAAAGTTTGTCATCAGAATTAATCGTGACCAAAAGATTGTCTTCAATTCGCCCCCAAAAATTAATGAGAAATTGATCGCCTGGGCCTACGGGATAGGCCCCTGTTGCCTGCAAAAAGCTTTCAGATGTGGCCCCCGCTCCAATTTGCGAGGCTGAGGCCTGAAAATTCGCTGGAAAAATTCTTTTGCCGCCCCGAAAGAAATTATCTGTTGAAGGTGAGCGCAGATCAATTTTAGGCATCGAGACAGACCCAGCAGATCCGCCGATTCGCTCTCTTCCAGTGTTTTGAAGCTGCTTCGTATCAAGACTTTGGTTGGAGCCTTGAGCTGGCAAAGAATCAAAGTGAAAAAAGGCGATCAATAGAGCGATAATAAAAAATTCAGCGTTAAATTTCTTCACAAGCTTAAGGCTAAAAGAGGCTATCTGACTTAGCAAGACGAAAGAGACGGCGC
>JBMTHG010000225.1:0-2015 GCA_049436045.1 Bdellovibrionota bacterium
TATGAAGATCTTTGAAATCTTTTTCTCCTTTTGCCTTGGGCTCGTCAACCTCTTTTACATTCTTCTTTTCGAGAATGGAAGAGACGTAAGACAATAGATCCTTTGATGTGTCTTGAATATTCATGTTTGTGCTTGTGCTTGTTGTGCTACTTGTTTAATTCTTTCAGCCTCGGCCTTCTTTATCTTTGGCAAAAGTTTCTTTGCGATCTTTTTAATCAGTGCTTGTTTTGTCTCGACCTTTTTGTCAAGTTGAATTTTTTCGGCGTAAGACAATTCGTCGTACGATTTATCTTTTATAAACTTTGCTCTTACAACATCTCGAGCCTGTTTCATTGCTCGAACTTGAAGTTTCTCGGGTGTTGCCTTCTTCTTCATCGCAATTTTTCGTTTCATTGCGATCTTAGGCGCCAACCTCTTCATAATTCTTCCTCGTTGAATTCTTTGTTGAGGAGTAAGAGGTTTCTCTGTCAAATATTCTTTAAATCCTATCATCTATTTTCCATTAAATATTGCGATTGATCCAGTGACTGCACCAGCGACTGCCGTAACAATAACCCAAAAGAATTTTGAAAAGGCCGAAAGTTTTTGCTCGTTGTCATTCGATTTTGACTCAACTGATCGAATACGATTATCAATATCGTTTAACTTTGCGAGAGCAGTCTCCAAAGAACCTTCGAGATTGTGTATCTTCTCTTCGGCCCTTGCAATGGAAATAATGGCTTCGGAGAGTTTGTCAATCTTTTCTTCTATTCTATCGAGTCTGTTGGTTTCTTCCTTTGTCATTTCTCCCATGAAGTTTTTTATAAAGTTCTTTTATCTCACTTGGTTTTGAGTCAAGTGTGATCGATTCAGCTATCTGAATATCCATATTCTCACAACCAAGAACACACTCAACCATAGCAAGTTTTCTCTGCATATCCAATGAGAAAGAATCTTTGATTCTCAACAATTTATTTTTCTTTTGCCTTCTCTGATCTTTGATCTTTCTCTTGGCATCTTTTAGTCTAAGGATCTTTTCCCTTGCTGCAGCGACTTTTTGTTTATCAGCATCATTCAATGCCTCTTGGAATGACTCTTCCTTTTTTTCTATATCCTTAATCAAATCTTCAAGATCTTCAATTTGATCATCTATTGCATCGATCTTTCTATCGAAAGCACCTAAAGCGCGATCAACCTTTTCCTTTTTCTTGTCGGACTTCTTTTTCGCAGCGTCTTCTCGTCCTTTTTTAGTACCAAATCTCTTAATACCCTTTCCAATTAATGCTCCTGCCAAACCGACAATTGCCTTATCAGTTGCCGTTACTTCGTCTAAGTTTTCTACTTTCATATCTTTCAATCGACCACCTGCGTCTTTAATCCACTTCTTTGCGATTGGACTTCTGACTGGACTCTTAGCGAACTTACTTGCTTTCTTGTATGCACCAAGTGTGGCCTTTTGCCAGTTTGCACCTTCGGAATTATCAACAACCGTAAAATCACCACCAAAAAAGTTTTGAAATTTACCGATGTTGTCCTGAACTTCTTGCCACATGACCTTTACCTTATCCGCACCAAGAGTTCTTTTTCTTTTTGCATCACGGGCAATTGCAGTTTCAAGATTTGTGTTGACAAAAATCATTCCAACATCATAACCAATTTTTTTCAAATCAGTGGCCTGTTTCTTAATTTTGTTGAAGTCTTTTCCCGTTCCGTCGATGACCAATCCAAGTCTTCCGTCGAGATAAAGATCCATTTTCTTCGCGGTGAGTTTCTTTGCACCTCCACGAATCTCTTGTCCTTTTGGACTGAAGATGTCTTTGGGTGTTGATTCCAATCCCGCCTTTTTCAGAGCAAACTCAAAGACCTCATCAGAGTTTATGATACGGAAACCTAAGGCGCCAAGACCAGTCTGACCGACCGTAAAAGACTTACCGGAACCCGGCCCTCCTGCTAAGAATATTGCTTTGAAAATTGCTGGATCATCTACTCCCTCTTCGATTTCTTTTTCAATTTCTTCTTTCATTTCGATTACTGTC
>JBMTHG010000226.1:0-1996 GCA_049436045.1 Bdellovibrionota bacterium
ACGTCAAGAGCTTGAATTCGACCATAAGCTAATCGTTGATCGTAAAAAGCTGAAATTTCGCGAGGAAAGTTAAGCCCATGGGTATTGACATAATGATCGTAGGAGTAGCCCAGAATTTGAGGTAGCAGACTTAAAGGCGTTTCATTCTCTTCGAGTTGGTCATTAAACTCATTGATTCGTGCTGCTGAGATTGCAAGATGAGGGTCAAAGAGTGCTGCTTCGTTAAACAGAGTGCGACTGAGAACAAAATCAACAAGTGGATCTTCTTCTTCGGCGCTTACGTTCGTGCAGGTGCTAACATTCCATCCCGTATCATAAAGTCTAAGAGGAATACCTTGAATATAAACAAGTGTTCTAATTTTTGAAGTCTTCGCAATTTCATCAATGTTTTGAGAGTTGCAGAGATTCGGGCGCTCACTAGGCTCCAAAATTTCACATAAGCACTCTTCAATGATTTGTTTTCTAACGCCTTGAAGTTGAGCGTGGCTCATGAACTCGCCCAAGGGAGCTTTTACGCCACACAGAAATTTTGAATCAATCTCTCGCTGAGCGGCGTAGTAGCTTGCAATTTCTAAAGAGTCATTTGAATTTTTGTTATACAAAATGAGCGCTGTTTCTCTTAAATCAAAATCAACGAATCGAGTGATAGAGTTTGTGGTTGAGCCTCCGGATCCATCGGTGTCAGTGCCGCTGAAAAGGCCTGAGTCTCGGGAGCTCTCAGAGCTGCAAGCAAACTGCAAAAGGCCAAGCGAAAGAAGAATCGGCAGACTTAAAAATCTCGATGAATAAAATTTCATCATTAAGTTTTAGAGTTGCAAGCGCAATGCCAGGCTAAGGCCTTGAAATTATTGGCCAAATGATTCAAATTCGGGCAAAAAAGGTCTCCGTCACGCAAAGTTTGCAGAGCAAAAGTCTAAAAATATTCAGCGATTAGCTTAAAGAGCAGGCCAAAAAGCACGAGAAAAAAGAGCGGGCGCACCCAGCGCGCGGCATGATGAATCACCATATGAGAACCGAGAAAGTTTCCTAGAAGACTTGCTCCGATGCCAAGAGCGGCAATTTGAAATGAAAAATTCCAAGATGAAACAAAAAAAAGAAGAGCTCCAAAATTTGAAGCATAGTTTAAAATTCGAGCATTAGCACTGGCCTCTTTCTCTTTCAGGTTTAGCAAATAGAGTAAAAAGAAAAGAAAAAAGCTTCCCGTTCCGGGGCCAAAAAATCCATCGTATCCTCCAAGCAAAAAGCTCAGCATCATTATCAATAGAAACCTCTTTGATTCTGGAATCAGTCTTTCAAAATGAAGATGAATCTTTTTTGTCGAAATAAAAAGAATAAGTGGTGTGACGATCAAAAGCAGGCTGACCATGAATTCTTTAGATTGAAATCGAGATAACCAGGCTCCAAAAATTGAGGCCACAAACGAAGTCAAAATTGGCCACTTAAATTTTTGCCAATGAATGGCGCGAGCCTTTGAGTAGCGCCACACGGCTAAGCTTGCGCCCACGGTGCTTACTAATTTATTTGTGCCCAACAAACTTTGGGGTGGAAGACCCAAGAACAAATAAGTCGGAACCGTAATAAGACCTCCGCCGCCAGCAATGCTATCAACGAAGCCGGCAAAGGCGATCAAAATAAAAGCGATGAGGTAGTCGCTAAATTCAAGGGCAAGCACGCACTAAGAATTATCACCAAAAAAAACGAAGAGTCACTCAGAGATTGGAGTTTCAATCTTCGTAGTCTCTGGTAGGCGAGACTGTTTGAGAAGAATATTGAAGTGCCGGATAAAAAAATCATAGCTTGAATAGAGATCTTCAAATTTTTGATCATCAGTAGAAAATTCCTCGACTTGATCGGAACACTGAAGAAACAGGCACTGCTTTCTAAAGAGTTTATGGGGGCTTCGAGCCTCCTGGTACTGATGGCGTCGATAAGTCTCTAAAATTGATCTCGAAAGATCCCAGCTTGTGACCTTTTCTGTGTCTTTGTTTTTTATGCT
>JBMTHG010000227.1:0-1969 GCA_049436045.1 Bdellovibrionota bacterium
CTCTTCATCGATGAGCAAAGATTTTCAGGGTAGAAAGATTGAAGAGGAGAAGGAATTTCTAGACTTTCTCGAAGAGAACAAAATTGAGTTAGTTTTTCTTGTGAATGATTATCTTTATTTTCATATGATTCATCGAGCTTTTGGTGAAAGGCTTGAGGGCTTCGGGCGACGGGGGCCGAATAAAGCTTTTTCTATTGATGTCAGAGAGCTTGAAAGATTCTTTTGGGTTCGATCGATCTTGCAAGATGTTTCGTGGAGGGGTTTTGAAGAAGTTATTAAGATGCAAGTGATGGAGAATCATCTCTATAATTTTTCAAGAGTGATGAGACGAAAGAAGGGCGCTGACTAAATCTTAAGCGGCTTTGGCTTTGACCCAGCTCCCTAGGGCGTTTTGATGATCGTAGGCCCTCGATTCGCCTCATAGGCCCAATAAGCGCCTCCAGCCGCGACAGCTCCGACGGCCAGCCAAAACCAAGGCGATTTAAAAAGCTTAAATTCTGAAGATGAAGTGGATTTTTCATCCTCATAGAACCATGAATTCAAATCTTTTTCGGGCGTGATCTGAGCGCCAGTTTTCTTAGCCACAGACCTCATTTGTTCTGCGGGAATTCGAATCACTTGATTTTTATCAAGCTCGATATGAACACTAAAATCTCGAAGAGCTGTTGGACGTGAGGTCTTCAATGCCTGTTGAAGAGTTTTCGCATCCCACAGGTCTGAGATTCTTTTTCTTTGAAGCTCTTGAAATGAAGCTTGAGAGGATTTGATTTTTAAAACACCAGAAACGAAATAGGGAAACTCCCACTTTTCGGCAAAATAATCGCCATCTGGAACTTGAATGGTCTTTGATGACTTGCCGAAGATATAAAAGTCTTCCGTGAGTCTGATGGCAGGCGCCCCGCTTGGCCCTTGAAATTTAGGAGGTATTTTCTTTTTGAAGTTCTCGTCTTGCGAAAAAAAATAAATCGGATACCTCGAATCTTTCAAATCTTGTTCTTGAGAGCCCATATAAGCTCGAAGCTCATAAAGCCGAGAAAAGTCAGCCCCTCTGTTTTGATAGGGCACAGCATTTTTCATTTCTGTTTCAAGATTTTGCCAGTCGATCAATAAGTTCTCAAAGTTCATTTGAAGAAATCGAGCTTCTAGGTATTCAATCTTTTCTCGAAAAGAAGACGAGTTTGAATCGAGCATCAGTTTTTGAGTAAAAGCCATCCTCCATTGTTTGAGAGGCCCAGCGGGAAGATTCGATTTTTCTGGAGCTTCCCACTTCCAATGAAATGCGGCGGCTAAGGGCTTGGGGCTGAGGCAGAGGCTTAAGAGAAATAAGAGAATCTTCATAGAGCGGCTCTTTACTGGAGCTTTGGAGTTTGTCAAGTCTGGCTCAAGAAGAGAGGGTGCTGGTATAAGTATATGAAATCTTTAATAAAATAGAACGCGGATTTACTTTTGTTGATGCCGTAGTGGAGCTATGATGCCGACCTTGTGAAGCCCATCATTATCATGACAGACGAGTTTTTTCCGACGAAGGCGGGAATCGCTGTTTTTGTAGATGGTTTAGCGAAAGCCCTTCACGAAGAGGGCTTTGCTTTGAAACTTTGGTGTCCGAAACATTGGAATTTGAAAGAACTGAAATTTTCTTATCCCGTTGAACGTGTGGCCGTGGACTCTGGGCAAAAGCCTAGGCACCGAAAACAGTGGGGGCGATTCTTAAAGCGGAATTTAGATAGATGGAAGAATCATCGTCTTTTGCTGGCTTCTCCCACCCCGATTTATACTTTCATGGAAGCGACTCGATGGGGTCTGCCTGTTCCCGAAGAGTTTGATTTGATTTTTCATGGCAATGAGATTTCTAGGCTCACAAAGACTTCGTTGGATCGAGATTTACTTTATCAGCTTTTGATTCGGGCCCAATCAGTGGGCGTGGTTTCGAGTTTTGGTCGAAAGAGATTGCTTGAATGCTTTCCGGATC
>JBMTHG010000228.1:0-1957 GCA_049436045.1 Bdellovibrionota bacterium
TTGATTCTTCGACAAGAAATGAGAAAGCGAAATCCCTAAGCATTGCATATTCCAATTCGCTATCGCTGGCTGATTCTCAAAAGCATATCGACCATGACGATCAATGAAACTAAAAACCTGATCGGATCTAAACTCCTCCATAAAAGCACATGGGCCAAAATCAATCGTTTCACCAGAAATGCTCGCGTTGTCGGTGTTCATCACGCCGTGAATAAACCCGAGGCTCATCCAACTGGCGACCAACTCGCTTTGCTTTAAGCAAACTTGATGCAAAAGCCGCTCCGCCAAAGTGCCGTCACTCTCATCTTCAGCAAAATGTCTTTTGATCGCATAAGAAATCAATGTTTCAAGTGCTGCCCAATTTTGCTGATGAGCGAAATACTCAAAGCTTCCAACCCGCAGATGGCTTGAAGCCACTCGACAAAAAATCGCTCCCGGCAAAGCTCCTTCTCGATGAACCACTTCGCCGGTTTGCACTGCCGCAAGCGCTCTCGTGCTTGGCACACCGAGCGCATTCATGGCCTCACTCACAAGATATTCACGAAGCACAGGGCCCAGCGCTGAGCGACCATCCCCCTGCCTCGAATAAGGCGTGAGGCCCGCTCCTTTTAACTGCACATCTCTTCGCCTGCCAAAGCGATCCACAACTTCGCCCAACAAAATCGCTCGACCATCTCCGAGTCGAGGAACAAAATTTCCAAACTGATGCCCGGCATAGACCATTGAAAAATAAGATGAGCTTTCTAAACAGCGGTTTCCTGAAAAAATTTCTAAGAGATCAGGATTTTTCAGATCTAATCCAGCCAAGCCCAGCTCCTGCGCGAGACTTTCATTGAATGAAATCCAGCTCGGAGATTTCACGGGCGTTGGCAAGACGCGAGTTCCAAAGTCGCTTCCCAAATCGGCATAGGAGTTTAAAAAGTTAAATGTCATTCAAGAATGATCTATCGAGATTTGAATGAAGAAGAAATAATTTTATGAGCCTTTGGTTTGATCAAAATTTGATTCTAAAATCAGTTGGTGCTCAATCACGAAAGCCTGGTTTGGAATCGGAAGTCTAATCGAGGAGTAGACTTTCTTCAAACATGACTTAAAAATCTGCGCGCTGCCTGGTTTCTGTGATTTAAAGCCCCTGATTTTCAAGTCGCTTAATCGCCCACTTTGATCGATTTCAATAGCAATGTCAGGCGCTCCGCTTGAAAAAACATCAAACAATAAGACTTCGTCATAGCACTCCCTTACAAAGGGAATCATACCGCTGAAAGCCTTCGCAATCTCATCATCACTGATATTGAGGGGCTTGTCTTCGGCTGTCGACCAACTCAAATTCTTCGTTTGAATCTCTTTTAGACTCCTTGAAATCTCTTTAAGATCTACTGCTCTCGGCGGCTTTAGCACCTCAAGCTTTTTTCGAGCTTGCAACATTTTCAAGGGGCGCCCTACATCCCAAGCACTCATCATCGCACTCATTGAGGTTTTTGGCGATGCACCTGAACTCATCGGAGCATTTTGAAAAATCGAAATATCTTCAATCAAAGCGAAAGAAGGACTTTGAGAATCTAAGGCACTTACCTTCGACAACTCAACACTGATGAGCCCTGAGAAAACAAAAAATAAAGTGATTGAAACAAAAACCCCAAAAGCGGCAGCACTTGCCAAAAGAGCTGAGCGCCACTTTTTAGGAAGCCAGTTCTTTGCCCTACATCTTTTAAGTCGAACTTCATAATGATTTAAAAATCTGATTTTCATTTCTCTTGGAAATTCTTTTAACTCCAGAGTGAACTCTGAACCCATCAACTGACATTCACTTCGATCGCCATCGACTTCAATCTCGACGGGCGAATGAAACCTAAATCGAAATCCCTGATGGCGATAATCTAGGCGAAAACCAAAGAAGGATTGAAAAGATTCGAAGAGAAGAACATCTTCTTTGGCCACGCAAGAACCACTTGGGTTG
>JBMTHG010000229.1:0-1944 GCA_049436045.1 Bdellovibrionota bacterium
GAAATCGCACGAGCGAGCACGTCGACATGAAGGCGATGACAGATAAAATTCGAACAGCTCTCATTCGCTCAGGAAAATTTCAGTTCGCTGACAAAGATGCCCGTGAAGAATTGGCTGAAGAATATGAGTATCAAACGAGCGGATTCGTGAATCCTGAGACGGCAAAGTCACGCGGCAATCAAGCCTCTGTTGATTTTATTATCACAGGCGACTTATCGAGCAATGTTCAACAAGTCGGAAAAGACAAGGTCATTTATTACAAGTTAAACGTTAATCTCGTTGACGTTGATAAAAACATCATCGCTTGGGCCGACGAGCGAGAGGTTCGAAAGAAATACAAAAAGCGAAGAATTTCTGACTAAGCTTTAAATGCGTATTCTTTCTTTAGCGCTTTTTGGATTTCTTCTGAGTGCTTGCGCCACGAGCTATCAAAAGACCGCTCTGCAGTCTTGGGATCTCATGGCGCGAGGGCAGGGCGAACGAGCCCTCGTTCTCTATGAAACAGAGGTCACCTCTGAACCAGATTCATTATTGCGACTAATGGACGAGGGCATTTTGCTTCGAGTTTTAGGGCGCTATGAAGAAAGCAATAAGAAATTTTTGGCGGCTGCTGATGTGATTGAACTGGCGGGCTATGCTCTTGCCAGTGAAGAAATTGTGGGCATGATCGCCAACGAGAAGAGAAGCATCTATCAAGGCGAAGACTTTGAGAAGGTTTTGATTCACGCCTACATGGCATTAAATTTTATTGCTTTAAAAGACTGGGAGTCAGCCCTTGTCGCGGCTCGAAAAGTGAACGAAGTGCTTTTCATTATGATGTCAGAAGAGGCTCGGCCCTATCAGTGGAACTCTTTTGCGAAATATCTAACGGGTGTTCTTTATGAGCAAGATCGTGAGTTTAATGATGCTTATATTTCTTTCAAGCAAATCGATGAAGCTGAGCCTGATTTAGTAGAGAGTTTTCCGGCCTTGAAGATTGACCTTCTTCGCGGGGCACTTCGAATGGGCTTTGAAGAAGAAATCGAGCGATTTAGAAAGTCTTTCGGAAAAAAAGTTTTTGATCGAGCAAGAACGAGCTTGGCGCAGAACCAGGCTTCTTTGGTTTTTCTTCTTGAAACCGGAAAAAGCCCCCAAAAATATTCAACCGAAGAGTCTCATGAATCAGAAACTGAGAGTGCATCGAGTCTCGTTTTGGCTGTGCCAAGATATCGGCCGCGCTGGTCAGAAATTCGATCCGCAAAAGTTTCGGTGGCGGGGCAGACCTTAGAAACGACTAGTCTTAATAACATCGAAGAGACCGCCATTGCTCATTTGAATGAACGAATGACTCGCTACATTGCCAAAGCTCTGTTGCGTGCAGCCACCAAGGTGGGAATAGCGGCTGGAGTCGGCGCTTTAACAAAAAATGAAGACCTGGGAGCACTCGCAGGTCTTTTGATGTTTGCGGCTTCAGGCGCTGACACTAGAAGTTGGCTGTTGCTTCCTCAAAAGCTTCAAGTGGCTCGTGTTTTTCTTCCAGCGGGAACTCATTCTTTAGAGATTCAATACCTCGATCAAGATGGCGAGAGCGTTTCAAGCGAGAGCGTTGACGGCCTTCAATTTCAGCCGAATCAAATTCAGTTTCTCCAGAGAAGAACTTTTCTTTAAGGCTTTTCTCTATGGAAAAGAGATTACAATTCTTGCGCCTAAGAAATGATAATCTTTGGCTCCAATGAGGGCATTGAAAATATATTCAAGACCAAAGCCTAGAGATGAAAAAATCATCACATCAGCGCCGACGCCCGCGCTGAGAGCAAATTTCAGTTTCGAATCCGCTCCCGACTTCACATAAGCAATACTCGGCCCAAACATCATATAAGGTCGAAGATTGGCATACTCCATTTGCATTAAAGGCAGCATCGAGACGATCAAATCTCGAGGCTTTTGAATTCCATAGAGGCCAAG
>JBMTHG010000230.1:0-1940 GCA_049436045.1 Bdellovibrionota bacterium
TTGGGCGAAATCGAGTCTTTAAAATCTTCAATGCTGATGTAACCATTTCGATAGAGAAGCTGCTTGGCTCGAAGGCTTTGACGTCTCACAAACAAAGAGTCTGGGTTTTTTCCAAATCGAGCAGGGTTTGGAATTATGGCGGCAAGAAAGGCTGACTCTTCGAAGTCAAGTTGCTCTGGAGTTTTGCCAAAATAATGTTCACTGGCGGCGCGAATTCCGATCACGCCCTGACCCCAATCTATAATATTTAAATAGACTTCAAAAATTTTGTATTTGGGAACTTGAAGCTCCAACTTAATCGTAATTAAGGCCTCGAGAAACTTTCGCCACCAAGTTCGATCCGCGCTTAGATAAAGATTTTTAACGAGCTGTTGTGAAATGCTACTCGCGCCTCTTAAGTTGCCCCCCTCGCGAAAGCCCTCAGAGATGGCGGTCTTAATCTCATAAAAATCAAAGCCATAGTGTTCATAAAATCGGGCGTCTTCGAGAAAAATCACCGACCTTTGCAAGTGCTCGGGAATTCGACGCAGCGAAACATACTTTGAGCTTTTGGGATCGATGACGAAGCTTTTTTTGCTGCCATCAAGACTGCGGCGTTCGATCTTTTGTTGGCCCAAAAGCCCTTTTGTTTCGGGCAGAGAAAAATAAACAAAAGCGAGGGCCAAAGCGTCCAGAAGGCAAAGAAAAATAAAGCTGAGAAGAAGCTTTTTCACTCTAAAAAACCCAGGCTTTTAGACTACCTGATGTCATTGAAAGTCGGTATGCTGATTTCATACAAGTTATTAAAGGAGTAGTAAAATGGCTGAAACTGAAAAGTCAAAAGAAGGTTTAGAAGGAATCATCGCCGCATCGTCATCAATTTGCAGTATCGAAGATGGTGTTTTGCGTTATCGTGGCATTGACATCCACGAGTTGGCCCAGCACAGCACTTTTTTAGAAACAGTTTATCTTCTTTGGAACGGGCAACTTCCAAAAGCCAATGAGCTCAAAGCTTTTGAATCAGAGGTGAACGATCATTTGATGTTGGCAGAGCCGCTCATTGCCGCGATGAAGGAGTTTCCGAAAAAAGCAAATTCGATGGACGTTCTTCGCACAGTGGTTTCGATGATGTCTTTTTATGACCCCGACACGGGCGATGAAAGTTTAGAGGCCAACAAGCGAAAGGCTCTACGACTTTTGGCTCAGTTGCCATTTGCCGTGACGGCTTGGGAGCATATTCGAAATCAAAGAGACCCGATTTTTCCAAAGAAGGGCTTAGGCATTTCAGCGAACTTTCTCTACATGCTTCGGGGCAAGGAGCCGACCGATTTAGAGCTCCGAACTTTTGATCAAGCTTTGGTTCTGCACGCCGATCATGAATTTAACGCCTCGACTTTTGCGGCGCGCGTGACGGCGGCCACTCTCACCGATATGTATTCGGCGATCACAACAGCCGTTGGCACTTTGAAGGGCCCGCTTCATGGGGGTGCCAATCAAAAGGTGATGGAGACTTTGCTGGCCATTGGTGAGACTTCAAATGTGGAGCCTTGGCTCAAAGAGGCCTTCGCCCGCAAAGAAAGAATTATGGGCTTTGGTCATCGTGTTTATAAAGATGGTGACCCTCGAGCGAAAGAGCTTCGCAAAATGTCAGCCGCATTAAGCCAGGAGCTTCAAGATTCAAAATGGTATGACATGTCGCTCAAGCTAGAAGGATTGGTGCAAGAGCAAAAAGGCTTGTTGCCGAACGTCGATTTTTATTCGGCAAGCACTTATTATATGTTGAAAATTCCTTTTGATCTTTATACGCCGATTTTTGCGGTGAGTCGCATCTCCGGATGGACAGCTCATGTCTTAGAGCAACTCTCGAACAATCGATTGATTCGGCCAAGGGCTGATTATACGGGTGTAAAATCAGCCTCTTATATTCCGATGTCTCAACGAAGTTAAAGACTTCGAAGAGA
>JBMTHG010000231.1:0-1939 GCA_049436045.1 Bdellovibrionota bacterium
CACGAGCCCCTGCTGGCCCGGATTGACACTGGGCGCTGGGCCCTGTGAATTGATCTGATCATTCTCAGGCTCTTGCCAATCTAGACCCACCTCTCGTAGAGCTTCTTTAGCATTCGAATAGTGAATGTGAAAGTTGAGCACCGTCACACCAAGATTCGCCACAAAGACCCTTTCTTTCAAAGCCGGGCTCATATTCGGCAAATAAATATATTCTACATCTTTAAAGCCTCGAGTGACTTCATTAGCATTGAAATAACGTATCACCGATGGCTTCGCACCTATCCGCCCACCTTTAAGGCTAAGCTTACCTAAAATTTTATCTGCGTTAAGAAGCGCTGAAAGATTCAAAGTAGGTAGATCTTCATTTAAAGAAATCAGACTTCCTTCAAAAGTAAAATCAAGGGGCGCATTCAAAACAGATTCACTTAGATAACTTTCTGAGTCATCAGATCGAGTCTCTAAGCCCAAATGAAATCCATTTTCTGCAAAAAAGCTGGCTCCAAGCTCCGTGGAATCTCCTTGCCAAGAAAAGGGGCTCAACAACTGCACTCGCCCCTCTGACACATAAACATCAAAGGGCTGATTAGAGCTCGCTGGTTCATCCACTAGACTCACAAAACTAAGGGTGTAGACACCTGGAAAATGAAAGAGATTGAAATCATTTGAGCCCTCTCCAACACTTCCGCCAAATATAAAAGAATCTATTTTAGAAACCTGACAAACTTGTCTCACGCAATAAGCATCCTGAAATTGCCCCTGAGTCTGAGGACCAGAGCAACCAAACTCATAGGGCGCGCTAGCATCTGTTTCTGTAAAACAGCGATCATGCTCGAAGCCTTCAAAAACTCCACCAGACAGAGCATGACTCGCAAATTCATTGTAACCGTCAGCCACAAAGAAAATCTTTTCAACAGCATCCCAGCCACAAATTCGATCCCCTAAAACATAAAACCTTGTTTCAAGCTCATCAGTTTGAACGGCAAATCTGACATTTTGATACGAGCAATTTCTTGCCCCCAAAGCTACAAGGCTTTGATAAAAGCAAGTTTCACCGCCATCACAAGGAAGTTCATAAAGATTGTCGTCGTTTGGCTCTAGATCAAACTGCCCGTTTGGCAAGGTTTCTGGCCAAGTCATCGCTGGCAAGCTTGTGATATCTTCTGGAAACTCAAAGACTTTGCTTCCAGCCGCCTCCATCGCCCTTAAAATTCCATCTTCGAAAGCTGAGAGAAATCCACTGAGATTAGGCAACTGCTTTGCCCCAGCATAACTGATGTTTGAGTCTCCTGAGCTTAATCCCTCAAACTTAATCTTTGATAACTCATTCGTCACAATGGCCTTGGATATTGAAACCCGCCCGTTTGGCCCGGGAACAGGCTTAAAAATTGCTTGGGCATCGGGTTCTGAAAAATTTAGAGCGATGTTTCCATCATAAAGGCCTGGCCCAAAACGAATCACCTCATCAATATTTGAAAGCGCCAAAGCATAAGCATTAAGCGGAAGAGGTTCGACACGAATCTCCCCAGCAGCGGTCACGATCTCACCTGTGTTCTCTAAACTTCTCATTTGAAGTTCTAAAAAAAAGTCTTTTGGAAACTTCTGACTCGTTGTGCACTGCGTGGAGTTAAAATCTTGGCCCTCTCCTTCTCCTCGGCATCGAATCGATAAATTTGCTCCCCTCGCACTCAAGGTGGAGGTATCAAAGCAAATTGGATTATTCGAAGAACATTGATAATTCAATAAATCCGATGCTGGCCCCCCCGCTAAAAGCTTTTGCTCCAGATAAAATGAAAAATCTTGTGCGATTCGATTAAACTCATTCGCCACACGACTTTTAATATCGGTTTGTCGATAATTCATGTTTGAAAAATCGAGCAGCAGATTAGACTTTCTCAAAACAAAACTGCCCGCCAAGCTGGCGACCAAAATGGCCGCTAAT
>JBMTHG010000232.1:0-1933 GCA_049436045.1 Bdellovibrionota bacterium
GATCGGTTTTTAAACAATATGGATTTAAATCAGGCGAAAACAGCCGCACAGATGTCAGGTGAGGATGCAGCATCTTTTGAACGAGATTTTTTGGCCGCCAAGCGAGCCATCTCTGAACTTAAAAAATCCTACGACAAAGGAGAGCTCCCCGATGAAAAGAAAATCGATAATGCTCGCATGGCCGCAACTCGAGCACAAAAAATAATTGATAAATACAACAAGAAAAAGAGCGAAAAGCGAAGTGCCGAAGAGTCTCAGAAGACAAAAAGAGAAAGCGAAGAAGATGAAAGAGATAAGAGCATTGATCTTCAAGATGTTGCCAATCAAGCCATCGAATGGCATCGCTACTATCGAAAGCTTGAGAGTGATCATTTTCGAGTGGTTGGCTATGTTAGAAATTTCGAGAGCAATCTCATGGGCAAGCGGATTGTTGAGAAAGATCCACAAAGAAGAAGCTTTTTGCGCTCTGAGGGAAAGCGAATTTCAAAAGAGATTCAGACGCTTCGTGAAAAACATATCTCAGACGATGATCCATTAGCACCGCGACTCAAAAGAGCGGAGTATCATTTGCGAAATCTTAATTTTGTCTCTCCAAAAGAAGCTTTTGATGAGTTGGAAGATGCCATTTTAAAAGTAAAAAATGCTCGTCTTCGGGCGATCGAAAAATTGAGAGACCAACGCCAAGCCTGTCATCCTAAGGATCGTTGCTAAAAAGTATGTTTGACTCATCGAACTAGCGCATTTCGATGGCGCATTGCACTCTTAAAATCATTTTAATTGAGATTCTTGGGCATCGAGTCAGTGCGATCAAAAAAGTTAAACTAAAAAAGAAGGCATATGGAAAATAAAAGAGTCATTGTTTGGGCGTCTATTGCAGCGGTTGTCGCGGTCGTAGCTTACTATCTAGCGATCAGTCAAGCGATTCAAAATGAGCGAAAAAAATGGGGTGGTGAAAAGATTCTTCTCGTTGCATTCGAGATATTCCTGCGGGCACTCGAATCGATGCGAGTATGTTTCGATCTCAAGCCTTTCCTGAAACTTACATTTCTCAAGCGGCTGCCACTCAAGATTGGCAAGTAGTTGGCCAAGTGGCGATTGCAACGATTGGTGAGGGTGAGCCCATCTATACGAACAAGCTGGTACCCTTCGATGAGACTTCACTCGACCGAAGAATTCCTGAGGGCTTTCGAGCGGTCACGATCGGCATTCGAGATGATCAAGATGTGGTCGGTGTCGGCGGTAATCTTCGCCCGGGACAATTCGTAGATGTGCTCGTCACATTATTTGTAAATACCAAAGAGATTGAAAAAGGCCCAGCGGCACTTGCGGGCCTGAATATGGGCGCTGATTTAAAAGCTGAAACGCGAACTGTTTTTCAAAATGTGAGAATTTTAGCGGTTGGGCAAGATGCCCGCCTTGAAACAGCGATGGTCGATCGAAGCAACTCAGGTGGGCCTCAGAATCTCACCAATAAAAATGTGACAGTGGCCCTTCGTCCCGACGACGTTCAAAAACTTATTCTTTCTCAACAGGTTGGGCGAATCAATTTATCTCTTCGTCGTTTCAACGACACAGAAATTTTGGAATTAGATTATCTTGATGCCTTTAAGGCTTTTGGGATCAAGCTTCCGGTCGTCGCAGGCCCACCGCCGGCCTATCGTGAGATTCGAGGAGGGCAAGTTATTGCAACCCCATTTTAAATTCACATTGATTTTAGCAATGAGCTTTTTCGCTGCGCCCTTTCTTTCGGCGCAAGAAGAAGATATTGATATTATTTCGGAGTCTTCAGGAATCAGACAATCAGAGCTCTTTGTCGTGCGAGACATTCCTCGAACCGTAGATTTTGACTATGACATCGGAGAAATCGCCATCGGAAATCCTTCGATCGCAACTGTTGTGGTGGATCGACCTAAAAGACGAATGGTCATCTCGC
>JBMTHG010000233.1:0-1928 GCA_049436045.1 Bdellovibrionota bacterium
GTCGAAAGAATCTGAAAAGCTTCGTTGATTCGTTTCATCATGTCGTGAAGAATTTGACGAGAAAGTCCCGTCAATTCGTGCTTAAAACGATTTGGATCATATTGATACTGAGCTTTCCAATAAGCTTGTTCAATAGCTTTTGTGTCAGCGTCAAAGCTGACGTTGAGCAGATCAAAATAATTTTTATTGATGGCATCGATATACTCTGCAGAAATCTGTCTCTCAGTTTGAAGATGTTCATCAGATTTTTCTTTCTTGATAATGGGAGCAAAATTGACATGGGGAATTTCTAGGTTAACAAAGCTTGCTTCTGAAGGTTTTTTCCAAGTCACAAGTCCCATTGAATCAAAAAGGTAGAGAGTTCGAAAAAGGCTCTCTTGATCTTTTGAATCTAAAATCGTTGATTCGTGAAAGAAATCCATCGCTGGATTTAGCGATTTAATTTGTTCAATCACAACCTCTTGCAGATTGAGAAGATAGAGAAGCTGGCCCACCTGAGGATTTAATTCTGGAAAATAATCTCTTTTTAAGCGCATGATCGCTTCAAGAGCTGAGAAGGGGAGTAAACGAACTTGAGCGGCTTGCATCAACAAGAAAGGATTAAACTCAATCAAAGGCAGATGAGATGGAATCTCGACACTGGCTTCTAGCGAGAACTCTCCCTGTCGTGACAGAAAAGCATTCACGAGTAGTTGATAGCTATGCTTTCTCAAAAGCTCAAATAGCCGATCTTTTGAAACGACTTTCAGTTGCAATAGAATCTCGCCAAAAAATGATTCCTTTTGAACCATCATTTTTGAAACCTTTTCTCGCATTTCCTCAGTGAGATCTCCCGTCGAGACGAGAAAAATTCCTAAACTCTCATTCACAGCGCTTGAATCAGCGGCCACCGGGTGACCGTTCATAAAATAAACTTTTCGCTCATGCCCTTTGTGTCGAATGTGTAAGCGGCCAGAGAAATTTTTCTCATAGGCTTCAAAAAAAATTCTTTCAATTGGCTTCTTGTGAAGAGACCCAGAGACTTGAAGTGGACTTTTCTCAAATGACTTTTCTTTTTTTAGGCTTGCCACCAGCTCATCGAGATCAAAGGGCTTTGTCCAAAATGATTCGATTTGATGTACCTTACTGATTTCTTGAATCTGACTTTCACTTTTGAAGACTCCGGAAATGACGACCTTGCGAAGATTTGGAAATCGCTGCGACGCGTCAATCTTGGTGAGCAACTGATCACCCATGAGCTTTGGAAGAAGCAAATCAATGATGGCGATGTCGAAGGCTTCTTTCTCTGAGAGTAAAGCTTGCCAAGCGCTTTCCCCGTCGAGATAGCTCTTGAGCTCAAATCCGCTACGAAACAGTCGATCACTGATCAACTTGTTGAGATAGCGGTCATCTTCAACGAGCAAAATTTTTGTCATCAAATCAGTAGTTTATCGAAGTCTGGGGCAAAGCTCGACGAAAAACACATCAATTTGGCGGAAAGACTCAAAATACTTGGGGGTCTCAATTTTCATTGAGACCCCCAAAGGCTGTGAAGTTGGTGCGTGATTTACGCGGGTGTTGATTCCTTACATTGCAATTGATGTGCCAGAAACTTGGAGGTCTAGATTTGTTCAACTTTTTCTTTCTTAAACAAATGGGTAGGGCAAAACTGTCTTTCGGCAGGCTAAAAGTCTGGCCATTTTGGGTGAAGTTCTCAAATTCTAAGACTCAATCAAAAGAAGAATTTAAAGTTCAGCAAAAGTTCCCAGCTCGAAAACTGAAGTTTTGCCGACTCATAGATTTGATCGACTCGTTTTGTCGGGCCTGGGTGTGCTGCTTTAAAATTCAGATAACTTGCTTTAAGACCCGTCGACCAAGCGGGTGACCATCGATAATCTGTTTCGAGCTGGATGAACAATGGAAAAGACTTTCTCTTCAAAAGAGTTCGA
>JBMTHG010000234.1:0-1917 GCA_049436045.1 Bdellovibrionota bacterium
ATTAGCGAATATTCAGAGTTGAGACTTTCAAAATTGAAGCGCGCCGACCGATTCACAGCGATCTGCTTTGATAAAAGTGGGGATTTAGCGCAGCAGGCCGTAAGGGCCTTGAGTGTTTTGTCGACGCTTTGGCCCGAGATGGCGAATGTGGTGAAAACTTTTGTTTCTCATGTTTTATGGGTGGAGAGTGAGGGCTATTGGTCTGGAAGTTATGCCGAAGCTCATGGTTTAGTTTTTATCAGCCCCAAGAGAGATTGGACGCTGGCCCACTATATTGAAAGTTTAGTTCATGAGGCCTCTCATTTGGAGTTGATGGTTCAGCAAGCTTTAGATCCGCTGTTGATCAACAAAGATCAGCTCGATGTTTCGCCTTTAAGAGAAGAGCCTCGACCGTTAGATGGAATTTTGCATGCAAGTTTTGTGACTCGACGAACAACGCATGCACTTTCTCTTTTCGCCGAGGCGAGTGATTTAGGATCTGAGGCGGAGAGAGAGTCGGCAAGGAGTTTACTAAATAAGTTCACGCAAGATTTTGAGTCGACCTTGGTATGCCTTCGTCGTGCCGCTAAGTTTACTCCTATTGGGGCGAGTCTCTTTCACGACTTGCAACATTAAAAAAACCGGTGCCGGGGAGAAACCGGTGCCGGGGAGAATTATGTCAACAAGTTGCCCGGCACCTGGACCGCACGGCATCTGGATTTGGGGAAAATGCGCGCCCCTTCGATTCCCCATCGATTGATCTAAAGGCCTTCAAAAGCCAGTTTAAAGGCTTATTCGCTGGTATGTTACTTGCAGTCTACGTTAGGTCTAGCGTGATGGTCATTGCTAAAATTTTTCGACTCTTGATCTTGGTTATATTGGCGGCCAATTTTTTTGCGACCCAAGTCGTGGCTGATAGCGTTCGCTGTCAAATGTTTCTCGAGATTCTTCATGAAAAAAGTGAACTCATGACAAAACTTAAAGCTCAGGGCAATTCCCCAGACCCCGCGCTCGAGAAACGAGTGGGTCGTCTCGAGAGACTAGAAACTCGAATTCGAGCGCGACCGGAGCGCCAGTTTTGGAATGGGCTTAAACTCTTTGAGACAGATGAAGACGTGAGAATCGCCGTTGAAAGCGGGGAGCTGGTTGCCTTAGATAAACGACCGCCTTTGACAACAGGGCAAATCACATACGATTACACGCTTCCAGAAGCGCGTCTTTTAGCGCGACAAATCACTTTTGATTTTGTTCAGCGATTAAAAGAAAAAAGTTTATATTCAGAAAATATAAAACTTCTCATCACGAGTGCTGTTCGTCCTGTTTCTTTTCAACGAAAACTCATTTCGGATGGTGCGCCAGCAGCGACTCGAAGCAGTCATAGCTTTGGCATTGCCTTTGACATCGCAAAAAAATGGTTTGAAGAAAACAATCCCGAAGTCGCCAGAGTTCTTCACCAAACTTTAAGGCAATACGCGAATCGCGGTGAGATTCATCTGGTGCGTGAAGATCATATCGGAGTTTGGCATGTGGCAATCACCCCAAGCAAATTAGAGAATCTCAGAGAGCAGATTTCAAAGGGGGTCACTTTCGATCATTTGTGGGGTGATAACCCCGACTCCATGCCGGCTTCTTCCGCAGGCGCAATTGATTAAAAAGGGCTTTGAGCCGCTTTTGGCCTTCTTTACGAATCGCACCAAACTATATTGATAATCATTATCATCTAGGGCAGGTTAAAACGATGGACGTCATGCGAAAGCTTTGGGACCTCAAGTTAAGGCAAAAAGCAAAGATTATTGAATTTTCAAAAAGCTTGCCAAAAAATTATGTGACTCGACTTGAAGAGCTCGGCCTGACAGAGGGCACTGAAGTGGAGTGCTGCAAAACTTCTCCCTTTCGCGGGCCGAAAAGTTTTGTTTTTGGCGATTGTATTTTTTCGAT
>JBMTHG010000235.1:0-1896 GCA_049436045.1 Bdellovibrionota bacterium
AAAAATGTTGTTCAAATCAAAAGTAGCTCAAGAAAACCAAATCGTCCGAGAAGCTCGGGTAGCAAAAGCAAAGCAAGGTGTATTTGATCGAGTTATCGCTCAAACCCTTCAGAAGATCGAATCTTCTTTGAAAGATGCCGAAGGTCGGTATGTTCAAGAGAGACCTCGATCGAATGCGAAGCGTAGTCCGAGTCAAAACTGGAGAGTCATAAAGGAAGCCAGTGAAATTAAAAATGGCACTCTGAAAGACGAAATAGTTAAAGTCTGGCTGAAGGTCGGTATCGAGAAGCAAGCAATTGCTGAAGATGCGGAGGGTAATCCTCTTACCGAAGTCGAGTTGGAATCGACGAAGCTGATCGAAACGCTTCAAGACTTTAAAGCGATGATTGAAGGCATTCGAGACAATCGAGACAGTGATGAAGCCAAAGCTTTTCACGAGATTGCCAAGAAAGCCGCAAAGCCCAAGTCACTGCCCAAAGACCCTCAATTTACGGGCTGGGAGTATGACTCGGAGAGCGACACTTACATCGCAGTCAAATAAGCCAATCGGCTAACCCAAAAGGCTTTTTCAAGCCAGAGACCCCCAGCGGGCTCTCCCAAAGTCGAGAAGTAAAGCTCGACTCTAAATAAGAAAAACTCCGGTCGCAGAAGATAACACTGCGTCTAACAAGTTAAACCTACCTCACTAAATTTTTAACTTGAAAAAGGATGATTCTTATGAACTCACAAACATTAACAATCTCAAACTTCGCTGATTTGCTGGACTTTGCACGAGGTCTCGACCTCCCAGAAATGCGAAAGATGATGCTCTCTCTCGAAGAGGTTCTGGAAGATAAAAGAGAAGCAGACTGGGAGGCAAACAAAGAAGCTTTCGCAGCTCAAGCAAACTTTAATCTTTGCGAAGAAGCTGTTCGCGAGCTCGGTCTCAAGCATCTTCGGCTGGCTGATTGGAGCATCCTTGAATGGATTGGTCTCGACCAGCTTGAAGGGCCGGAGTATTGGCACATTACAGCGCTTGAAGCTCCAGCTTCTTATTTCATCGAAGGGTCAATCTTCTTGAGAGAGGGAAATCAGGCTTGTAGCGTCCCTGTCCTCACTACAATTGGCGCAACGCTTAAATTTCTTGATTCCTTGATTGGAGATGTAGCTGAAGAAAATACGGTTTGGTTGCTCGAAGAGATAACCAAAATGACTCCTGAAGCTTTGGAATGTCTTCAGGCCAGCGTATTTGATGTGAACTCCGATGATCTGTTGGCTAATCACTCGGTCTTAAATGCAGACGAGTATTACGAGCAACAGAAGGAGAAATTCGCAGCGATTGATGGGAGGGTCTTCTAATGGCTCTCGTAATGCCGCGATGAGACGCTTAATCCAAAACCTTGGCCCCGCTTTAGCGGGGCTTTTTTTGGACAAAAAAGCGCTTGCACACTAACGAATATGCTATCTAATAAAGGTCGCCCAAAATAAATGGAGAACAGAAATGGCGACATATACAAGCAATCAGCGACTCGAAGAGATCGCGCACCAAATGCTCACAATGCATGACGATCTCTACTTGCTTGAGATCAGAATGAAGAGGCTTGGTCTGGATTTGAATCCGTTCGCGGAGGAAATAAGGAGCATCCGACATCACATGCAAGAAGTGATGGTGGAGGATTTAGGCAAAGAGCCCCGTTTCTTTTGACGGCTTTTTTTTTCGTGGCAAGTCCAACTCGTGAAGATGCGCGTATGACGACCCGTGCAGGATGCGTGAGAAAAGAAAAAAGGATTTTCAATAAGTGTTTTAGCCCCGCTTTAGCGGGGCTTTTTTATGCCCGAAAGTAATTATTGTCGATGAATCAAATTCTAAAATCCCTATAAAAAACAATAACATAAGAAAAATAATTCTTGACAATT
>JBMTHG010000236.1:0-1891 GCA_049436045.1 Bdellovibrionota bacterium
TAAAAAAGAAATGAATCTCTCTCAAATTTTGCCTTTTTGGATAAAACAATTTCTTCACCCGCAAAGTGGGTCTCAGGAAATCCCCCAGCAAGAAAAAACAGATCCCTCCTGCAAAAGATAAAACTACCCGCAAAAAGCCTGAATTTTTGGGAGATAAAATTCCACATAGCTGGTAAAAAAACGCCTGAGAACCAACGGTTATGGTCTTGATCAAAGCCTAACCTCGCTCCACCGCAACCGATGTTATCTTCATGCAAAGCTTTCAGGGCAATTTGAAAAGTTTCAACAGGTACAATGGTGTCCGCATCCACAAAAATCAGGAAAGCACCTGTGGATGCATTCGCACCCGCATTTCGTACTTTGGCAATTTTATGCACCGGTTCAAAGATAACACGGCACCCAAATTTTTGGGCAATCTCAACCGTACGATCCGTACAATGGTTATCTACGACTATACACTCACCTGTAAGATGCGGTACGGCGTTGCGAGCCTCATGCAGAGCCTCAAGCGTGAGGCTTAGGTAATCTTCCTCATTATAAGCCGGGATGATCACAGAGTAATCGCAAGCAGAACCCTGCACCCCTTCGACTGGGAGAATCAACGTGAGAACTTCTTGGCCCGTCTGCCCAAACCGAAGGAGAGACCTGAAATCCACCCCTGCAATCTGGCCAAAGGCCTTTTGGAGTACAAATCATGATCCCCGAGGGAGTGTAAAGTAGCGTCGCCTTTGATGTCGGAAGCAATTCGTTCCAAGCTGGGAAGCTCATTCCCATCTGCTTGAAGTTGTTGGTATAAAAAAGTAAGTCGATCGACTTCAAGTTGCCGCGACAGGGCAGACAAAGTTTTACGGAATTCCGCCACTTGCCCGTTCGAGGAAGGAGAGTTTTTTCTGTCAGTAGGTTCGACCACTGGTTTTGGAGGATTATCTAAACTAGTGCTATCGATAGAAGGCGAATTGGCTTCCGCATTTGGTCCACTGGATTCAGAAGGCTCGCCCGGATTATCAATATTTAGATTCGCATCAAAATCATCCACAGAAAAAGCTTCTTCATTGAGTTGATCCCCGTCCAAAGAATCTGGAGTTTGGGGAGGGATGCCGGCCTCAACTATGCCTTCTTCATCAGCATCAAAGGCCTCCGAGGAAAGTCGGCCATCGTCAGAAATACTTGAAGCAAGGGCTTCGTCAGTAATCTGATCAGAATCAGTGGAACTCATAGGGAGGGATAATTTAAAGATCGTGTTGGGATAAAATCTTCTCGCTTCTAGAAATTGGAGAATCGTTAGGATTAATTAAATCTGCCGTACGGATCAAGGAAAGTTTTTCACCAGTGTCCATAATCTCACTTACCTTTGTATCGGAAAAAGAAATGATTTTAAAAAATGAATAGTTTTTCTCGGCTAAAGTACACTCTACAAACAGAGGAATTTCTTCCCATGAACCACTTTGTTGGAGAATAAACACAAATCCTGTCCTTAAACCATGCTCGAGACCTTTTTTTACAAAAAAACCATTTTCTTTATTGGATACGCTCTCCACTTCTGCCTCAACAGTATCTCCGTAAAAGACTTCAAAAGGTAACACAATTTCCTCGAGCAAGGATTTTCTTGCGGTTTGATAGGTTTCTAAAGCTGCTTCCCGCACACGACTCAACGATGATAGATTTTGATCAAGGTTACGCCAATCATTCTCGGCATTAGAATGTACAAGAGAAACTTCTTCCAACTTGATGAGTTCTTCTTCTTTTTGCTGAGTTAGGGCATCAATTCTCTGATCTTCAGGACCCATTTTCTCTTCGATCGATTCCACTTTCTCCCTCGCTTCTTTGAGCTCTTCTTCCATTTTGGATGTTTGATCTTGAAGACTCTTAATTTTGGGGAGAAGAAAACCAA
>JBMTHG010000237.1:0-1890 GCA_049436045.1 Bdellovibrionota bacterium
ATATTGGTGACTTCAAGAGCTCTCGAAAAAACATTTTGATCCGGCCGACGATTTGAAAGCTGCAGCGCTCTTTGATTCGCCCAGCGAATGCCCGGCAGGTTCGCTGTCACCGCCTCCACAACAGGCGCTAAAGCCTTATTGATAGGCCCCTCTCTTTTCATCCCTAACTTGAATGGTGCCAAATGGGATCGAACCCATTTTTGACAATTCGATTCAGCCGAGAAGAGAAAGCCCAACGGCAAAAAAATTAATGAAAAATATATTATCACCCGAAACATTTTAGTGAACCCGAGAGCGTCAGACTTACTAAGAATTCATCGCTCTGCCGAGGCCAAAATATGGATTTTATAGGCTTGATAAGGCTTATTTAATCAAGGGCGTAGGATGGATCAGAATAATTTTGAGGGCTTCTGATCTCGGCGGCTTCGATTGATATCCTTTGCCTTTGAAGATTACATCTAGCAATGAATTCATTTAAACCGTCTAAACAAAGCTGTTCGAGCTCGGCTACCGAGAAATGATTATGCTGACCACAGTGCTATGCCCTAATAAAAAACAATCTAGGAGGGCTTAGAGCTTCATTTTACATTGGCACTTGAAACTTTTGCAGACTTATCTGACAAAAATCGTCCTCTCATCTCTGCCAAAGCAAGTCTTTTCAGAGACTTAGCCACTTCGACTTCTGGCTTAAAAGTTGCAGTTTTAAGACGTATCGAGGTGCGTGATATGAGAAAACTCAATTTAAATATATTTCTGCTCAGTTTAATTTTCGGACTCTTTTTAGCTGAAGCCAGCTTCGCCAAAACACGCTGCGCCGACATCTTTGCTCGAATTCAAACTTACGAATTACTTGGAGAAAATGAATGGGTTGCACTTCTTAAAACTGCTCAAAAATCAAAAAGTCTTCCTGTTAGGGCTTTTGAAACCTTAGATCGGCTTAGGAATTCTGATGTATTGGCGAAAGCTCGACCTTTCTGGAAACGAATTCTTTCGATTGGCCCCACACCATTTCAAAAATTTTTAGATGATACTGGTTTGAGTGAAAAGTATTGGAGTGAGTTCAAAAGAAGAAATCGTGTTCTCGAAAAAACAAAAAATGAAATATTCGATTTTATCGGAGCACGAAAAAATCAAGAAACAATCTTAATCATGGAGTTTCTTTTGCAGGATTCAAAAGACGCTCCGAAAAAATCTATCTATAGTATTCTTAAAGATCAATACTCCCCGACTTTGAGGCAACTTTTTCAGACAACAATGAAAAATACGCAACCTGAGTTTAGAGCTCATGCTGTCAAAGCTTTTGCAGAATATTTTCGAACGACTGAAAAGCAGATGAAAGATTTTTTAAAGGGATATTGAGATTTACCGATTATTGAATAAGATCTGAAGAACACGAGAGCAAGAATTTCGAGTTGCTTTTGTTCGTCTTTCTAAAATCGAAACTGACAACCGCTGAATTTCTGCCGAATGACTTTTGATAACTTGCTTCGCTAACATTTCTGCTTTCATCTTAAGCTCAATCAGCTGAGATAAATCTTTTGATCCGCCCAAAATTTTATCGATCATGGCTCTATCTTGATGAACTCCCTCCCCGGAGATCAAAGCTTTTTGAGCTCGAATCGATAGTCTTCGGTTCCCTTTTAAGCTCATTAGAAATGCCTCCTCAGCAACTTGGCCCGCCATTAGAAAAGCGATTCGACGAATGCGGAGGCTCTCTGAATCCGCATTAGCCACTCTTGAAAGACTTTGATCTGTCCAATCGAAAAGAGCTCTGCCGTGCCCCTTTGATCGACCAAGTTCTAACTCAACAGACAGGGGATTGATTCCTAAAGCCATATGTCTTGCCGCAATGATATGACCTGCTTCATGAACGGCTGTGCGAGCCAATAA
>JBMTHG010000238.1:0-1868 GCA_049436045.1 Bdellovibrionota bacterium
CCTCAAAAAGAGCTGTGTTCTGAAAGAAAAATTTCTTCTTCTCTTTCAATGGCGCTCTGCATCGGCTTTGCCATCGGTTGCATTTTCGTTTTTACTCGCTTTCATGAAAAGATACATGTCGAGTCGAAAGCAAGTTTTAGTACAAATGAATATGTCGAGAGAATTTTAGAAAGCTCGTCTGGCGTCACAAGATTTTCTGGAATGGATTCTACGCGATGAAAAACTTGCTGTTTAAATTTTATGTCTTTCTTTGGATCTTCTTCCTTTTCGTTTATG
Organism: Bdellovibrionota bacterium; assembly: GCA_049436045.1. Lineage (GTDB taxonomy): Bacteria > Bdellovibrionota > UBA2394 > UBA2394 > UBA2394 > JBMTHG01. The sequence goes on from JBMTHG010000238.1 coordinate 277, forward strand.
AGCTCATTCTTTCAAGTCTCAAAGTGATACTTTGGATTTATACCAAGCCCAAGCGACTACAGTCTGAGGTTTATGAGCTTCCACTCGAAATAAAAAATCCATGGGCACAAATCATTATTGCCCACTTCATCACGTTAACGCCGGGAACTTTGACGATAGAGATTTTAAAAAATCAAAACGCTCTTCTCATTCATTGCTTAGATGAAAGCTCATGGGAGGGCACCAAAGATTTGGTTCAGAACAAATTAGAGCCGATGTTAAGAAAGGCCTATGGCGAAGTATGATGGAATGGCTCAGTGATTTTTTTCTCATCGCCTCTCTGCCGCTTCTTTTTTGGCGTTTGTTAAAAGGCCCGACGTGGGCCGATCGAATCTTGGCGGCTGATCTTTTTGGAATTTATTTGGCCGCAGCTCTTTTGTTACTTCGAGCCGAAACTCGTTGGAGCTGGGATCGCGATGTAATTTGGCTTTTCTTTGCTGTCGGCCTGATTGGGTTTTTGGCTGTAGGGCTATTGAAGGAGGAGGAAAATGGCTGAGATTCTAAAACTCATCGCTTGCTTTATTATGTTTAGTGGCGCCCTTGGAATGTTTTTGTTTACCGATCCTCTTCAGCGATTTCATGCGGCCGGGAAGGTAGGAATTTTTGGTTTAGCCCTCTTGATGCTTGCTGATGCCATTCTCTATTGGGAAAAAACTTCCGAATGGCATTTCATTTCTTTTTTTGGAATTGTCATTCTTCTCCTCACAGGGCCATTTGCCTCTCATATTCTTGCTCAGGCACTATTTCGATCTCGATCTCGAAATTCAAAGTAGATTTCTGCTTGTTCTTCTCGCCTCGATTTTTTAAAGGGGTATTATGAAAAAAGGTCATATTTCACAGTTTATTCTCAATGAATTTCGACACTTTAATGCCGCCACTCTCAAGGATGCTGCCATCGCCTACGAGAAACATCTTCATGATGGCGGTGAAATGATGATTACTCTCGCTGGCGCGATGAGCACGGCAGAGCTTGGCATCTCTTTGGCAGAGATGATCCGGCAAAACAAAGTGCAGTCCATTAGCTGCACCGGAGCAAATCTTGAAGAAGACGTGTTTAACCTTGTTGCTCACGAAGAATATGAAAGAATTCCGAATTATCGAGACCTCACCGCCAAAGATGAAGAAAAGCTTTTAGAGCGGCAACTTGCTCGTGTCACTGACACTTGCATTCCTGAAGAGGCCGCCATGAGAAAAATAGAATCTCACGTGTTAGAGCTTTGGAAAAAAGCTGACTCTGATGGCAAGAGGTTTTTTCCTCATGAGTTTCTTTATGAGCTTCTAAAAAGCGGGGTTCTTAAGAAGGAATATCAGATTGATCCAAAAAATTCTTGGCTCATCGCTGCGGCTGAAAAAAATCTTCCGATCTTCGTCCCTGGCTGGGAAGACTCTACGCTCGGCAATATCTTTGCTTCGCATTGCTTGCGAGGAAATATTAAAAGCGCCAGCACGGTTCGAAGCGGAATCGAATACATGATGTCTCTTCACGATTGGTATCGAGAGAAGAGCGCAAAATCAAAAATGGGATTTTTTCAAATTGGTGGCGGAATCGCGGG
>JBMTHG010000239.1:0-1865 GCA_049436045.1 Bdellovibrionota bacterium
TCGAAAGCTTGAGCTTCAAGATTTTAATTTCTTGAATGAGCGGTCGACAAACAAAGAAGCGAAGAACTTAAAAAGTTTGAAAGAGCGAGAAGATTTGATGAAAAGTCTCGAGAATCATGACTTTAATCAAAGTAAAACGGCCAAAGCTCTCAAGATTCCAGTGAGCACATTGCATGATCGAATCAAAAGATTGTCGATAGAATTGCCGAAAAAAATGAGGCGAAGCTAGGCAGCTCTCTAATTTGAAGCCGATCCAATCACTTTGTGAATTTCTCTGAAGTGAAATCCGCCTTCTAAGGGTGGTGCCTTGGGAGCCTTCGTAGGATCAGAGACTGGCAGCCCCAAATCAATCAGAATCGGCGAGCCCAAATTCAAGCATGAGCTGCTATCATGAGCTAGACGATGTGAAACAATCTGATCGGCCGCCACAGGCCCTGAAATCAACAGAGGAATCGTCTCCTCAATAATGGTCTCTGTGGCAAGCGGCACCTGAATATCATTGGCCGCGGCGAGCTGAGCCATGACTAAGCCTGAAAAAGCATTGCTGGTTCCCCAAGGAATCGTTCCCACATATTCTTCCCCAGAGCTTAACTGAAGGTCATCTTCATCCAATACGACTGCCCTCATCGAGTTAATATCTAAGATGACATCCCCACCTGAAATAAAGGCTAACTTTTGAGGATAGCTTCTTACTCGCTCTCGAAGTTTCTCAAAAGTCCAGGCGTCATCTGTGGCCCCAATAATAGCTTCTGGAATAATAGCACTCGAAATTCGAATGTCTTCTGCTGAAACTACAGTTAAAGTTCCGGAGCCAGCGTTCGAACAAAACGAGGCCTCCGTCACTTCCACCTTTTCATCAAACAAAACCACAATCTGATTTCCAGGATAGCTAAAGCCGCCCGTGGCGGCCACGGGCCCTGCAGGCCATGTTCCCGTGACCTCATAAACTAAAACACCGGAGGAGTTGCAACTAATTTGAATTTTACATGAGCCCGTGCAAGCAGAGACATGAAGCCATGATGGACGTACATCCCCTTCGTCCGGAGTGATATACTCAATCCAATAATCAATAGTTTCATCGGCATCACCGTATTTGGGATAAGGCAGAGTTCCCGGCGTAGTCACACAAACATTTTCGTAAGTCATGCTGGAGGGAATCGAATAAACAGCAGCTTTTACGTCAAAGCTTCTCTCGACAATTCCAAGGTCTATCAAAATATCTGTAAAATCGCCAGAATCGAGACTGTAGTGAAAATAAACAAGTGGGTCTGCCCCAGGGCCCGAGCCCTCTTTGGGCGGGTCTGAAAAAAGAGCCGAGATAATCTCGGCATCTGTCCAAGTTTTTAGATTGTTTTGAAAATTGACCAGATGAGGAGAGGCTGGATTGTTATCATGAAAATCTGTTTTTTGAAGATGAACTTTTGTAAAGTCCCACAAAACATCTTCATCGGAAAGAGTCTCAGGCACCGCACCCCAATAATCTAACAAAATATCGAAATCATTCGTCGCATCTGGATCTTTTTTTCCTTCCTTGGGCTCATCGCCAGACCCAGAAATCTCCCCATCTCCATTAAAATCACAGGCACAACATTCGCAAGCGGCAACACCAACAACAGCATCTTTGCATGGCGTTGGAGAACTCCCACAAAACATACCTACCGAAGCTGACAATTCACCAAGGTCAGCACCATCCACAACGTCCACAACGTCATCGTCATCGTCTAAGGCTAAATCATATGGAGATTTAGCCACTGGCTTATGGTAATCCTCCAAAAAATGATCTAATAATCGGCTCGTCACTCCGTAGTCAGAAACAAATTCGCTATAGTCATATTTTGATCGATGAAAAAGCGGAAGACTCGTCT
>JBMTHG010000240.1:0-1815 GCA_049436045.1 Bdellovibrionota bacterium
TTCAAGGATTAAATGTCGCTTCGACGGTCACCGGCGGAGTGGGCTCGGTGTTTCAAGGTTTGGCGGGCTTAGATGGCTTTAATGTAGATGGAGGTTTTTCAGGAGGCGGGCTTAAATCTGATTTCTTTAATTCCACCGGCTCAGTTTTCGGAGGCGCGAGTCGCATCACGAGCGTGGTTGATGCCGATGCGGCCCAAGCCTTTGGAATCGCGAGTCAGGGTTTTGGTTTTGCCGGAAGTGCTTCGGGCTTGGGGGAAAACTGGAGCACGTGGTCGTCTCAAGATGGTGGGGTTTTTAAGCAGAGCTCAGCGCTTGGAAAAACCATCAGTCAAGGCGCAGGCCTACTTTCTCACGCCGCTCCCGGCAGCACGGCTGTGGGGGCGATTGGTCTTGTGGGTTCGGCCTTTTCAACGGTCGGAGGTGCAGGAACTTTTGCTCATGAGTTGGCTGCAGGCAACTATGACGGAAGAGCCTTTGATGTCATGAGCCAAACGGGTGGGCTCATGGCGCAAACAAGTGGGCTTGCGATGAATATGATGAGTCTTACTGGCAACAACTCGGCGATGGAAGGCTTGGCGATTGCCGCCATTGCTGGAGGATCGCTGGCAGCTGCTGGCGCCGTGGGAAATCTAGCAAAAGGCGTTATTGAAGATGCGCCGACTTGGGGTCAGAAAATTTCTGATGGCGTTGATTCTGTTTTATCGGGAGAAGCTTTTGAGGGAATGTTTGATGGAGTGCAACTTGCGAGCGGCGGAGAGGGTTGGGACCGAGAAGCTTTCAATAAAAATATGGATGCGATCAGCGATGCTGCTCAAGCCATCAATATGGGATTAGTGATGGCCTCAGCGGTAAAAGCTGGCGCGGCCGGTGGTGCGGTTGTTCCTGGAGTGCCGACTGATGCGGCCGCTGGTGCGCAAAATTTAGAGGCTGCGGCTACTCAAGTCGCTGCGAATGGAGGCGCGACTCAAACGATGGAAAATATTTTGAACGACATTGACCCCACTCAAGTCATTGCTTCGACAAATATGTCAGGCGAAGAAGCTGAAAACTTTCAAAGAGATTTCTTAGCGGTGAAGCGCTCGATGTCAGAAATCAAAAAATCTTATGAAAAAAATGAGATTCCAGATGAAAAGATGCTAAAAAAGGCTCAAGCAGCCGCCACTCGGCTTCAAGAAACTCTCGATAAGCACTCTAAGTCAAAAGATGAAGATGGCAAAAAAAATAAGCCGAAAAAAGAAAAATTTGATTTAGCAGATGCTGCTGAAGAGAACATGAACTTGCATCGATATTATCAAGCTCGATATCAGCAGCACTTTCGAATTGTGGGATACACACAAACTTCAGAAAATCATTTGATGGGCAAAACTATTATCGCGAATGGCTCTGAAAAAAGAGACTTTTTAAGAGACTATGGAAAAAAAGTTTCAAACGAGATTCGATCTTATCGCGAGACAAATTTTAAAGAGGATGATCCATCAGCGCTGCGTCTTAAAAGAGCAGAGTATCATTGGAGAAATTTAAATTTTACCTCACCAAAAGAGGCTTTAGATCTCTTGCGGGCCCAGTATCAAAATCAAAAAAGAGGTTTTGAGGAACTTAAAACTCGATTTCAAAATCAGCTACAAGCCTGTGGTCTAGATGAGGCTTGCTGATCAAAAGAATTGAAGCGATGAGCTTGCGCATTGCGCTTTAAATTTTGCTTAAAATTTCTAACAAATGAAATGGATTCACATTCTTGGGCATCGAGTCAGTGCTTTTAAAGAAGTTAAAATAATTAAGAACGCGTATGGAAAATAAAAGAGTCATTCTTTGGGC
>JBMTHG010000241.1:0-1840 GCA_049436045.1 Bdellovibrionota bacterium
ACGTCTAAGAGCTCATTTCCATCAGGAAGAATATAATCTCCATTGGCATCTCTTAAACCCGTATAGGCGACATTTGTAATTGGAATCCAATTTCTAGCGACGCCGCTTCCGTTATCAGCCAACACACTGAAGCTATCATCGCCGCAACTTTGTAGAGATTGGGCGAGGCTTCCAGTTTTGAAAGAGATCGACTCGGTGGGCGAGAAAGCCTGTCCACTGACATCGGTAAAACTAGTTTCCAAGATAAAATTTGTATTTTCAAGAAGAGTGACTGCTGGCTTTAGTTCAAGCACGCATCGATTGTTCTCAATCGCAATTCTACGAGGAGTTGCTAAAGCGATTCGATCAGCAGCTCGATCGTCCCCTTCGCGATAGAGAAAGATTCCGTCTCGAATAGCGCCGAAATTAGCAGTATCGCAAGTAGCTCCTGAAGGCACATCAACTTGAATTTTCGGTCGAAGACAAACGCCTTGTTCTCCGATGCTAGGCGAGATGATTTCAATATTGCTTATTTGTAGTGAGAAATTCAGCCCCGGGTTGACTATGCTTTGATTGCCGTCCCCCCCACAAGCCGTCATAAAGCTTGCTAGAGCAGTCAGTCCAACAAGACCTCTGATCATTGTTAAGTTTTTCATTTTAGACCCCTTCCTCAAGGTTTTCATTTTTTTATTTTCCTCGTTGTTTTAATGGACCCAACAAATCCCATAGCAATGAGGTTTGCTGGTCACCCTGACTCTGAACGCAACTCTCGTGCCAAGCCGAACTTACAAGGGCTAAAGACAAGTATTTGATCTTATTATGGTTTTTTTGACGGCTCCATTCGACTCCCGCGGCCTAACTGAGACATGTATTCCCCGCTTCGGGGCAAAAGTGATCATTCATTTCAAGAAGATAGCTTCATTTTTTGAACTCACCACTCCACTTTATAGGGCTCAGGCGATCTAAAAAATTGATCTGATTCTTCATGAAACTGATCTTTTTTTATGTAGTGCTCAGATTCTTTGTGCGCTTTTTGCAGGTCTTGCTGAAATTGATAGCTCTTTCTTACTCGCTCCCGAGCCTCTTCAATGAATGGACTAATGACTAGTGCGACTGATGCAAAAAATAAAATCAAAACGAAGCTGAGCTCCAATACCAAGAAGGCCTTATCTTTTGACTTCATATTGATAACCCGGTTTTTTTTCGATCAAAGAGCAATCGCTCTCTTGAATGATTTTGTAAGAAGAGGTTTTCAGCGAAAACTCATCTTCAAATGCGTAAGACCGCATATTGTTTTTAATCTTTATAGAGAATTCATGTGAGAATTGTGGATGATTGGCGATCCAGATTCGAGGCCATTGTCTTCTTCGACCAAAACTTGCGATGAGATTCTCTGATGACTGATGACTTAAGCTTAAAGATTTTCTTTTTAAAGCCGATAGCGTTGTATGAACTGCGGGAATTCTATAGTGCAGCTCGGAGTCAATCTGGTTGTCATCAAGTAGCTCTTCAAACTGATTATCGAAAGAGGCAATGAAGACTTTTAATGACAGCTCTTGTGTTTTGATCAAGGCCTTCCCGGCCCGCTCAAAGGGGAGAAGTTGAAGGTTGCAAAGGCGCATTCGCTTTTCAAAGGCCACTGGCCCGCCGCCAGCGCTCAGAGCCAGGGCTTCGGAAATGCACAGAGCAACCTGAGTAGTCATTAAACTCTGTAGAAGTTCAATTTCACGATTGAAGGTGGCATTTTTATTTTCAAGATAGTGCCGGTATTGATGGCAAGTCGATAAACCTAATGCATCAATTTTCGTTTGCCCCACGCTCCGATGGCTTTCGAAGGCGAGCTCCATAAGAAGGATTTTCA
>JBMTHG010000242.1:0-1840 GCA_049436045.1 Bdellovibrionota bacterium
TAACGGCGAAATTCATTTTTAATCAAAAGTTTTAGCGCTTGTCTAACAGAAAAAACTCCTAAGCATAGAAAGCTTAGTTTAATGAGAGATCTATTCTATCTCACCAACGATATTGAGATCTTCGCAAACCGCTGTAGCACTACTATTGATGCACCGAAACAAAACTAAACCATCAGGCGCCTGCAACATCTCAAATCCCAAGCCCCAGGCGTTAAACTCATTCTCTAAAATTTGAGCCTCATGACCATTCAATAGAGTTCTACTCGTCGTCGAACCAATAATATCACCCGTTGACTCTTGAAACCCAATCACCTCAAAAGCGTCTTCATCTGAATCGAAATAAAGTAAATATTCTTCACCAATCAAAAACGTCCCAAGTGGATCTGTAGCAAAACTGCCTGACCAACCCGGTACGTTCGAACCCGTTTGAGTGGCATCTAGCTCAGGATCAAGCTGATTAAAATTCATCGAAAGCTCATCGCCTGACATGAGTCGCGATCGCACCCCATCAATGCTCGGAGTCGTTATGATTCTTGCCTCCCCCACAACATCAAACGCAGGGTCTCGAATCAGCACCACACTTTGCTCTTGAATCAACAAAAACTCTCGCCCCCAAAGTGAAACCTCAAACGCATTGAGATCAGCATTACTATAGGTAGCCACCCAATTTTGTTCGCGGGATTCGTGCCAGCCGACCGTGGTGAACTCGCCAGTCTCTTCATCAAAGCTAAGCACATATTTTCGCCCCGCTTGAAGAGGCCCCATCGGATCGCCCTGATTCAACCATTCAACATCATCGACATGCCCCGCACGATTGAAATTAATTTCAATATACTCGCCATCACGAAGCGCTTGAACGAGTGAATTTCTTAGCTCATTGCTCTGCGTGGTTGTGGTGCCATCATCTGTAGAATCGCCAGTAGTAGTGTCATCATTACCGCCTCCACCCCCCGGATAGGCTCGCCCGTCTTGCAAGCCACTACAGGCCTGCAGCAGAATTGAGATTGTCAAAATTGCTATATGATTTTTAAAACGGCTTTCTCGAATCATCACTCACGAGAAGTGCAAGTTTCATTCTCAATCGTGCCCCCTAAAATCGAGCGCATCGCCCCTTTTAAGAACCCCTGCATCTCTGCTATGAATTTTTTGCACACTAAAGCTATGAACCTTCAGCTAAGTCGTCATCTTCGTCATCATCGAGCTCGCCATCATCATCTTTATCCTCTCTTAATCTCGACGAATTTTTTATATTCCCAAGAATCAAATTAAAAATTTCTTCATTTGAATCTTCGTTGAGATAGATGACGCCTTCGATATCATCTGCACCCGAAAAATCAACTCCATTAAACCATTGAGAAAAATCAAAGATTACTAAAAATGAGCGAACCTCATCTGTCGTGAGAAAGCCATCTTCCAAGTTTTCCAAACGAAACTCTTCATCGCGATCTAACTCAAAAACAAACTCAACATCTTCGGCCGTGCGGCCCTGGATCAGAAGTGACTTTCCAACAATCTCATCGTCGGCTGCCACTCCAGCTGGCCGCTCATCCTCTTCAAGCTGATCCATTTTCATCTCTAATCGGCAGTAGCTTTCATTTGGCAAATCAAAAGTCGAAAGGCTTGGCGTCTCTGTGTTGTCGATCAAATCAACAATAAATGGCCCCTCGATTTCAAACTCATTTTCATCCTCTGATTCTCCTTCACAATCCTCGGATCTTTTGAATTCAATCTCAGAGAGGACGATCTTAGCAAAATTGATCTCAATACCCGAATCTAAGGTCGCTGCCATAAAAGCCGCCTCTGAAGAAAGATCAGCCCCTCTTATCGCAAGCTTTCCTCG
>JBMTHG010000243.1:0-1838 GCA_049436045.1 Bdellovibrionota bacterium
TACCGCAAACTATTTTGGTCGATTTGCTCTCGTAGGGATCGCACCAAATTTCGGAAGTGGTTCACTTCACTGGTATTCGAGGATGTTAATTTTTGCTTATCTTCTGTGTGTTGTGCGGTCAAACTTTCGATTTCTTTTCGAAGCTTTACAACGGTAGCCTTCAGTTGATGGATTTCCTTCTCGAATTTTTTGTTTTCATCCTGAACCGCCACCTCTTTAGCTGTTTGCAAATAATCTAGCTTGTTGCGAAGATTTGCTAACGCTGCCTTAAGGGATTGATTTTCTTGGCTCAAAGCAGTCGTTGCCTTTTGAATATTTGATTCACTCTGAGAAAGGATCGACTCATTTTCATTTCTAAGCTCGACTATTGTTTGCTTGAATGAATTTGAAGTATTTTCTGATTCAGCGGTTTTCTTTTGCAATTCTGTTTGATGTTTAGCCTCTAGTCTATCGAAGTTTTCTCTAAGTAATGAAATATTTCTTTTAAGGAGTTCATTCTCTTGCCCTAGAGATGCGGTATGAGATTGAAGTTTAGCCTCATTCTCAGATTCAAGTTGCTCGATTTGTTCACGCAGTTCGGATATTGTATTTCTCAGATCAAGAATTTCACCCGTTTTTTTGGATTCAAGGAATTGAATTTTGTTATCGTTAAAATCCTGTTGCTTTTGAAGTTCAGCACGAATTTTGGATAAGCTTTCCTTGAGAACTGAAATTTCAGAATTAGCACTACTCAAAGCTCTTTGAACAAGCGTTTCTTCGTTCGCTTTGGTTTGATCAATCTGATCACGCAACTGAGAGACCAAAGACTTCAGCTGATCAATCTCCTGATTAGATGAAGCCGCGTTCTTTTGAATCAAAGAATCATATCTTTCTTTTTCTCTTTCGATCGAATTTCTAGACAAAACGAGAGATTTGCGGAGTTGCTGAATTTCCTGTTCTTTAACTCTAGCGAGTTCTTGTAAAGATTCATCTCTCTGAGAAAGGATCGAATCGATTTCTTCTCTCAGAGTTTCAATAGTTGAATGGAGAACAGTTTTTTCGGAATTGCTTTTTTGGTGAGCTTTTTGAAGTGCTTCTGCTTTTCTGATTTCAAGTCTATCGAGGTTTTCTCTCAGCAAGGACATGGAATCTTTGAGTTGTTTAATCTCTGCATTTTTAGAACTTACAGCCCGCTGAATCTCATCTTCATTGGATGCTTCCGCTTTCTCCAAATCTATACGAAGGTTGGCGATTGTGTCCTTTAAGTGCAGCAGTTCTTGTACTTTCGCATTTTCTGCGGTTTGAAGCTTATGCTCAAACTCACTTTGCCTTTGATCCATCTGCGATCTTGTATGTGCTAATGTGGCTCTGAGTTGTTTTATTTCCTGAAGATGCACTCTCTGCTCAGCTTGTACAGCTTCACTAATGCGACTGTCAAAGGACTCAATTTCATTCCTTAAATGGCTAATTATTTCCTTTAGGGAAGAAACTTCGCTTACATGAGCTTGCTGGACTTTTTGCAACTGTTCCTGGTGTCGCAAATTGGCAAGGTCGAGGCTATCTCTGCTTTTTTGCAAAGATTGGTGAAGGGCTTTTTTTTCTAAAATCAGATCGGCTGTTACTTTTTGGATCTCTTTCGATTTATCAGCTTGCGCATCTTCAAGATTATGCCGCAAGTTGGAGATCACATCATGTAAGGATTGGATCTCCTTTGAATGCAGGGACTGAACTTTAGCGATCTGATCATCTTTCCTAAACTCAATCTGACTTATCTGAGATCTCAGTTTTGAAGCCAGAGCTTGAAGTTCCTTGATTTCAGTTTGGTTTTGAAGTGTAGCTTGGTGGTTAGCATCTTGAAG
>JBMTHG010000244.1:0-1838 GCA_049436045.1 Bdellovibrionota bacterium
GTTCTCGACACCTACTCGCCACATCGAGGCGCTCCAAGCGATCAGTGGATTTCACCGCGTGATGCCGCTGACTTCAGAAACCTTTAGATATTCTCATGGGCCCGTCGAACTAGTGGGCCCTTCGAATCTCTTTTCATAGACTCTGAAAACTTTTCATAGGGGGCTTTAAAAGCCCCTTTTTTCGGGCTTTAAGCGCCTTTTTATCTGGAACGATCTTTGCAATTTAAATCAACAGAATGAAGATGAGACTCCATCGATCACAAAGAGCCCAGACGATTTTGGAATATGTCTTGATGCTCGTTTTGTTTGCTCTGCCGATGGGAATGCTCATGCGAGATTTTTTGAACGATAGCGAAGAAGAGGCCGGCGATAATATTTTTCGATCGGTCAGTGATGAGACTTATGGAAAGAAAGACGACTTTGGTGTGATCGGTCGGCCCTATCCTTAAGAGTCTTTAAGCAAAATCGAGAGAATGAATTTTAAATAACAACACCTAAAAAGGAGAACGAGATGAAAATGATTCAAAAAATGAAAAAGCTAAAAAGAAAAGGTCAAACCGCTTTGGAATACGCCATGGTCGTGGGTGCCATTTCTTTGGTTTTATTAAGCGCGTGGAATATCGTCGGTGATGAAGTTCGAGGCCTTATCACTGGAGCGATCAAAACAGATATCAGCAAGCAGCTTAAGCAAGGTAATGCCACAGTTCCGAGATGATCATTTCGTCATGATCACAAAAAGGATGAAATAAAACATACATGAAATCTTCATTTAAAAAGGCGTCTCGGGCACAGACCATTGCCGAGACGCTTTTTGTTTTTGGAAGCATATTTTTTATCACCTTTGCCATCATGAGCTTTAGCATTGCCATGCACACAAAGTTTGTCGCGACCTACGCGGGTTTTATGGCCGCTCGAAGTTATCAAGTTTATGGCGATCAAAGAGGTGCAGATTTTCATTTAGAAAATTCTGAACAAAAAGCCAGCTTGCTCTCTGATCTTTCAGAGGTCGAAACTTTGTCGGTTGTGAGAGCGGCCGAAGATATTTTTACTTGTGCTTTGCCGTGGATGGCAGTTCCAGAAGGAGACGAACTTTCTTCTTTTGATGAGGCGCTTAATTCAAAAAGTCAATCCCGCTGTCTTGAGGGAAAAAGAAAATATGAAAAAACGAATATCGACAAGAAAATCACATTTTATAGATTTGAAGACAAAAGTTTAAGTTCGAATCAAAATGAAGAACTTTTAGATCCGGTGCCGGGAGCCTATGCAGAGCCTGGGCGAGCCCCGCTTCGATTTTCAATCATGAGACTTCGATATAAAAATCCGATGCTGACGGGTCTGATGGAAGTTTTCGATCGATGGGTGCTTTCACGAGCGGCTCGCACAGATCAGTCGGTCGATGAAGAGCTCCAAAAAATTTATGACGGAAAAGTTTGGTTTGAAGTTTATGTGCCAGCTCTACTTAACCCCAGCTTAGATTCTGGTGTGAAAAAAGCTTCTGGCCGGCAAGACGAAAGCGAGCCTGAACCGAATTAAAGTTCAGTTGAAAGATCGCGGGAGGAGATTGATGAGAATCTATCATTTTAAAAAGAGGTCTTCAGAGAGAGCGGTGGCGGTTGTTTATTTTGCTTTAATTTTTTCATTCTTGATGGGCTTTTTGATGTTGGCCGCAAACACCGGCCGCCTTGTCTATCATAAGATGAAGCTTCAATCCTCTGTCGATTTGGCGGCCTATGCTGGCGCCTCTGTTCAGGCTGCTTATTTAGGTTCTGAATCACCAGATTCTATCAAACAAATTAATGCAAAAATCATGGATCACTATATTGATCTGTTGGCGAAAC
>JBMTHG010000245.1:0-1823 GCA_049436045.1 Bdellovibrionota bacterium
CGTCTACGAAATCTTCATATTGTAAAATTTGAAGCGACCACCCTTCAGATTCCCAAGTGCCTTCGGAATTAAGAACTTCAAAAAATCTAGCATCTTGAAGGGAGGACGGAATTTTCGCAGTTAACCAATTTCGAAGAATATCTTTTTCACTGACTGGGTCTGGGACATTTTTAAATTTTGATTCAAAGCTTTCAAACTCGAATCGAGTTTGAAATCGAACAAAAGCTGACTTGCAAGTGAGATCGATACCAGCCGCCAAAGCGACGCCAGAAGTGCTTAAAGCAAGCACCAATAAAACTAAGCTCAGCACTAATTTTTTAACTAAAACCTGCATTCCAAAACCCAGCCTGTGCGATCGAGACAACCGCTAAAACTGCCTCGGTTTGCCATGAAATGCCTCTATTTTCAAGGCTCTTTAACCCGAAAAATCGGGCTTAAATCAGCCCTTAAAGCCTGTTTTACAGCACATCGGCCTAACGAGATCGTTCGTGAATCATTCGAATCAATCTGGGGTGAAGAGGATTAAAAAGCGCGATATTCCCATCAACAGCAAGCCTTCCCCACAAAACTCCAAATACATAGCCCTCACTATCGAACACTGGACTACCCGAATTTCCTCCTTCAATTGGCTTATCACAATAGGATTCAAGAAAGGTTTTTCCAGAGCCACTATCAAGCAAGCGCCCTTCATTCTCAAGAACGCATTGCCGATGCTCTCTAAAAATTCCAGAGAAAAAAGAATCACTCATTGTCGAAATTCTAAAAATCTCATCTTTTTTTAAACGATGAGCTCGTCTTGATATCGGAAACTGACCATAAAAAGAAGCGTCACCCTCTATCTCAATTAAACTTTGATCTCTCTCAAAATCCGTGAATAAAAGATTTTTACATTGAAATTCTGAGGTTCCAAAGTTGCGCTTGAACCAACCCTCTTTGTAATTCCAAAATTGAATCTCTGTTCGCCGACACTCTAATTGATCCTCAATGCAATGATTATTTGTCACCACCAAATTGGGCGCAACGAGAAAACCCGTGCAGCGTGATTGCTTGGGCAAAAGCCACCAATCTGTTTGATCAACTCTCAAAACACCAATCGGGAGATTTGATAATCGCTCCTCCGAAAAATCGAGCCCCGAAATCTCTCTCATATAGGGATATCTAGCATTAGAAACTAAATTTACTGAGATCCGCCGAGGGCCTTCTCGGTTTGGCGCCATCGGAATATAAGCTGACACTTCATCCGCTGAAGCGCTCATCTGAACAATTTCTTTGTTTTCAATATCGAGTATCAGATGAAATCGAGCCTTCGCGACGGCACTGAGACGCTTCTCGGGAAAATTGACATCCAAAAAAAATGAGCCGAGCTCGGAATCAATGACAAAAGTCTCGCGGTCACCTTCTCGAGGCGGAGTCACGATCACGTAGTGCTCTTCGCGACAGCCCAAAGTCAGAGCCGATTGTTGAAATATTGAAAAAACTAAAAACCCCTGCCGAAAAGACCGATTTTTCATCTGACTTGAGTAATGAAGATTCAAGAAAGTGACAAGCCCCCCCCCGATGAATGATCATTGGGATTTTTTAGAATTTTTAAGCGATAAACCTTGAGCACATTCAAAATAAACCTAATAATTACATATGACTAACCCACTTATGGCGACACCTGCCTTCGCCTCAAAGGCTCTCTTGATTCGCCCCTTGGGTTTCAAAAAAAACACTCAAACACTTCGTGACAATCAATTTCAAAGCACAACTGTCACTCATGAGCCTCAGATTGCCGAGAGAGCATTGAAAGAATTTGAAAATTTGAGAACTCAACTCACTGA
>JBMTHG010000246.1:0-1822 GCA_049436045.1 Bdellovibrionota bacterium
AGATCGAATATCGTCTCGTGGGGCCTGTTTCATTTTTCCCATTTCTTTGGTTTTTAAAATTTATGGCGCTCTGGTTAGGAGTTCGAATGATTTGGCGAGGTTCGTTAGATCCAGAGGGCTTGGCCCAAGAATATCAAAACGCCGATCTCTTTGCGCTCACATCGGTTCCTTTCATGGGGCGATCAGAGGCTTTTGGGTTCGTGTATCTGGAAGCCGGATTGTTTCGTCTTCCCTTGTTGGGGCATAAAATCGGAGGTGTTGAGGACATCATCGTCGATGGACAAACTGGATTTCTTTGCGAAGTGAATCAAACAAAAGAGTTGAGTGATCGGATTCTGCTTTTGATAAAGGATGCAGATCTAAGAAAGAGGATGGGTGACTTAGCTCACGAAAGATCTAAGCAGTTTACTTGGAAGCGCTTCGTTTCAGAATTTTACCCAAGAGATGCTGATCTTCTTTTTCAAATGCCAAAAGTCTCCAGAGAATAAGATAGGCGATGAAAAAAAACGTCATCCCAAGAAAAATGCGCATCAGGCCATTCTCTGGAAGTTGAGGCGAAAGCCATAAAAGCAATATCAGACTTAGAGCCCCGACGAGAATGATTCGAGCGCTCGCCCAAGATAAAGGCTGAATCTTTTTCATCCAAGCCACTTGAATGAAGACCAGAACGACCATCACGATGACACCTACTGAGGTGGCGATCGCACCACCTAAAATTCCGTATTGGGGAATAAGAATCAAGGCTAAGACGACATTCGTCAGGGCGCTGATGCCGTTGTTGATAAGAAGTAGCCAAGAATGCCCGGCCATTGTCAAAACCCATCCATTCAATCCAAGAGTGGAATTGAGCGCATAGCCGAAAGATAACGCGCTTAAAATTAAAGCGGCGCTTTTGAATTGAGGATCAATCACTTCTAAAATTTCGCGACCAAAAAAGACGAAAGCCGAAATCACAGGAACAGCTAAGGCGATCACCCAACGAGTCGTTAGTTTTAAGTTGTACTCAACCCTTTGAAAGTCATTTTCTTGCAAAGCCTCTGAAATGACAGGAGATAAAATGGGATCAAAAGCATTTCGCACACCCGCGACGGCTCGAACCAGCATTTCGCACGCTGCATAGGCTGCCATTTCAAGAGGGCTCACATAAAAAGCCAAAATCAAAAGCGAGGCTCGATGAAGCATGATATTTAAAAATTCAGAGATTCCAAGAGGGAACGAAAATTTAATAAGGTCCTTTTGAAACTGAAATCGCTTTGTTTTTTTAAACACTTTAAAAATCGTCCATGCGCCAATGAGAGCGGTGAGAAAGAAAGCGATCACGACCCCCATCATTAAACTTTGTAAACTCGGTTTCAGGCTAAAGATGGCAGCGAGAAGAATGAGCAAGAAGGGTTGAGCGAAACCTCTCACGAGCAAATTAAAGCGAACCAATTTTGCGGCAAGAGTGGCCGAAACAAATACATTCGTTAGTGCGATGAGGCCGAGCACAGGAGACATCCACGCGATGGCTTCGCTGTAGTCGTTTCCACCAAACAAAGGAGACAGGCGCTCTGCTAAAAAAAACATCAAAAGACCGAGAACAACCGAGGTGAGACTAACACTGATGAAGGCTGTCCAAAGAGAATCAGAGACTTCATTTTCTTTGCCGCTGATTTTTTGAGCAGGAATCGCTCGAAGTAGTCGCTTATCAGAGCCCAAAGTGGCATGCTTTGATCCAACCTCGGCACAGGTTGTTCCTACGGCATAAAGACCATAAATCACTGGGCCAAAAGCCCACACAATAAGCGCATGAAGAGCTGGAACAGCGAGAGCTCCGAGCACA
>JBMTHG010000247.1:0-1818 GCA_049436045.1 Bdellovibrionota bacterium
GAGATGCGACTTGATGAATTCAATGAGAACAAGCGATGCACGGAGAAGGCAAGCTCTTTGCTCGCCTCACTTTTTGAGTTTACGAGTGCGAACAAAAGATACGTCGTTGACTATCTTGCACAAGTTAAAGTGATTGCAGAGGCGACAGAAAAGACTGAATGCTCTCTGCGCGAGATCGAGCGATTCGAGAGATTGTATTTTGGGCGGTTGACGTAACTTGACAAAAGCTGGCTCATGCCGTAACATTGCAACATCGCAGCCCCCTATCAACTGCAATCACAAAAATGACACAAGAAAAACTGCTCTCTGAGAAGAAAAAGTATCTCGGCTATCTAAAAGTTGCTTCTTTTCGCAAAAATTTTTTCAATACAGAAAAAGGCAAAAAGTCAAAAAATGGATTCAGTCTTCATGTATTTGAAAAGGAAGATGGGGTAATATTCTCTTGCCGTTCTCGCTCCACCTCAGGCTCTTCATCTGTTTCGTTTTTCCAGGATTTCTTTAAGTTTAAGCTAAGAGTTTTTAAGACAAAAAACGGAGAGACAAGATTTAGGTTTTACAACATAATGCAGCGAATTGGCGCTCCAGTCGCTCGTACCTGTTCGCCTGTTTTGATGCAGTCAAAGCTTCGGCAAATTGTAATCGAGATAGAGAGGGGTAAAACAAAATCAAAGTACAATGAAAATGCTGTCAAGGGCGGATTGTATATTGCGCAACAGAAGAGATTGATCAGCTTTCTTCGCAAGTTTTTAATAAGACATGAAGTGAGCACAAAGGGCTATAGCAATAACCCGCTGGTTTTGTTGACACAACTTTGTTATCCAGGTACAAAAGCATTTTCGGATGAAACGATTAGCAGGCGTCTTTCGTGCGGCCAGTTCCTTTTGGGCGACCCGGTAAGGCTTGCACTCGGAAGTAATGGCAAGCGAAGCAGAAAGCTTGTCTACCAAGCAATTGCAGCTTCTCCATGCACGACACAATCCATTTTGCGAATGGCGAAGTACATCCGCATCACCAGATCACTTGACCATGCCCAAAGATTTCTTTCTCGCATTTCAGCCGACACCAATCTCTGTCTCCATGACGACACGAATCACATAATAAACATATCAAGGCTTCCCGCAAAACACTTAAGGATGCTTGATGCTTTTTCAGAGGATGCGCTTTACGAAGCATTTATTGACGAAGGTAATTTTTTTATCGACTCAATGCTCATGATGCGAGACATGAACGCTGAGAACGGGTTTGGACTTGGCGATATTCGCCCAAGAACTATTCATGAATTACACGACGCTCTTATTGATGTTTCGCCAAATCGCAAAAAAAAGAAAAAGTTTAATGATTATAGCTTTTCCGAAGATTTGGCATCAATAAAATTCTGTAAAACCCTTGCGGCAAATTTTGGCGATGGTACTCATGATATTGAGTACGCGAAAGATACCTCCCAGTTACGCAAGCAGGCGGAGAAAATGCACAATTGCGCCTTTGGGTATCACTTGGCTATTAACAATGGAGGTTATGCAGTTTTTTGCATTAAAAAATACGATTCACTTTTTTATATGTTTGGCGTCAGGCTTTACTCAAAACGTGCAACCCTAGATCAAGCTGTAACCCATTGCAATGGACCAATAGATCCTGTAGCTCTTAAAGAGTTAAACGCAAAAATTGCTGCTGCGGTTAAAAGTAAATACGAGTATAACTTTGATTCAAGGGGACTCACTGAGTAAAAGGATGGAACTGAAGTGAACCCGCGCAAGATTTCGCCCGCGCCGAACTGGACCTCCATCTTCACACTGCATCCAGAGCTTGAGCCTCCAGGAT
>JBMTHG010000248.1:0-1816 GCA_049436045.1 Bdellovibrionota bacterium
CAGCTAACCCCAACGCCAAGCTCGAAATCTTAACCGATCAACTCACTCAGCAAACGCAGAGTCTAGATACCCAACTAGAAAAGACCCAATTACTCCTTAAAAAACACCACAGGCTAGAGGGAAAGCCTTCGCTTAAGAAAAAAGACCTTCAGGCTCTTGAACGATTATTTAGCGATTCAAAAGAACTTTCTTCTCATCTAAAGACTCAACTATCGAATACGAAAATTCTTATTGCTCTATTTCACTCAAAAGATTTCCCACTACACCCTGATTTACAACAACTCCTAGATCTATATATGGCCATAGAGCTTAAAGACTCCCCCTCTATAGCAAGCACCCTCAACTATCTCACTCAAATACAAGGCATTGTAGCTCAAATTCCCGATCTAGAATCCTTCGTCGCAGACACGGATTCAGGCAAGATTAGGCTTTCCGAACTGCAAAATCTCAAAAATAGCATAGACGCAACCTTTCAAGCAAGCCAATCACTACTCAAAGGAATAGATCCAAAGGAATTAAAAGCAACTCTTGATCAAAAAGATGGTGCACTCTTTAAAAAAATAGACATTGCACAAAGAATGATCGGTCGTGCTGAGAGATTAAACAATAGCCTAAAAGCAGTCGGCATGAACGATTCCACAGAGGACGCCCTTTACATAACCGCACTTTTCGCTTTTCCAGTAGCCGTTGTTGCCTTACTCATACTTCTAGTCTTGAACCTTATCATAGGCGTGCTAAAGTTAAGCGCCATAGTCACTAAAGAAGTCCTTCAGCCAAGACTAAAGGGCCTCGAAGAACAAAAAGGCGTCCTAGACGCAGGGCGAGAACTCCTCCGAGATCTGCTCGAAAAAGACCAAGGCCCACCTAATGCAAAAGCCCCTCAGCCCACTTAAAACCGAGGGCTAAAAGCGTCATTTTATATTGATATTCCGCTCCAAAATATAATAGCATTAGGCATGAGCAACACAACCCCTCCCCGCCGCGGAAGAGCTTTTTCGGCCCCGCCCACTCCCTCTGCCACTCAAAGCGATCCCACTAAAACAGGTAAAAAAGGGGAGAGAAAAGTCACACAAAAACCATCAGGCGATCTTAAGCGAAACATCTTAGAGCAAAAAAATGCATCCCAGCAAGCGGCAGCCTCCGACCCAAAACTCAGCACCAGAGAGGCGACACAAAAAGCCCAAAACGCCCTCAAAAGCTCAACTCAAACCCTAAATACAGCCCTTGAAGACAGCGAACAAAGAATCGAATATACAATATCTTTACTCAAGAAAAACCGCAGGCTAATCAGCAAGAGGAGGCCCTTGCTTAAAAAAGAGGAACTACAACAATTACAAACCTTATTTTCCAGATCAAAAGACCTCTCTTCAAGCCTGAAGAGTCAGATGTTGGAGCTTAAGAAGCTTCTTGAACAACTTGAAACCCTGGATATCAAGCAAATCAGCACCGAAGCATTAGGCATTAACTCTTCTGATCTCCAAAATTGGCTAAATCTATGCGTACCCCTTCAAAGAGACTCTCCACCGTCTATAGGAGAACTAGGCCTACAACTTGCTAAAATAGAAGCGATTGTAATAAAAATACCCATCTTTGACAACCTAAAACCAAGCGAAAAACTCGATCAAGATACTATTAACACCCTAAACAAACTCAAAACCACCCTAACCCAAAGCCTAGAAAATAGCAACAAAATCCTAAATACAATAACAAAATTAGGGGAATCAACTTCACCCAGCATAAAGAAAGAAGACATTGCTAAAAAACTTAAAAAGGTCACTACAAGAATAGAAAAAGCCACAAAACTATCGAATCTCGC
>JBMTHG010000249.1:0-1814 GCA_049436045.1 Bdellovibrionota bacterium
TTCGTGATAATTGCCTTTGGAGAGACATTCAATTCTCGAGCAAGTTTGTCGACCGAAGGCCAATCCCAGTTGTCTCTTGAAGCGATTATTCGAACAGCTTCCTCGGAGAGAGTCGGCTTGTATCCTTTTCTTGGCACTAACTGTCTGCCTTTGATCTATTCAAGAATCAAGTAAACGATAAGGCCTACAACGATTAGCGCATCGACCTTCATGACACGCCAGAAAACTCTTTTGGATTTCTCCATGAAAATTTCGGCGTCCACGCTATTCCCTGCCCATATAAAATCCGTTTTGATAAATAGGTTTTAACTTTTCTCGAGCATTAGATCCAGCAGTAAGAGAGCCATAGGTTTTTCTTGTGCTGAAGTCGTAGTAAATCTGTCGAATGATCTCGGGGCTTGTTCCAGTAGCTTTTGCGAGATCGTCGATTCTTAAATCGTCAGAGCTTTGCGCTCTTGTTGTGATGAAGTAGCCGCGTAAAGAGTAAGGAACTAACTTCTCGCCTTGTGGTGTTCCGACCGGACTATCCAAGCCACAAATTTTGAGAATCGTGCTCCATTGCCTTTTGAATGACTTGATTGGATCGCCTTTGCTAAACCCTCTCGGCCCTGCCTTATCAAAAGTATGTGCGAAGACATATTCTGATTTCACTTTTCTCTTTGACTGAAGGGCTTTAAGGGCGGTGAAGTATTCTTGGGCGTTTGGAAGAATGACCGCTTCGTAATCGAGATGAGCCTTCTCTCCTTGTCGAAGCAAATATTGTCTGACCTCTCCGTCTCGCTCTTCGGTCTTAATGTCTCTCCATTTCAGAAAAAGTCTTTCCTCATTTCCTCCAGGCGGTCTTATCCCGCTATTGCTCATAATCAAAATCCAAAGAGAGAACTGGTAGTAGAGATCGACTTCTTCCGGATTGTCATCTCCCTTCGCAAGAATGCCTTCGTATCTTGCTCGAGTGGTTTGGATGATCGCAGCGTATTCTTCGCCTTTCAGAGGTCTTCGTTTTCTTCCGACAAGATTGCGAGGTTGTTGAGCAATTGAAGGAACGAAGCTCAACCAATCGTTGTTGTAACCAAAGCGAAGAACGGCTCGAAGTTGAGAAAGGGCTTTGTTGATTGTTCCTGGTGCCCAGCCAAATTCCTTAATCGACCAATCTCGAAATGCGTTCAAATGTCTTTGCTTGAGCTTTGAGATTTCGGCGGGACATTCTTCGTTTAAAAATCTCTTGATTGCTCCTTCTCGCTCTTCATCACCTTCAAGGAAACGAAGAGCCTCTTTAAGCCTTGGATAAGTCCAATAGCCTTTGCCGCCTTCGACAGTCATCGCGGGTTGATGGCCTCTTCGAATCAACCCCTCATTTCTTTCAGTTCTTGCAGTGATGTCTGCAACAAATCCTTTTCTGATGTAGTCGGGCGTGATTTTGAGAGTCGGAAACACTCCAGCTTCCGCGTTAGCCTCCATCGAGTCATAGATCGCATCTGCTATTTTTCTTGCTGCCCTTTCTGACGCGCGACCTTCTTCA
Organism: Bdellovibrionota bacterium; assembly: GCA_049436045.1. Classification (GTDB taxonomy): domain Bacteria; phylum Bdellovibrionota; class UBA2394; order UBA2394; family UBA2394; genus JBMTHG01. Next base: position 1,520 of record JBMTHG010000249.1, read on the forward strand.
AAAAGCATTCCGAGAGATTTGTAATAGTAGTTGTCCTTTCCTGTTTTGGTCGGACCGTAATACCGCAAAGTCCAGACCCCGCCTTTTTTTCCTTCACGCGTTCCAATACAAGCGTTGTCTGCAATATCTCTGATTGGAGTGAATTTACTTGGCATTTTCCGACCTCGATTTGTCCTACATTTGTCCTAAACGAGTTGGAAAAAGGCGACGCAAAAAAGAAGCCCCTTTCTTATAAGTCATTGAAACCTATAAAAAAGGGGCTTTCAAGTCGTGTCCTACTTTTGTCCTACAGCTG
>JBMTHG010000250.1:0-1801 GCA_049436045.1 Bdellovibrionota bacterium
ATAAAGAAGCCCCCCGACATCCATTCTCTCTTATTATAACGAATTTTATAGACTTGGGGGCTTGCGTCATTGACAGCAAACCGAAGCTAAGGCGCTATGTCACCATGGACCATAGCATCAAGCTTTCGGGAGCGCGTCAGAACAACCTTAAGAACCTCAATCTTGAGATCCCGCTTGAAAAAATGGTCTGCATTACGGGGCCAAGTGGCTCTGGCAAGAGCAGTCTCGCTTTTGACACGCTTTATGCCGAGGGGCATCGTCGCTATGTTGAATCCCTAAGCACCTATGCTCGCCAGTTTTTTGAGCGCCTTCCTAAGCCCGACATCGACTCCATTGAAAACATTTGCCCTTCGATTGCGCTTGAACAAAATAATCCCATCAAAAATGCGAGATCGAGTGTGGGCACTTCGACTGAAGTTTATGATTATCTTCGCCTGCTTTTCTCAAAACTTGGCCAGGCGCATTGTCCGAAGGGCCACGGCGAGATCAAAAGTGAAAGCCCTCAATCTGCCGCTGAAAAAATTCTCGCAAGATATTCTGATCATCCGAGAGCCTACTTGGGTTTTGCGTTACACAAAGACGAAGAGGCCAAAAGCTTGCTCGAGAGAGCTTTTTTAAGATTCTTTCCTTCCAAAAAAAATATGGAGCCTCAAGAAATCGAGGCCTTTCTTGGCAAAAAAATCAAAAAAGGGGCTCTCATTGTTATCGACCGCTTGGTCTTAAGAGCAGATGAAAAATTTCGACTGATGGAATCTCTCGAAGCCAGTTTTCGTCATGGCGAGGGCTCTGCTTTTTTATGGCTTCCCGAGCTCAAAGAATTTTCTGCTTGGAGCTCGCTGTCTTCATGCTCTGTTTGTCACACTGAAGTGCCAAAAAAATCTCCGCTTTTATTTTCGTTTAACTCTCCGATTGGAGCTTGTGCCACCTGCAAAGGATTTGGAAATGTTTTAGAGTATGACCCTGAGCTTATTGTTCCCAATCCGAAGCTCAGCATTGATCGAGGCGCTATTGATCCCTTCGAAAAAAAGATGATGTCGGCAGCTCGCCGCAAACTCAAAGACTGGCTTAGCCAAAGTGATTTTCCTTCATCACTTCCTTTTTCCGAATTAAGCGATGAGCAAAAAAAAGAAGTCTTTCACGGCAGCGGAAAATACAAGGGGGTTTTTGCCGCCTTTCGAGCTCTTGAAAGAAAAAAATATAAACTTCACGTTCGAGTATTTTTAAGAAGATATCAAACAAGTCGCCCCTGTCCTGAATGTGAAGGCTCTCGACTCAAAAAAGAAAGTCTCTGGATAAAACTTTTTGATCGAAATATTTTTGAGCTCTGTCAGATTCCGCTCGATGAACTTCAAGACTGGTTTAAAAAGTTTTCCACAAAACTAAGCCCCGCAGAAAAACTTTTGGCTCGAGAAATTTTAAGACAGATCGAATCCCGACTCCAATTTTTGAACCAAATGGGCCTTCATTATCTTAATCTTTCTCGACTTTCAAAAACTCTCTCGGGAGGTGAGTCTCAGCGAATCAATCTTGCAAACCAGCTCGGCGCCGAGCTCTCTGGCACTCTCTATGTTCTGGATGAGCCCAGTATCGGCCTTCATGCGAGTGATCGAGATCGTCTTTTAGACGCTCTTGATGATTTAGTTCTTCGCGGCAACTCCGTTGTTCTGGTGGAGCATGACCTAGATACCATCAAACGGGCAAACGAAGTGATCGAGCTTGGGCCAGGCAGTGGTGAAGCGGGGGGAAATGTTGTTTTTCAGGGAAGTCAAAAGGCCTTCAAAGACTCTCAGAGTCTTACGGC
>JBMTHG010000251.1:0-1779 GCA_049436045.1 Bdellovibrionota bacterium
ACGAGTAAATCGCCTCGAGAGTTAGCACTCTTTGGCATTCCTTGATTTTTAACTCTAAGACTTTGCCGTTTTGAGTATTGGCGGGGATTTTTAAAGTTACGGTGCTGCCGCCAGGGACGGGAACGGAAATTTGTGAGCCAAAAACTGCTTCATCAAATCTCACCGGTAGATCAATTTTTACGTTATCGCCATCACGCTTAAAGATTTGGTCTTCTTTAACCTTTACAGTGATGAATAAATCCCCAGCATCTCCGCCCTTACCGCCAGCTTCACCTTTGCCTTTAAGGCGTAAAACAGCATTATTTTTGATGCCTGCTGGGATTCGTGCGGTGACGGTGCGAGTTTCTGTGACGATTCCTGTTCCACCACAAGCTGGGTCTTTGGATTCAATTATTTGGCCTGAGCCATGACAGGTCGGGCACACTTGCGCATAAGAAAATCACCCATCATTTCTTGTCACTTGGCCTGAGCCATTACAAGCGGTGCATTTTTTTGGAGAGGTGCCAGGTTTTGCACCGGTGCCATTACAGTTTTTGCAAGCGACTTGGCCTCTTAAAGGTATTGAAATATTTTTACCTTCAAATGAGTCATCAAAAGAAATAGTTACTTCAGTTTGAAGGTCAGCTCCGCGCCTTGGCTTTCTAGTTCTAGTTCCCCCTTGTCCAAATAGATCTCCTAAATTAAAACCAGAACCACCAAAAAGATCACCTAGATCAAAGTTAAAGTTTTGACCCGCACCGCCCATACCTTGAGCGCCGTAGGTTCTTATTTGATCATATTCAGCACGCTTTTTGGAATCCGATAAAACATCATAAGCTTCTGATACTGCTTTAAATCTTTCTTCAGCATCAGCGCTTTTGTTTTGATCTGGGTGAAGCTCGCGAGCAAGTTTGCGGTAAGCCTTTTTTAAAGTGGCATCATCAGCATCTTTAGATACTCCAAGAATTTGATAATAATCTTTTTCTAAGTAGTCTTTTGCGCTCATGACACCTCCTTCAATTTATGCAGGTTGGCTTACGACAACTTTTGCTGGTCTTAAAATTCGTTCTTTTATTTTGTAGCCAGCTTGATAAACCGTTGTCACAGTTTGAGTTTTGTATTCATCAGACTCAACAGTTGAGAGAGCTTCATGAAGAGTTGGATCAAATTCTTCCCCTACTTCACCAAATCTATTTAACCCAAGTTTTTGAGTTAGGCTAGAAAGGTTTTCAGCAACAGTGGCAAAGGTGCCAGTTAAATCCCCATGCTCTTTGGCTCTTTCAATATCATCCAAAATTGGAATCAATTGATCTAAAACTGTTGCAGTTGCAAGCTCTTGAATTAATTCTCGATCTCGCTCAACGCGCTTTCGATAATTTGCATACTCAGCAGTGATGCGTTGCAAATCATTTGTTAATTCTTGAACCGGATCTTTTTCTACTGCCTCGGGTGCTGAATCTTCTTTGACTTCAGCCGCACTTTCGCGCGGCTGAAATGTCTCTGGATCAATTCGCCTTTTGTCGCGAATCGTTACACCCTCTTTTGGCTCTTCGCTCTCGGGTGTTTGATTCATTTGTTGTTTTCACCCTCGTCAACGATTTCGGCATCAACAATGTCTTCAGCGTTATTTTCGCCTTCTGGCTGTGCTTCACCTTGAGCTGCTTGCTCTTGGTACATCGCAGCACCTACTGCTTGGCTGGCAGTTGCTACCTTTTCCATTTCAGCTTTAATCGCTTCAAGATCAGTGCCTTCAAGTGCTTTCTTAAGGTCAGCCAATGGGCCTTCTACATTGCTTTTTGC
>JBMTHG010000252.1:0-1772 GCA_049436045.1 Bdellovibrionota bacterium
AGTGCGGTGAGCAGGTCGGCAGTTTTGGTCGTGCTGCTGAGTTTAGATTAGACCGCAACGATGAAGACCCTGAACCCTCTCAAAATTCAGTGGATCAAGATGGCTCTCTCGCCCCCATTCTGACGACAAATCAATTCAACTACGAACTCAATGGCCCCCAAACTCAAGCCGCGGGTCAAAACTGTGCGCAAGCTCAATGTGAGAGCTGGGGCGGATCGCTTGGCTGTTGCATCACGCCACCGGCTCCAGATGGCTTTGCATCAGCAAACTTTCCCGATCATGGCAGCTATTGCCGAAATGCTTGTAATTTTGGAGATGCGGCCAGAAACCTTGTTCGAGATGATTTGAGAAGAGTTATTTTAGGTCTTTCACAAGAGCAGACCCTTCCCGCTTTTTGCGGCGGAAATTTTAATAATCCTGATATTGGGGGTACGATCGGGCAATGAGAAAGATTGGCCAAAAATCTTTTAGAGCTTTTTTGTTGATCGGGGTTCTTGGATTTATTTTTGTTTTAACTTTGATATTGATGCTCGTTTATCAACGCTCTAATCGAGAGCTTCTGAAGACTAAGGCGGCCTCTACTTCTGAGCGCCTAAAAATTGAGACTTTCACTGAGTTTGAAAGATTTAGAAGAATCTTTTTTAACCAAGTAAACGCCATGATTCAAAATCCAACGGGCGACGATATTGAGGCCGCAAACTCTATTGAATTGCGACTCGATCTAAACGATTTTTTTCCAGATCCTGATTCTCCGCATGCAGAAGCCAGGGGCAATTTCGAAATCCAATGTATCGGCCAAGGTCGCCCGAGCCCTGACAATCCTCTTTTTCAAAACTCGGTGTGCAACTTAAGTGCGAATATCAATGACTTTCCGAAAGTTTTTCGATTGCAGCTTCGCCTTTATGATTCAATGGACCCATCTCAAGCCGGCCAGATCTCCGGCATTCTTCAAATCATGCCTCAGCAACTCGCTGACTATTCATTGATCTTAAGAAATTCCTCTCAGCCTGTTGTCTTTGGTAGTGGTGAAATTGATGGCAATGTGGCGATTTCTTTTGCAAGCCCACAAGGGAATAATAATTCTAACCTTCCCTCAAATGCCGTCTATTTTATGAATAACGAAGAGCTTCGATTCACTGGCAATTTGAAGATTGGAAACGCTGATGAAAATAATTTTTTTCTTTATGGCAAAAATCCAGGCGGCGACAGCATCGCAAATCCTGGCCCGGTGAACATGGAAAAAGGCTATTCCACATCAGTCGATCTAGATTCACTGCCAATTGAAGAGACTTTTGAAAAACTAAACAAAAGCTGCAGTGGTGGGCAGATTCAATGTGATCACCCGCAGTCTGATATGGCCAACACCTTAATCAGAGCTCAAGCCCCTCCCGAGGGCTGGATCATCTCTGAAGTTCGTTTGAAGTTCGGAAAAGTTGGTGATGAATGTCAGTTTCAGTTTGAGCAAACAAAAATGAAAGCTGAATCTATTTGGATCGATGGCTGCGATAGTAGTCATCCCAATGGATTTGAGTGCAAATGCTCGGGCATCATGCTCTATTGTGATAGAGTCGAAACCCTAACAGAGCAGGTTTGGCCAGCGAGCGGCTCTGCTCAAATTCCTGATAAAAGTGTCATCGCGGTCGACTCCTCGAATATTCGAATTCAAAGTTTAGATCCCAATGCCAATTTAGCAGAAACTTGCGATTCTTCATTTACAGTTTTAGGAACTCAAGGAGGTAATATTCAATTTGATCAATCTTTTATTGATTCAG
>JBMTHG010000253.1:0-1766 GCA_049436045.1 Bdellovibrionota bacterium
GACACTGGCTCTTAAATACCAATCTTCAGCAGCGTCCATTTCTCCAGCTTGAAAACGTCGATCGCCCAACTCTTTCAACCAGTCGGGATATCTAGGATGGTCAGGTGAAAACCGAACAAGATATTTCAAAAATGCTTCTCTTTTTTGGTAACTCAACGAGCTCGCTTCAAGAATCAATACGGCCAAATGCTTCATTTCAACAGGGTCTACTGACTCCGCAAAAGCTGACTCTAAAAGTTCCAAAGCTTCACTCTTTTTATTTTTTTCTAAAAGCTCGAGAGCGAGGGCAATCTTGAGTGATGAGCTCGCGAAAGAAGCCTCCGTGAGCAGAAGGCCCAAGGCCAACAAAACTAATCGCATAGGCCCTTCACCTCAACTCTCAGCTGTGCCGGGTGAGCCTTTGTCAACGCTTGTTTCTTTGTCGGCCACGTGCTCGTTCCTGAAAAATGATTCGCAATGTTCGAAGGCATTTTTTTTGACCCCCTCGGTTTTTCAAATGAGACCCTCGAAAGTGATTTTATTTGATCTAGCTCTGCCTGAAAAGAATTAGGTGAAGCTTCTAGCTCCTCGATGAGAGCTTGAAGCAAAGTGTTTTGGCAATGTCGAAGCAAAGCTAGTGCCTCTAGCAATTGAATCTCAGAGGGATTCGTCTTGCCCCAGCGAACTCGATGATATTGAGAAAAGGCAAAAAACTTTGGCCAATTTTGCTCACGATAAAACAGCTTCATGAGTTCTTGCACCACTAGCTGAAAATCAGGATCCTCTTGCGAGACTGACTCAAAAATGGCAATCGCCTTTGCGGAGTTTGCAGGCAGATAACTCAGAGCATGCTCTACTTTATTTGAGCTTTTTTCTTCAGAAGCTAAGAGTGGCACCTGACTGAAGAAACATAGCCCCACGATGCCCGAACAAAGCAATCTGCAAGCCCCAATGATCTGAGATTCGAAATCTTTGCTCAAGATGCCAAAGATGCGACCATTGATTTTGAGATTTCGCACTAAAGTGCTCCTTTCGTTTGATGAATCCAAAGCCACCACCCACAAGCATCTCGACCTGAAACGAAGTCAGATTCCATAGATTCCACTGGCCTATAAAAATCTGAACTTGTGTCAGAGAAAAAATACTCCACTTCGGTTTTGAAACATCAAAGTTGATATCGATATCTCTCAATTTGCTAAGGCTTTGCGCTGATTCAGTGAGCCTTGGGAACACCAATTGAGAAAGCAAACCCGTGCTAACAAACTGATGCAGACCAATCTGAAGATTTGAATTGATAGATGGAAGATCTAAAAAGGCTCCAGAGGTATCACTCGCGTAACCCAAGTTCAAAAAATAATCAGGCAAAGAGCTATCGCGAGTCTCTTCAAAAAAAATATCACCATAGGTCATCGGCTCAGGCTGAGCGCCATCAACCTGAGAAATGAGCATCCAGAGAAAAACTTGAATTATCATAAATCAGCGCGAGCGTTAGCTGAGCTTTTTGCCTCTGTAAAGACCCCACAATCGTCTTTAGGCCTCTTGGCGGCAATGATTTCAAGACTTTAGGGCAGCCTATCTTGCATGTTTTTTAATTCTTCGATAAAGCTGGCCCAACTTTTTAATGCAAGTCTTGAAATATAAGAAAGAGAAAGCTTTGATGACTGTGAAAAAAACAAATTGGCTAATCAGAATTACCTTCGCAGGTTTTTGTTTTCCGTTCGCGATTTTCGCTTCAGAGCGAGTTCAAGAGAGCTCCGAAGCACTCCCTTCCGCGGCGGCGATTGCCG
>JBMTHG010000254.1:0-1760 GCA_049436045.1 Bdellovibrionota bacterium
TCTTAAGAGGTGTCGTGGTGAAGTTCAATCGACTCGTCACGCCGAAGGGTAAGGAGTATCCGGTTCAAGTTTTAGCCCTCTCGCATGAGCTCTTTCCACAGTTAGAAGGAATTTATTTTTCGAATCAGCTTGAGACCTATTCTTCTATTTTGGCTTTTGGATTTTTGGGAGGCTTTGCTGATTCTGCTAGGAAACGAGAGCCTTCGGTCTTTGGTCAGATTGCGACACCTGATCTGACGAACAATCTGTTAACAGGCGCGAGCACCGCTTCATTTCGTGTCATGGAAGAGATGATCAGAGACATTCAACAAAGAGCTATTGAGTATGTCGTGGTTCCGGCAGGTGAGCCCATCTTTTTAGTTTTTGAGCAACAATTTGAGATTCCCGAAAGCGGCTCTCTTTTAGGAGGTTTACGATGAAGTCGAAATCAATTTTTCTGCGTCCAATGATGTTTGGTCTTTTGTGTCTCAGTCTTGTTCAGGTGGGTTGTGCAAGTCGTACTCCTGAAATTATTACGTCGAGCATTGTGGGCTCAGCCGTGGGAGCTGGTTTAGGTTATGCTGTCGTTCACCATGGCGAGAATCGAAAGTATGTTGTTCAGAACACGATCATCACAAGCGCAGTCTTGGGCCTTGCTTTTGCGGGTTTAGCAGCTTTTTATTATCGCTCTTTAGAAAATGAAAAAATAGCAATCACTTCAAAGCTGGGCAGAAGCTATCTTTTAGAAACGACTGGCGATGAATTGCAAAGACCTTGGGAAATGGAATCGAGTTTCACGCCAACGACAGAAATGATTAAAGACAATTCCATCCAGCTCGACACCGAAACCTATTGGGTTTTGCCAAGTTTTAGAAAAAAGAATTTAAGACCTGAAGCAGATGCCGATGAGTTTTTGTCGTCGCGATATGTCTGGGAAGTGGTTCGTCCAGGATTTTTTACGACGCCCTCTTTGAATTTTAATGAGAAGCCAAAGTCGAAAACAGATGCTCCGAAAAAACCAAAAAAAGCTTCGAGGCAATCAACCGAAAACTTGAAGAATGATGCCATCGGCGAAACAGAAGGTGAGTAAGAGATGAGATCTTATCTAAGCGGTGTTTTTGCTCTTTTTATGTCGGCTTGCGGAACCATGGACTATGGTTCATCTGAAGTAGAGGCAAAGAAAGCTGAATCCGCACCCCGAAAAGAAGATAAAAGCCCAGAGGTTAAAAAGACTGAAATGACAGAGGAGGAGAAAGCTGTCGAATCTTATCTCAGCGGAGAAGGCGTTGGTGCTGCTGAGAATCCAGAGAGACAGTGGGAAATTTTTCTTTCAAGTGCTGAAGGTCTTGCGATCAAATCGGCGGTTGAGGCTGCCCTTATGAAAAAGCAAGCGGAGGCAAGAAATCTTTTGATGGTTCTCGGTTTTGGAATTGGCGGACTCTTTGGACTTACGACTTATTTTTTGGATTATCATAAATTTCAAAGACAATTCAAAGAAAACTCGAAGAGGGCCTTGATGAAGAAGGTTTTTAAAATTGGACTTATTAGTTCTTCTTGTGGAGCGGCTCTAGGTTTTTTAGGAACTCTCGGCCCCGACTTCTTTTCGACCGAAATCAAAAATTTATCTGAAGACCTCTCACTCTTCGAACAGGGCTCTGGAATGAGCATACAGGATGTCAGAGAGCAATATCAGCAAAGCGTTTTATCTCCCGGCGAAGAAGAAGATTCCGAAGACAAATAACTAAGCTCTGGGGGCAAAGACTAATCTTCTCTCTCGTTTC
>JBMTHG010000255.1:0-1715 GCA_049436045.1 Bdellovibrionota bacterium
AGCGGCGCTCGCATCTTGTCGCCGACGAAAACATCTAATCTTTTAGCATTCTCGATCGTAAAAAACTTCTCGTTAATCCACAGGTTGTATCTGTACTGATTGCGCTCTTCGTAAGTTTCGGCGCCTGCTTCTTAGTCGCTTATCGCGGAACCGACGACTACGAAATCAAATACAAGAGTGAGCAAAATCAGGGTGGCGAGTACCGTGCGACCAGGGGAGCAGGGGTCAGTTTGCCGGTCGGAGTGCATCGCCTCTTGGAAATTCCTGTGTGGGATCAGGCACAAGGATTGGGTCAGCGAATGCCCAATATCCACGGTCAACAAACTCAATCTCCCTTTGTTTTTTTGAATCGATTTTTGTCCGTTGAGATTCTTGTTTTAATCAGGCTTTGCTTTTCGACGACAATTGCTCTGGCATTGATAAATCTGATTTTTATATCTTGGGGAGGACCGAAACTATCTCTGCGGCTTTTTTTCTTGGACTTTTCGTTATTGGGTCCAATGGTCCTATACACCGTATTGAATGATTTTTGGGTTGAGGCCGATCAGTATTGGGGGCTTGCCCTTCTAATTGTTGGGTTACTTCATAGGAAACTCTTCACGGAAAGTCAGTCCTCAGTAAAAAAATATCCAGTTGAAAGTCTTCTCTCGCTTCTCTTTGGAGCAGGCTTTATGTTTGTCGGGCATCCTTCCTGGTACCCGGTCCTATTTTTTTCGCTTTTGTTCTTTGTGTTGCGAGAGCGCTATCGATGGTTGAACAAAACCCAAAGATTGGTTAAGTTTGCGATTCTTGTCCCCCTTGTTTTTTTGCCTGGATTGACTATTTTTGACCTTTTTAAGTCTTCACAGGGATTGAATAGCAGTTTTCCTACTCAAGGAAGTATCTGGGATGTATTTTCCTGTGATCGGCTGAGGTGTGTTGTTTTTCCACCTATCGCCGCAATTGCCCAACCAGTTCTGCGAATTGGAAACGACGCCACTTCTCGAACAGAGTTTTTTAATGCCTCAGTGATATTCATTCTGCTTCCAGTTCTTTGGAGCTCGAGACGAGAAACAACCGCACTTATCCGACTGTTAAAACATTATTTTTTGATTTGCGTACTACTAGTTACGGCTCTTTTGCTTAGTAGAACTTTGGCAAGTTCAGGCATTCAATTTGTTTCAAGTTTATTTTCTTTTCACGTATGGCGGCTCGCACATCCGCTCCTCATTCTTACAATATTCTGTTTTGCTGTGTACTTAGGAAGTGAATTGTGTGGTCAGAGGAAATCTTCCCAACGGTCGCGAGTTGAATCATCGCTAGTTTTATTTTCGGTAATAATGGCTCTTTTGAGTCCAGTCGTTATGTTTCTTAAAGATGTGGATAATTCAAACGCTTCTATCTTTAGAGATATAAGCATTAGAGAATATGGATTTCAAGCGAAGAGTAACGACTTAGTCCAATTCGGTAATCGATTCGTCTTTTTCAATGAAGGTGAATCAAAAGGTGACTATCGCGATCCATACATCAATGAGCTCTTTGGTCTGAATTTTGATTTGCAGCTCGCGCGAGCTGGATTTCCAACTTTGCAAAACTATGGGGCGGCTCGTGTTTCAAAAACTTTGACGTCGCAGACGCAAAATTTTAGATCATCAAATTGGTTCAATTCGACAGATTGTCGGCCGGAGGTTTTGGAGTTTTTGGCGGTGTCGTCGATTTTTGTGAATACTGAAGAT
>JBMTHG010000256.1:0-1708 GCA_049436045.1 Bdellovibrionota bacterium
AAACAAGACATTAAGACTGCCGCCCCCGCAAAGGCGGCATTGAAAAATCTAAAAACCATCATCACTATTATCTCAAATCCTCAGCCGCTTGAGAAGCTTATCGCAAAGGCTCTAACGAGCAGCCTTCTTTTTCGTTCACGTAGAAAACCCTCGCCTGCCTGCCAAGAGCTTTTACATGAATCAACTTTAAGCTTTCATCGACATAAAAGCTCTCAATGGGAATATATTGCCGGGCATACTCATGACAGTCATTGATCGAACGCTCACTGATAAAGAAACATGAGCAAAAGCTTTTGGCATAAAAAGCCGAGAGGCTCGGAGCAAAGTCTTCAATCGCCTGTTTATTCCAAAAATAAAAACCACTGAGTAAAGCGATCACCGCAATGAAAGAAAAGCCCAATAAGAGGCTTAAGTTTCGAAACCACTTCCGAAATCGCTTCATGGAAACTCCCTTAAAATTGAGTTCACCATAAGCTCATAATCGAAAACTCCAGATTCACGATCATCTGCTAATCGCAAAATCGCCATATTTTTTGAGGGAATAAAAGTGAGGCTCTGGCCCCAATGCCCAAGAGCAGCAAAAAGATCTGTCGGCAAATCTGCAAATCTCTTACTTTGAGAATCTCCATTCACCCACCAATGAGCGGCAGGCCAAAGCCCTCGCTCTTTCACCTTTCTATCAAAAGCCGGGCTTAGTTTAGTGCTCTCTCTGAGCCAAGCACGAAGCTCTCCTTCTGCATACTGAGACAGAAGCCAGTTTGAAAAAATCACTAAATCCTGTGGTGAGAGATACAGAAAAGATGACCCCACAAAAACACCCTTCGAGTCTTTTTCCCAAACGGCGGATTTCATCCCCAAAGGATCAAATAGTTTCTTCCATGGATATTGAGAATACTCTTCATCAGAGAGCTTCTGCTTTAAATAGCCCATCAATAGCAAACTGTCTCCACTTGAATATTCAACCGCTGAGCCTGGCTGACACCTCAACTTGTGATTCTTTACAAAAGAAAACATATCATCTCTTCCCGTGCTATAAAGCATGCGAATGACGGAGGAATAGATGGGATTAAATTCATAAGTTTCACTCCAATCTAAACAACTGCTCCACCCAATAGCGTCTCGGAATTTGATCTCAGAGGAATCAGAGGAAAAAATCACATCGTCTAAAGCCAACAAAGATTCTTGATGAGCGATTCCCATTAAAACATTCGTGAAGCTTTTGCTCATCGACCATAAGAGATAAGGCTTATGAGAAGAAAATCCGTCGGCATATTTTTCATAAACGATCTTATTGTCTTTAAGAACAATCAAAACATTAGTTCGAATGCCACTTCGATCAGATTTTCTTTCAGAAAACAGATAGCTTAGCGTTTCTTCACTGGCATGACTCACTTCAGAAATTGTCAAAAAACCATAAGCGGCAATAAGACATCGAATAAAAAACGTCATCCATCTTAGTTTTGCATGATTGATCAGTTCTGTTGAGATTTTAGTGACGAAAAACCCAGTATCGATTTGTGAAAAAATTAATGAGCATCCCCCCCAGGATACCAAAAACGGCGGCGATCTGAGGAAACTCTGCTAAAAGCGCAAACTCTCTCGCTAAACTGAGAGTTATAAAATAATTTACAAGTGCGCCTAAACTACAACTCAGAACAAACCCAACATATTGCGTCAAAATCGAAGAAGCTCTCGCATGACTGAAGGT
>JBMTHG010000257.1:0-1707 GCA_049436045.1 Bdellovibrionota bacterium
TAAGCCGACTTCATGTCTTCTTTGGGAGTGCTGATAATCACACTGCTTCCTGACTCCACAAAAACTTGTGGCTTCGCAGGCTCAGTTGTGGAGGAGCCAGTTCCAGAATCAATCACGATCACTCGCTGGGTTGAGTCTCCTGAACCTTGAGACACCCCTAATAAGCTAAACAATGCCAAATATTGAATCATTTTCTACCTTCCTTCTTTATTACAAAATTGCAACTTTCTTTAAGGCTGCCAAAATGGAATCTCGATCCTCGTTACTAATTCCAAGAAACTTGATTCCCATTCCTGGCTCGTCTTCTTCAGCATCTACTGAATTAACCCACATCACTTCGCCTCGGGTTCGGATAACATGATTGTTTGGAAGAGAAAACTGAAGAATAATCAAAGTGCCCGGCAATTCAGGCTCCATTGTTTGAATAAAAATCCCATTTTGAGACAAATTTGTTGAGTATTCAAAGAGATAGTGACTATTCGGTGATTCAACATCCACCTTTAGCTGAATCGGGATTCGCGCGAACTTTCGTTTATCAAAAGCTCTGGCGATCGCTGACTTCATTCGACCCACGTCGGAACTCATTTTTCCCCCCTAAACTCTTCCAATCCAAAACGTCTTTCAACAAAAACTCCAGAGACTTCCGTCCCTGCCACTCATTTTGAGTGAGCTCCCCAATAAAATGCAAGCTTGCATTTCGGAGATCGCCCCATAGATTAACCCAAGGACTTCGAAATTGCAAAATGGGCAGGGGCAATCCACGCCAAGACCCCATAATCTTTATATGTTCTTGCTTCATGACTCGAACCTGCCGAATCCTGTAATCTTGAACTTCAATGCGTGGGGCTTCGTTTCCTTGGCCGATGGGCTCAAGCCAATCTAAAAGAGAATCAAGGCCCTCGGTCGATTCCAAGACAAAATCTCGATCAACTATGACCTCTTCTTCAGATCTATTAGAAATTTCAAACTCGAAGATTTTTTGAAATTCAGAAAAATTCTCGCGTCGCAAAGAAACTCCGGCGGCCTGCGCATGCCCTCCAAAAGACAAAAACAAATCGGGATTTTGAAGAGAAATTTTTTGAAGACTTTTTGCGAGATGAAAGCCCTTGGGTGCTCGAAGGGAAGCTTTTAAAATTTCAGTCTGACCAGCAAAATCTGCCAAGGCGTGCTCGTCCTCTAGAGGAGCAAAAACGGCAAACGGCCTTTGATAGCTTTCGCACAAACGACTCGCCACTAACCCCACCACCCCTAGATGAAAATTGGGATGAAAAATCACAGCGCTCGATTCAGAGTTTTTTTCTACTTCAACGAGCGCCTGTTCAAGGTTTTCATTCTGAATTTTTCGTCGCCTTGTGTTTTCAACTTCTAAAGTTTGAGCTCGCTCTTTCGCGTTCGATGAATCGGCTAAAAGCAGCCTAATTCCAAGAGCAGGATCTCCCACTCTTCCCGCCGCATTCAGACGAGGCCCAATCAAAAATCCAAGATCTCTACTTTTTAATGATGAAGCCTGAACTCCGGCCAATTCAAAGAGAGCTCGGAGGCCGGCATTTTGAGTTTGTCGTAAACGACTTAAGCCCGCCTTCACCAAAATTCGATTGGCGCCTTTGAGCTCGGCAAGATCACAGACACTGCCAATCGCGACCAATTCAAGTTGAGAGTGAAGAGAATAATCTTTGGCTCCGATGGCCCGGCGTAATCCGAGAATCA
>JBMTHG010000258.1:0-1705 GCA_049436045.1 Bdellovibrionota bacterium
TATTCTCTCACTCCGATGACAGAGGATGAAAAAGTTTCGGTACGTGAGTTTGAGGCTGCTCTAGTTGTTCCCGAAGTAAAAACTATTTTGTGCGTGCTGGATGCCACTCGATTAGAAAGAAGTTTGGTTTTAGGTTTGCAGGTTCGCCGAAAGGCGCTTGAATCCGGCAAGCAGATTATTTTTGCCTTGAATCTTATCGACGAGCTTGATGTGCAAAAGCTCAATGTGAATGTTGAGGGACTTGCAAAAGAGTTGGGAGTCAGGGTGATTCCCATTTCGGCAAGAAAACGAATTGGCCTGAACGAGCTAAAAAATGCAATTCAAGAAGAAGCGCGCGCAGAGGCGCCCCAATTTTCAGGCAGCCTCTTAAACAACTCTGATGCCGTGGCCGCTCGAAAGTTGGCAAAAGAGTTTGGGCCAAATACCGATGTGATCTTGGCAGGTCAGCGCAAGGCCGATCAGTTTTTCTTGCATTCAATTTTTGGAGGCTTGAGTTTTGTGGCCATCATGGCCTTTCTTTTTCAGGCGATTTTCACGTGGGCTGCGCCGCTCATGGATGGAATTGAAAGCGCGATCACTTGGTTGAGTGAACTCATTGTTCCCTTGGTTCCCGCCGGCGTGGCGGCAGATTTTTTAGAGCAAGCTATCTTTGGGGGCATTGGATCCTTCTTAGTTTTTGTTCCGCAGATTTTTGTTTTGATGATGATCATCGGATTTTTAGAAGACTCGGGCTACCTTGCTCGAGCGGCCATCATTTGTCACAAGCCCCTTAGTTTATTTGGTTTGAGTGGGCGAAGTTTCATTCCACTTTTATCAGGGCATGCTTGTGCGATTCCGGCGATCATGGCGACACGATCGATGGAGTCTCCTCGCCGTCGACTGCTCACCATTTTAGCGGTGCCTTTAATGAGTTGCTCGGCACGATTGCCAGTTTATGCAGTTTTGATTTCTGCTTTGATTCCACAAATTTTATTTTTTGGCGGGTTCATTGGTCTTCAAGGTTTAGTTTTTTTTGGAGTCTATGCGCTAGGAATTATTGTGGCCCTAGTTGTGACGGGAATTCTCTCAAAAACCTCATTTAAGTCTAGCTCCGATGCGCCCTTTGTGGTGGAGCTGCCGCCTTATCGAATGCCCAACTGGAGGCCGCTTCTTCGACGCGCTTTGAATGCCTCATGGATGTTTGTTTATAAGGCAGGCTTCATTATTTTTGTGGTGACGGTCGTCGTTTGGTTTTTAGCTTATTTTCCAAATGGCCCTGAAAATTTGGAATCTTCATTTTTGGGTTCTTTAGGAAAATGGATCGAACCGATTTTTGAACCCATCGGCTTAACTTGGCCCTATGCTGTTGCCATTTTGGCTTCGTTTTTAGCTCGCGAAGTTTTTGTGGGAACCTTAGGAACTTTGTTTGGAATTGAAGGTGCCGATGAAAATATTTCAGGCCTCGCCGAGCATATTCAAAACTCTGGATTTAGTTTGGCGAGTGGCATCGCTCTTCTTGTGTTTTATGCGATTGCCTTGCAATGTGTTTCAACCTTGGCGGTGATGAAAAAAGAAACGGCTTCTTGGAGAGTTCCGATTTTCACTTTCGTTGGCTATAGTCTTTTGGCTTATGCCTTAAGTTGGTCTGCTTTTGAGATTGTTAAAATATTTGTCTGATTAATTATCTTCGATCTTTTCAACTGTTTTTGAAGCATGATTTTGAATT
>JBMTHG010000259.1:0-1683 GCA_049436045.1 Bdellovibrionota bacterium
GAAAGTATTGTCGCGAGGATTCCTGCAATGAAAAATCCCCGAAGGCCGTTGGGTAAAACCTGAAGAGAATAAACAAAATAGGCTGTTCCTGATTCTGCCTCAGGAATTACCGCGCGCGCATACAAGCCCCCAAGCGTTGTACAAACATCAAAGCCCATCCAAATCAGAGTTGAAATCAAAATTCCTTTTTTTGCGACCCGCTGATTTTTCGCGGCAAAACATCGCTGATAAAAATTAGGGTCGACCAATGTCGAAAGGGCAATCAAACCCCACACCATGGTTGTGGCCAAACTCTCTCCGCCTAAAGGCTCGAAATGAGAGCTCGGCAAATGTGCCTGCAAAAAAGAAATGCCCCCAAAACTTTTAAATGAAAACACCAACACCAAAAAAACAGCCGAACACATCACAACAAACTGAATGAGGTCGGAATAGACAACCGATCGAAAGCCCCCAATCATCGAATAAATCGCTACGAAAAACACTCCCAAGCTAATATTCCATGAGAGACTGCCGCCAAAAAGAATCTGCAAAAAAAGGCCTAAGCTAATGGCATAAGAAACAGGAACAACATTTAAAAAATTAAACGCTCCTGCTAAATATTGAGATTTTTCTCCAAACATTTTTCCCGCCAAATCAGGCAGAGTCACCGCCCGATAGCTGGCAATTTTTGGCACCAAAAAAAGAGCGAAAATAATATAGGTCACATACCAAAAGACTCCTTGAGTCAGAAAATTATAAACGCCTTTTTCAAAACTAATTTGAGTCACCCCAAAAATACCGCCATACCAAGTGGCCACGAGTGTCGCCACAAACATCGGCAAAGTAAGTTGCCGCCCCATCAAAAGCATATCGAGAAAATCAGATTCCTCATTTCGCTGCCGGCGTCGATGCGCATACACAACAGCGGCCAGAGTCAAAAAGAGCACTAAAAAAAAGATGGCCCAATCGAGGGGGCTCAAAAAATCAAAGACTTCAATTTGTTCCCGGAAATTCAGCATCTTTTCTCTTTTATATTGTCTTTTATAGAGGCCTTAATCTTTTCTTCAAGCTTTCGTCAAAGAGCTTCTGGACAGCTTCACTCCTGCCGCTTAAAGCATAGATATGGCTTTGGCGGTGCAGCTTAAACCCTATTCAGGAGAAGCGTGGATTCAAAAAGTTCTGCAGAACTTTGATCATTTTTTAATTGATCACGCGGCCTGCGAAAGAAAAGCTTCCGCTACGGGAGTGAGCTTTGTGGTGCGCTATCCTGATCGCGAAAAAATCATGGATCCTATGATTCGGCTCGCACGCGAAGAGCTTTTGCACTTTCATCAAGTCTGTCGACTGCTCAGAAAACGAAATCTAAAGCTTCTTCCAGATGAGAAAGATCCATACATTAACGGACTTTTGAAGCAGATTAGAAACGGAAGAGATGAAGAATTTTTAGATCGTCTACTTGTTTTTGGAATCGTTGAAGCCCGTGGCACAGAGAGATTTCGTGTGGTGGCTGAAAATCATCCCGACAAAGAGCTGGCTGATTTTTATATGAAGCTCACCGAAGCAGAGGCTCGACATCACGAGCTTTTTGTCGATTTGGCGCTCGAATATTTTGATGAAGAAAGCGTGATGAAGCGCCTGCGTGAACTCGAAGAATTAGAGTTTGAAGTGATTCAAGAGATTCCGATTCGCGCTGCTGTTCACTAA
>JBMTHG010000260.1:0-1678 GCA_049436045.1 Bdellovibrionota bacterium
TATAAGGTGAATAAGTGGGTGTTTTAGTCATTTGTTTGGTTGCCCCTAGTGTTAACTTTTCTGCTGTTTTAATTAATTTAGATTTCCTGAAAACTAAAAAAAACAGTAATAACAATATCTTATAAATTCAATATTCTATTTTCGTTAACAAAAAATAACGATTTTGACTCTATCCGGCTTCTCAAGAGATGAAGTTTTGCCTAAAATGAAATCATGAATCGGAGGCTATCAGTTATGAAAAAATTTAAATCAATCGGAGTTTTGAGTCTTTTAGTTTTTAATCTGACCGCTTGTGGAGACGGTATATTGACGGGTGTCGATCCCGCAAAGATCGATGGAGATATGACGGCTGCAGGCATCTCATTTCAGCTTGCATCAGGATCTCTTTCACAAAGTGTCTTTAGGGCGGCAACGGCGAATAGTTTTGCTGCTATCAGTGGTGTTGAGATCACCGAGGCAAGAGCAAACATTGAAGAGATTCGATTGGAGCTGCCTGAGGGTATGAGTTGTGCCGATGTTGAGGCTGAGTTAAGTGACGGCCTTCTTTGTGAAGAAGAGGTGGAGATTGAAGATGGGCAATCGGAGATTGAGGCAGAGATTCATGTGCCCGGCCCTTTTGTGGTGAACTTGCTGACGGGCGAGTCGACTCCAAGTCTGGCGAGCATTCAGATTCCATCAGGAATGTATCGCGAGATCGAAATCAAGTTTGACGAAGCACAGTTAGAAGATGGGCTTCTTGATGGGGCTGATGCTTTGATTGGCAATACAATTTACATTGAGGGTTCATATCAAAAAGAAGATTCTTCAACGCAAGAGTTTATTATCGCTCTTGGCTTCAGTGAAGACTGGGAGATGAGTTCAGCTCAAGAGTTAACTGTTCTTGAGGGTGCCACAAATCAACTTAGTATCGAGTTCAATCAAGCGAGTTGGTTTAACGATCTGCCACTAGACACTTGTTTGGCTGAGGGTGATCTTTCTCTTGTCGATGGTGTCTTGGTGATTGATGAGAGCACTGATGGAAGTGGGGCATGTGCTGACGTAGAAGATATTGTGAAAGATAATTTCGAGAACTCAGGTTCTTTTGATGACGATGATGACGACGATGATGATAATGACGACGATGATGATGACGATGACGATGGCGATGACGATTAAGCTTTAAGATGAAAAGGAGGTGAGAGGAGTGGGTAAGATTCACTCCTCTCTTAAGTTATGAAGCCAGATGTTTTTAGCTACACAGATGTTCGTCAATTTTTAAAAGACTTTTACGGGTACGCAAAATCTCATATTCGAGGATTCTCGTATCGTTCATTTGCTAGAAGAGCGGGCTTGAAATCTGAAAATTATTTAAAGCTCGTGATCGATGGCCAGCGAAAAATTTCCACAAGTTTGATGTCGAGTTTTATTCGGGGGCTTCAGTTAAAGAAAACAGAGTCAGAGTATTTCGAAAATCTAGTTTTATATTCGAATTCTGAGACTTTCGAAGAGCAGCAAAAGTATTTTGATCGAATGAAAATGCTTCGACCCCCAAAGATATCAGAGGCGTTGGATGATGCTAAATATGATTATTTTGCCAACTGGTATAACGTGGTGATTCGTGAGTTGATCGGAGGGGGTTTGGCTGAAGACTATCAAGCAATCTCTCAGCGATTGCGACCCAAAATTTCTGAAAAAGAGG
>JBMTHG010000261.1:0-1656 GCA_049436045.1 Bdellovibrionota bacterium
TGTGCAGAATAGAGATTGATAAAAATCGTGAGATCTAAACCATCGACGATTCCATCTGAATTCAGATCAGGATCAATCTGAAGGGGTGCCTCTGGTTCAGGTTTCACTTCAAAAAATACTCTTGAAAAAATCGCATCAGATTCTTCACCAGGATTCCAAACTTTTAACTGAAGTTGAACTGGGGTTGAGGCTGCCTCAGAAAGCAAAAGCTCCTGAGCTTTGATTGGAATAGAATATCCATAGGCAGCGCCTTCATGCTCGAAAATAATGTCTCCCTGACATTCATTTTCAAAATGATGACAAAGACGAATTTCAAATCGAGTGCTCTCAAGTTTAGCACTTCCGTGAACGGCATTGACCTTCAAGTTTTTGCCCAGATAAGAAAGATCTGTTGGATCGATCCGAGCAGGGTGTTCTTTGGTCATGCCGAGTTTCTTTTGATCGTCATAATAGATGAAGGCGGCTGAAGGCCGATAAAGTGGATCAGCAAAAACAAAACCAGAGGTGGCACCAGATTCGTGTTTGGTGAGACTTTCTCCTAAGCTTCGCCCGGCAAAAAAGAATCGCATGCTGGAAGTTGAGCCTGAAAAGGCATGTCCACAAGTTTTATGATGATTAGCGCTTCCCCAATAGCCAATGCCTCCCAGTCGATCAATAATCGTGGCGGGCCACTCACCATGGGGTAGCTTCTCAGATTCATTTGAAGAAAAGCTTCCATAGTCAGTCGACAGCACATCTTCGATCACGTTTAGGTTTTCATCTAATCTTTCAAGTTCCACGGCATCTAGATCTAAATATCCCTCCATTTGCTCTGAGTGACGGGCTCGAAACCAAATTTGAACTCGATTGATCGATTGCAAATTATCAGGCCGACTCGCAGGATCGGTCTCAAACAAAAACTCCGCCTCCGTCCATTCATCATGAGCCTCGTGAAGATCTAAGGTCTTTTGGGGTTGATGCCATTGGGAACTTCCCCAAAGTTTTAAGGTCAGATGTAGTTTGGGAGTGAAGCCTGTAGTTTGACGACCAGCATTGCGATAGCGAAATTTTAAACGAAATCTTTGAACTTCACTTGGATCAAGAGAGTTCGAGAGATCATTCACACGTTGAAATCGAATCGCCAATTTTTCAGCGCAGTCATATTCTTCAAGATTTTGATCGACACAAGTGGGAGAAGCCTCTCGATGACCCCAGCGAACGAAGTTTGAGTCTTGAAATCTCTCGTTTTGAAATCCGCCGGCATTGATAATTTTAACACCGGTTCTTTCTTCGTCACCTGAAACAGTGCCCTCCCAGCCCAAGGGGTTAAGAGCATAAGTTGTAGCCGTCCAGCTTCGATGTTGCCAACCCATGAGGCCGTCGCCGCCACCTACACAGGCCGTATTGATTTCTTTAAAATAGTCGAGTGAGCTTGCTCTGCAATTTTCTCTTTCAACTTCAGTTGTAAAATCACGACAGAGGCTTACGCAGGACTCGGGGCCTTTTTTCCATCGCAAGAGATTTTCAAGTTCTCCGTCGAAGGGGCGCTGGCTATTTCCAGAAAATTCTCCGCCCAAAAACAAAGAAACATTTTTTACTTCTTGAATTTTTCCTGCAGCCTCTCCCGGAATATGCCCTAATGGATTCGCCGCAACTTTACAAAGCTCAGGATTCCAA
>JBMTHG010000262.1:0-1651 GCA_049436045.1 Bdellovibrionota bacterium
GTGCATCTTTCAAACACGAAGAAAATCGAAGGCCCGATTGTCGTGATGTCTGGTGTCAATAATTTGACGCGTTCACTAATGAGTGGCAGTTTTTCAAAAATGTTTGGTGCGTTTTTTCAGCAGATCCAGTTTTCTCAGCGCATGGCTACAGCAACGTTGGGCAATCGCGACCTTGCGAAGCAGCTATTTAATGGTTTAAGAAAAAAGGTCGGAATGGGTACTGATTCAAGTAATGCGAGTGTACAAACTACGGCGGCAAAGTCTGAGTCATATCGAGCCATGCTCTCCGTATTTGAACGAGACTGCGATTACATTCAGATGCTGGCGAGCCATCACTCAACATCGGCAGTATTTATGCTCCAACCTTTTATTCCGTGGATGAGAAAATCTTTAACATCGCAAGAATCTGAATTGTTTGAACTTTTAGATCAAGAAGCAGGAGACTTCTCGAGCATCCTTAGCGAGCTGACAGAAATTAAAGAAAAATATAAGCAAGATTTTAAAGCGATCTGTGTCAGGATTGTACTTGAATTTATCGATCTCAATGAAGCCCCTGAACTGCAGGAGCCAGATTGGTTGTTTGTTGATCGAGCACACTTTACAGACTTAGGCAACTCTGTCGTCGCACGGTCGATTGTGCAATACTTGAAACTGTGAGTATCCTATCAAAACTTTTGAACTTTTTTAGTAAACTTTTTCGCGCTAATCGCTCTTCGAAGTCAGGCGATACTCCCGACGATAATTATCCGATGTTCTGACAAAAGTTTTCTCATGACTTTTGCTAATGAAAAGGTGCTCGAGTTTTATAAAGAGCTCCCGTTTAATATTTTTGGAAGCGTCAAAGAACACGAGGAATTTATTCGTTCTGGAGCGTCTCTAAAGCCACACTCGGCGTTGCTCAGAATAATTGAAAAGCAAACGAAAGTTCTTGAGGTCGGTTGTGGTGTAGGGAGGTTTTCGGCACAAATCGAAGATCAATTTGGTGCCTCGGTGACGGCGATAGATTTCAACCCAGTCGTAATTGAATATGCAAAAAAAGCTGCGACGTCACTCGGTTTGCGTGTCAAATATGAGGCCGCTGACCTTTTCAAGTTTGAACCCGAAGAGAAATTTGATGTATGCGTCTCTCTTGGTGTTTTACACCACACGGACAATTGTGTCGCGGCAGTTCAACGCTGCATAGATATTTTCATAAAACGGGGCGGCTACTTTTATCTCGGCCTCTACCACCTTTACGGTAGGCGACCATTTTTGCAACATTTTGAGCACCTGTCAGCATCTGGGGCATCCGAGGAAGACTTGTTGCGCGAATATTCGCGTCTAGACAATGGGAAGACCGACCCCACTTACTTACGTTCGTGGTTTCGTGATCAGGTCTTGCATCCGCATGAGACCCAGCATACTTTGAAAGAGATCACCGAAGTTTGCTCAAAAGCTGGTGCGCGTTTGGTTTCGACATCGATTAATCAATTCAAAAAATTTGATTCAGAGTCTGAATTGTTTGAGCGTGAAATTGAGTATGAAAAAGTTTCAAAACAGCGAATAGCTGAAGGCGAGTACTTCCCCGGCTTTTTTACGGCCTTGTATCAAAAAAGTTAGTTTGGGTTGCGGCGGGCGAGTGGGTTCGCCGCGAGAAACTCTGGCCGAAGTG
>JBMTHG010000263.1:0-1647 GCA_049436045.1 Bdellovibrionota bacterium
TCATCACGCTCCTTGCAGTCATGAAATCGTTGAACAGGAATCGAATCTCTTTCTTGCCGAAAGTAAAATTAAGTTAAGCCTGCCTCTTTGTTACTACTTCAAAGGTAGCAAGATAGGGTCGGTTCTAGGAATTCATAATACTCACGCGAAAACACTAGCTGCCGTACGCTCTCATGATCCGCCTCTTTCCTTATCTGGGCAAAAACACTTCTCTGAAACCATACGCTTAGTAGTTTGATCCGAAGTTAGTTGATGAGCCTAGCCGGCTCACATCTATGTCCAATCTGGGACATCTCTTACTTTTTTTTCAAACTAACTTAGCCATGAGTTTCAGATTTTTATACACACACTTTTCTTTTAGATCAAAAGGCAAATGCCTTAGCTTGGGAATTGCCGTGCTTAGCTTGCAGAACCTTCAATCCAAGCCAATCGCCTTCGAAGATGCATGTGCTCGTGCATCCGAGGTGGAACAAATCGATGAGCTATCAAAAATGGTGGAAGGTGCTAACCAAGCTCGTTTAGCTAAGGCTTCTCGATTCCCTAACCCATCTCTGTATTATGAGCGGGAGTCTGCCAGAGGAACCAAAGCTTTTGATGAATCAACGGTTGGGGTCTCATCGAAATTAGATTTTCTGTGGAAAAGAGGCACAAGAATCGAATCTGCTGAAATAAGAAATTCTGTATCCGATTTGCAGATTGATTTGAAGAGACTCAAAATTTCCTACGAAATTGCGAAGATATTCATCAAGTATTCGTATCTCAAAGAAGAAATCTATATTCTTGAAGAGGCCATTGAACAGCATAATCAAGTCCTGACATTCTCTAATGAACTCTTGGCACAAGGAATCATCCCTGCTCTTCATCTAAAAAGAATTAATCTACGGGTTGATGAACTCACTTTTTCCCACAGAGCTCTCAAATCTAAAATGGCTGGGGTACTTACAAGGTTCAGGCTATGGGTGGGTCTTAATGATGTATTTCCAGCGAACCATTCTCTTCTCTACAGTGTTTCACTCGTTTCATCTGAACAGGCCATTCAACAAGCTTTGCGAGAAAGACCAGATTTGTTATCCCTCAAAGCCAATGCAAAATGGAAGGCAAAGCAGGTGGAGCAATTTCAGAATGAGAAATTTCCTGAAATTTCTTTAGATATTGCCTCCAAAAAATATCCGGAGAAACAAGATGGACTCTTCTTTGGAATATCGATGGAACTTCCTCTTGGCGAAAAACAAGGAGACCTTAACTTGGCTAAAGCGGCTGAGGTAAGCGGGAAACTTGAATACCAAATAAAGAGAAAAGAAATTGAGAGGGAAGTGAATGCCAGTTGGCAAATCTGGCATCATTTACAACGAGATCAAAATCGTTCCTCTGGTAACAATGATCTAGAATCTGGGCAGGTTTTTCTAAGTGGACTGGAGTTAAGTTTTAAGAATGGCGAAATTTCTGTTTTTGAATACCTCGACAGTCTTGGATCCTTTCTCACTGGTAAACAAAACGCCCTGAAATATTCCTACGAAAAGCAATCTGCATATCTTAACCTGACTTACCTAAGCGGATTGAGCCCACATTTCACTTTAGAAAAAAATTAACTCATGACTCACATATTAAAATGAAAAACCTAGTTTTCCTATTGACGAGCATTCTTCC
>JBMTHG010000264.1:0-1639 GCA_049436045.1 Bdellovibrionota bacterium
ACAAAGGAGATCAAGGCCTTCAAGGTGAAAAAGGAGATAAAGGAGACAAAGGAGATCAAGGCCTTCAAGGTGAAAAAGGAGATAAAGGAGACAAAGGAGAGCGTGGTGAGACAGGTCCCCAAGGAGATCGAGGCCCGATGGGCCCAAGAGGTTTTACGGGAGCTCAAGGAGAGCCTGGCGAGATAGGCCCGATGGGCCCTCAGGGCCCAGCCGGAGTTTGTGGCTGCGATGGCGGAAATGAACCTGACATCATCACCATCGGTTGTTCAGCTATCTACGTTGAAAATGAGCCAAATTTGGGTTGTACGGCTGAGTGCCCTCCTGGCTACGAAGCCATCATGCCGTTTCTCTCTGGCTCTAATGGCGCCGGAACCTGCAATTGCGTGATTGATTCGTTTGGCGGATTGGCCTGCACTTTTACACCTCATGAAGTGCAGTGTCCGAACCCTCCGTGCATGCAACCCGTCCAGATTGAACCTGGAGCACAGCTTTGCACCGGAAATCTTTTGTGCCGCAGAATTCCAACGCCTTGATTTAAAAAATATGAAAAGCAGTTGACTTCGCTCTAATCGCTGTGTTCTCTGAAACTCATAATTGATATTGATTATCATTATCATTTTAGAATTTTCGACAAGAGGACTCCGCGAAGTGAAAATCCACAGTTTTTTTATTATCTCCTTAACTTTCTTCCTAAACCCTTCTCAAAACGCTTTAGCCTCTCTCGAGGAAGATCGAATGCAACTTTTGAATCTGTCGGGCTGCTTTTTGACAGATTATAATTTTGCCGAAAAAGAAAGACTTCACGAAAGTTATTCCGAGGCAGATTTTCAAAAAAACTCCAAAAGATATGATGCCTCAGCGATTGAGTGGATTGAGCTCGTCGAAGATACCGGCGATCGCCTTCTCTTTCAAAGAATCATGATCATTGATCAGGGGCAGACCGAGCCCTATGTCTTCAAGCACCACTCAGAACAATGGATTTATGAACCCCAGTTTTTCTATGAGTATCAAGGCAGCGGCTCTTATGTTCCGCGCGAGTTGAGTGAAGAAGATCGCGAAGGAGTCTGGAGACGAGATGTCAATTCTCTCGATGACGGCCCCCGATACCATTGCATCGCCCGCTGGCAAAAATCTGAAAAGAGAAACGCAAAATCAACTTGGACCTGCGAAAACTACTCCCCTATTCCAGGTCGAGAGTTTCGAGACATGAAGCGAAATGATTATCAAGGTCTTCAAAGAAAAACTCAGATTCAAAGCTCGAATTGGGGTTGGAAAGAGCTCCAATGGAATCAAAAAGTTCGAGAAGAAGCCTCCGCATTTATTCCTTTTGTTTCAGAGCTGGGAAACACAACCTATACAAAAATTGATGATAAGCTATGTGCTCCCGCCAAAGCATTTTGGAATAAACGAAGAGACTTTTGGAAAATCGCTCGAAAAGTTTGGAGCGAAGTTCTTGATGGCAAAAGACACTACGCATCTCATTCTACACTTAACAATACTCCTCGATACACAGCCATCAATCTTGTTGCCGAAGAGTTCTCCCCAGGCTTTGTAAACAAGTTTTATCAACCAGACATGTATTTAGGCTTTGAAGAAAACAACTCGCTGATCATTGCCGACAGAATTCGACAAGTGATCA
>JBMTHG010000265.1:0-1637 GCA_049436045.1 Bdellovibrionota bacterium
ATCAATCTGCATTAATTATTCTGAAGCTCTTAAAGCTTCCGCATCTGATATGAAAATTTCGCCTTCTCGTGACGCCGCTTCACGATTGATCTTCGCTTTTGTCTCGGCGATCCGAGTGCGATTCGATGAATTTAAGTCTTTCGATTTGAGGCCCAACAACTCCGCTTGCTCGTCTAACATTCTTTCTTCGATTCGCGATCTCACATTTTCTGCAAATTGGAGATCCCGTCTGAGCGAGGATCCGCTGTCTGCCAAGTAAGACGCCATGGCCACCTCTGTTGGTAGAACTCCCGGAAAATATGAAAGCTGATCGACGAACTCTCTCAAGCCCATCGGCTTTCCATTCTCAGCATAAAAGCTCGAAACTTTGGCTCGAACGGAATTGGTCTGCGGATAAAAGACTTCAATTTTTTGATCTCGAAAATGAATCTCGATTTCAAACTGAAAGCGATCTCGAAATACAAAGACATCATTTTCAGCCCTCACGAGCTCCCATCCCTTTGGAAGATGCACATCCGAGACGAAATCAATCTCTCTCGCCTCTTGTCGAGCTTTTCGAGAAATGACTCTTTTCCAAAACGAAGGCTTCACTGGCTTCTCGCCAAGATAAGAGAGTAAAAAACTGCCATCGGGCAAAGAAATCATTTGAAGGTCTTTTGTTAGCTCCAGAATAAAAACATCTTCCGGCTTTGTGCTTCGCTTGCCCGTTGTTGAATCAACGCGAGTCACATCATATCTCGCAATGCGAGGCACACTTGCACCCGCTTCTGAATCTCTCACCCAGTTGATCAGCTGCTCTGAAATACGGGGAGCTGGCTTAGCGCTTAACCCCCAACTTCCAAATTGATCGGTTGCCGTTGAGGATGAAACTTCTAAACTTTTATTTCGATTTTTATCGATGAGATGCAAGTCTCCATTATTTCTCATTCTTACTTCAATATGCTCCGGCAACTCGATTTTGAGATTAAACGCCTCAAGGTATCGCTTTCCACCTTGTCGATAGACGTAAACATTGAAGGAGCTTTCAGCATTGGCAGATTTAAAAGTTATGATCTCAGTGCGAGGACCACCATCGTTGCCCCGAAAAACCGAAAATACATCTTGGTTTAAGACTTTCACCTCTGCCCAAGCCATGGAATCATTCGCCTGATCTCGAATGAGTTTTGCAAAATCCGATGCGCTCAAACGGGGCCTGCCATTTGAATCTGGCGAACGAAAATCCCAAGAATGAAACAATGGGTCGATCACACGTCCCGACTCGATAGCTTGCAACCTTGGCAAAACAATCTCTCGAATAAGCATCTGACCGAGTGGCGTTCGCACATCAATCTTAAACTCTAAAAGAATCTTCTGTAGGTCTTCAGCTGTCGCTTCCGACCTTCCCTTCGCTCGTAAAAACGAATCCAGTCGCTCGCCGAGGACTTGAAAGGCATCAAAATATTCTGAAATCTTTCCGGGATTTCCATCCAATCTTTCAAACTCAGCCATTCGAAGAGCTTGACCCTGCTTCACTCCCGAATCCCAAGCTTCGTTAAACTTTTTAACTGCTTCTTCCACCGTCAATACACGATTATTTTTCATATGCGCACGAAGAAGAGGATTCATCAGCGCTCCAGCGTTCATTTCATTATAAATTT
>JBMTHG010000266.1:0-1637 GCA_049436045.1 Bdellovibrionota bacterium
GCTTGAATCTTTTGCTAGGTGAAGGCAATAAATGGCCTTCGATAAGCATAATAAGCTGATTTAAAGGTTTTTAGGAGGGTTCTGGGAGGCCCGAAATTTGCATGTCAATTAGGAGGGAATGCAGATGCGAGACTTGGCGAGATTTATGGAGATTCTAGGTTTTAGGACAGGATGCCTTATTCTGGCGTTTGCTCTGTGGCAAACACCTGTTTTTGCCAAGCTTTGTTCCCCAACGGAAAGTGATCCAGTTCAAAATCTTCTCGATCAGGTCGAGGGCGTCACTGATAAGACCGGCGACACAGAATCACTGAAGCCAGCTTCGCCTGCCATAAAAGAGCTCAGGCAAATTTTTAATCGTCATTGGATCGAAGAAAACAAGTTAAGAAATGTTTCTGAGCAGACAGAAAAAAATTATCGAAGAAGTTTGTCACAATTAGGTTTAGAGCCTTCTGAAAACAGGATTGATGCTCAATTAGAAATTGCAATCAATCGAATTTTATCGATCTATCTTCGGTGGTGGTCCGATGCCAATGACCAGACTTCATCTGAGTTGGTGGATTTTCCTGTTTCTCTTGATCCGAGTTTAGCGGAATTTTTAGGCCTTTCAGCAAATGATCCAAGAAGCCTGAGTGAAGTTGTTTTTGATGAGTTACTTCGCTCAGATCAGGGCAAAGAAAAACTTCTTCAGCTTTCGAATATCTTGGATCGATTTTTTGGTTCCTATGAGGCGCGTGTCTCTCAACTTTCTCTTTTGCTGGGCCCTGATCTGAGTGATCAGTTTATTGATTATGCGATGAGAGTTCCGCGAACTCAGAATGAATTTTTTGTCAGTCGAGGGCAGTTTCCAAAGCTGTCGATGATGCAGGGTATTTTAAGTGAATATGAAATTGCGATGTCTTACTTTGAGGATTCGCTTCGCATTTATCTTGATGTTTATCGAGCTCGGCTTTCAGGGCTGATTAGCCAGTCTGGCTTAGATTGGAAGTATGTTCTCGAAGCTTTTCAGATTGATGAATCCGATATTCAAGAATTAGAGAGGCAAAAGCTTTTAGCCGAAGAGATCGATGAACTCGAACAAGAGCTTCAAGAGATGAAAGAAACGAGAAGTATAGATCTTGATCGCCGAAGTCCTTTTCGGATGAAGACATCGTTGGAAGATATTTTAAACGATCAAATTGATTTGCTTCGCATTCAAATGAGCCCCTCAGCTTTTTTGGATTCACTCATGTTAGAGGATGTGACGCAGGAGGCCTCCGATAGCTTAAATGATGCGGTAATCACTGATGCAGTAATAACTGGATTTTCGAAATTAGAAAAAAAACATCTTAAAAATCTTGGGGCTCAAGTTCGAAGCCAGTTTACTCAAAGCTTTGAAAGGTCAACTTATAGCGCAAAAGATTTTGAAAGCTCTAAGTTTGCTGATCCGAGTGTCTTTTTAGGGGGCGAAATTCGATTTAAAAATGGATCTTGGGAGCGAGCCAGTTTAGTAGAGGTTGCAAGAGGAACGCCGCTTCCATTTTATTCCGGCCCGCCGATTCGTCATAGAGTCTGGAAAAAAATATCGAAAGAAGACTTCGTGAGACTTGAAGCCATGGCTGTTCAAGCAAAAATCTTGGAGGAACTTCAAAGTTCGACCG
>JBMTHG010000267.1:0-1637 GCA_049436045.1 Bdellovibrionota bacterium
AAAAATGGCTCAGGAGTTCAGCGTCAGGCTCTTCTTTTCTGATATCCTAAAAGAGCAGTATTCCCAAGATCCTCGGAGGACTCTTGAGAGATACGGGTTGGAGGATAAATGGAAAGATCTTCTTCCAGATGTCCATTCTGAAGCCTTCGAAGCAGAAGCCTACGGCCGTCGCATTCTCATCGCACGAGAACTCTACCACCGGTTTCCTAAAACTTTTGCGCAATTGTTAAATGTCGAACAAGCCAACCCAATTCAAGTGATGCATTCGATCTTCTTTAAAGACTTTATTCAAAGCCAATTCTTTTTCCTCCCTGACTTCTCGAGTCCCCATCCCTATGGAATAGGATGCGGCTATGAAAGCATGAGTAAATTTTTCTTCTGGCTAAGAGACGAAAATTCTAAAGAAACCCTCCATGAAGAAAGCTCAAAGGAGCTTAAGTATCGTTTTTACACGGAATTTGGACTTTATCTTCTACAAATGATTCCGCATGCAAAAGACTCGTACTTCGACTTATTTCATAAAGGCATTTGTTTCATCATAGGAAGTACTGAGACATGCTTAATTAGTCCTCGGCCAGAAATAAGGCGAGTTAGCGCTCTTCTGGTGGATCGACTAACAAAAGAAAAATTATTTTTCGATTTGGACCAGCTTATTGCAGGTCCATTAAACAAACAAACAATAACTATGAACCAAAGCGATCGTTCGACGGCGGTCGCTTGGTAAGGAGAACTCAATGGAAAATCAAATTTCTCATGAAAATCTTGAGGCATTACTAGCGGACCTAGGAGTTGAAAAAAGCTTAGAAGGATCTGAGTTTTTAGAAGTCTGTCAAATGACTCCTTCCTCTCGTCCTGATCGAGACGTAGGACACTGATAGATTGTAAAAACCAAGAGAGGGGCCAATTCCCCTCTCCTCCGTTAGATGCAAGGTGGAAAATGACAGCAAGTTTATTTGGATGCAAAAAAGGAAGTTCTGAGAAAATCGTAGTGCTGGGATTGGGCTTTGATCAGGGCTCAACCACTCACCCAGGGTGCAAGATGGCGCCTCAGATCTTAAGAAATTTTAGCAACTCTTTGGGTCTCTCACAAGGGTATTTGTGGAACCTCTCAAAGCAACGAAAAGATTTTGAAGATCTCAGTCTAAGTGATTTAGGTGATCTCAACTATAAAGCTCATCAACCTAGAGAAAGCTATTTTGCAAGTATTCGAAAGACGATTGAAACTCTAACAAGCCGGCAAAAAATTCCTCTGCTTTTGGGAGGTGATCATCTCGCCAGCCTACCTGTATTAGAAGCAATGGCGGGCCTACACTCGAAGTTTCAGGTTGTGCAGATTGATGCGCATACTGACTGTCAAAGAGTGGCAGACGGGGATCAGCCGACTCACGCAAACTTTATTCGCTTTGCTTTGAACGAAAAGCCTATAAAAAAAATCATTCAAATCGGTGTGAGAGGATACTGTCGAGAAGTCCCAGATTTTCCAAATCACCTTATTCAAAGCCTCCCACAAAACCTCCGCCATCATCTCCTTCCAAGTGTCCCAGATTATCTCAGTATCGACATGGACGGATTTGATCCCGCAATCGCACCTGCAGAGGGACACCATATTTTAGGAGGCCTTCAGTTTTCAGATCTAA
>JBMTHG010000268.1:0-1630 GCA_049436045.1 Bdellovibrionota bacterium
ACAAGAGCACTTGCAGTTTTTTGTGATGTTCGAGATCAAGATCAGATTGAAAAAGCGATTCAAGAAGCCCTCTTTCAGTTTAAAAAAATTGATGTGGTTGTGGCCAATGCCGGCTTTGGAGTCGTTGGCGATTTTGAGAGACTCAAGGTCGAAGACTATGAACGTCAGTTTGAAACCAACGTCTTTGGCGTCTTGAAAACTGCTTATGCCAGCTTAGAGCCTCTTAAACTCTCAACAGGAAATTTTTGTATCATCGGAAGCGTGAACAGCTATCTCTCTTTTAAAGCTGTCTCGGCTTATGCCATGAGCAAATTCGCCGTTCGTGCATTAGCAGACGCCCTTTATCACGAGTGGAAGTCCTACAAAATTGGCGTGACTCTTATTTGCCCAGGTTATGTAGAAAGTGAAATTCGCCAAGTTGACAATCAAGGAGTTTGGCACGAAAAATCAGCGAAGCCAGCTCCGAAACTTCTCAGAGTGTCTGCGAATTCGGCCGCAAGAGAAATTCTCTGGGCGATTTCAAAAAACAAAAAAGAAAAAATTGTGAGCTTTCACGGCAAACTTGGAATTTTTCTTCAAAGATATTTTCCGGGCCTCTTGCACTTTCTTTTTGAAAAACTGGGAGTTAAAGGTCGACGAGGACCAGGCTCTGAAGCTTAGAAAAAAGCTCCGCTTGAGTGACTTCAAGTTCGTGCCCCTCTTTCATATCTTTTAGCTTAAAGATATTTTTTGCCCACTCGTCTTCACCCGCAATCAGCACCCAGCGATAATTTTTGGAATCGGCATAACGAAACTGATTTTTAATTTTCGACTCGTCAGCGTAGATATCCACCTTGATTCCTGACTGCCGAATCTGACTTGCCAATACTTGGCTTGCCTCAAAAAACTTTTTGTCAAAAATTGGAAAAAATAAAACACTCGAAGACTTTTCAAAATATTGGCTCTCTTCCAAATAATTTAAAAGTCTCTCAAAACCAATGCTGCACCCAACAGCCGGGGCATCTTGTGAAGCAAATCTTCCAATCAATCGATCATAGCGGCCACCCCCTCCAAGAGAGCCTCCACCCGATTTCAAGCGAAACTCAAAAATAGCGCCCGTATAATAACCCATTCCTCTCGCTAAAGATGGAACAAATCGAATCGGAAGATTCTGAAATCGAGTTGAATACGATTGGATGAGTTTTTCGATAAGCTCCACTGGCTCTGAAAAATCAGAACGCAACTGATCAAGCGTCAATTGCCCGTGGAGCAAATCTTTTAACTGCGCTGGAAGCTTCGCACCGAGCAAGGTCTCCATCTCTTGCTCTAACTTCTCAAGCGGAAGTTTATCTGCTTTATCAAGAAGAATCACAAAAGCTTCGATATGATCTGAAAAACCAAACTTGTGAGCCATTCCGATCAAGAGCTCTCGATGATTCAAATGAAGCTCCAAATCTTTCACTCCGAAACTCAGAAAAACTTCACTCACGGCTTCCATCACTAAAAGCTCCGCCAAGAGCGAATTCGAACCTACGATATCGACATCGCATTGATAAAACTCTCGATATCGACCTTTTTGTGGACGCTCTGCCCGCCACACCGGCCCCGTGTGAAAAACCTTCCACGGTGTTGGCAGCTCTGCTCGATAGGC
>JBMTHG010000269.1:0-1628 GCA_049436045.1 Bdellovibrionota bacterium
GTTTTAGGAACTCAAGGAGGTAATATTCAATTTGATCAATCTTTTATTGATTCAGACTTGGATCCTATTAATCCAAATGAAAATTTAAAAGTCGCCTTTGCACTGATTTCAAACGAAGCCTCGTCGGGCACCGCCGCTCGACTGACACCGACGACGAAACTCCTAGATGGAACGACTATCCAAGAGGTTTATTCTGGAGATGAGTCTGCACCCACGGGAGAAAGTTTTAAAATTCATGCCACTTTGATTGCCGCCGCTTCCGGGGAGCAAAATAGAGCGCTAGCTGTGACGCTTCCGCCCAATGTCAGCGATCGAGAGCTCGGCAAACTGCAAATCTGGGGCTCTGAAATTGCCAATCTTCCCTCTCAGATTCGCCGAATCAATAATCAAACCGGCAGCGTCATGAGCGGATTTAGCGATGTAGAAAGACGCTTCATCAGAAATGTGGCCCCCGGCTTAAATGCCGAAACGGCGGTGAGTCTGCAAGCAAGCTTAAGTCACGTGGAGTACCGAAGTTTTGATTTTAGAAATTTGTTAGAGGAGTCGGGTGTAGATTGGCAGAGCCCGACGCCCTAAAATTAAACTTTTGATTTTTTCTCTAAATCACCCGCCACTCGACTGACGATCTCGGCCAACTCTTGAAACTCATCTTTATCTCGAAAGCTTAATCGAGCCTCTTCATATTGACCCTCACTGATTTTCTCTAAACTTCTCTTGAGCGCAAACATTGGGCCCGCAATTCGATGCGACAACTGAATCGATACATAACCTAAAAATAAACAAAAGAGCAAAACAACTGACAAAACAGAAATCAAAAGAGAGGCAAGTTGATCTTCAATAAACTGAAAAACCTCATTTTTTTGAACTACGCCTGCATCAATTAAAACTTGTAAAATCAGGTCCGAGTGAATCCAAAAAGTGATTAGCAAGAACAAACTCACCGTGATGGCAGAGCCCACCAAAACAAGGGCATAACGTCGCTGAAAATCAGGATCAATCCATTTATTTTTTCTTTGAGATTTTATCGAGTTCATTTCGCCCCCCAAAACATTCTTCCCTTCATTTTCGTTAGACTCACCCCAGAAGTCAATGCGACTCCGCCCTGAACTTCAAAAGCTTGTCTTTAAAGCCCACCCACTCATCCAATAGCCAGTGGGGCCCTGTCAGACAGACTAATAGAATGATGACTCTCGCTAAAAACTCCTCACTTTGATTAAAAATCAACCAAGCGGGAATTAAAGATAGAATCGACACAGGAATCAAAATCAAAAAATATTTTTTTAATCGAACGTCTCGAAACCTCTGAAAGTTAAGCTCCAAATGCCGAGCCGAATGAAGCATGATAAAAAAAGAAAAAAAAGCATACCAGAGCGGTAAAAAATAAAAGCAGATTAACCCTAAGCTCAAAATAATGAGATGTCTTCTTCGGTTAGGGAAAAATAAAAGTCTTAAAAGCGAACTCGAAATAATAAATCCATAAATGCCTCTCGCATTCGTCAAAATCCAGTCAGCAAAAGCCTGCCCGTGAAGACTCTGCATAATCTCACTAAAATTTTGGGGATGAAAAAGTGGCACTAAAAAAATGGCCGCAAGCGCAAGATCAGGTGTGAAAATTCCCGTAGCCCGAA
>JBMTHG010000270.1:0-1627 GCA_049436045.1 Bdellovibrionota bacterium
GCTGAAGCTTTTTTTCGCGTCTTCACCATTTCGGCAAATCCAGAAGCGATCACACCCGCTGGCAAGGCAAAAAGAGCGACTCCCGACATCGCCACAAGAGATGCAAAGAAGCGCCCCATCGGCGTTACAGGAACAATGTCGCCGTAGCCCACAGTCGTCAGAGTTTCAACGGCCCACCACAAACTCATGGGGATGCTTGAAAAAACTTCTGGTTGAGCTGGATTTTCAAAATAAAAAACGATGCTTCCAGAAATCAAAAGAAGAATGAGCCCTGTGCTCGCCGTGACGATCAGCTCTTCTTTTTTGTTTTTGATCACTACAATGATTTCGCTTACCGACGAAGCAAAATTGCCCATTTTTAAAACTAGAAAAACTCGGATCAATCGAAAGGCTCGAAGAGGGCGAAGATCTGCAGGAAAATAAATCGAAATAAAAAAAGGCAAAAACACCATCAGATCAATCAAGCCCATCGGTGAGAGCATCCATTTGATTCGCCCAAAAACCGGATGCTTATATTTCTCAAGCTCTACGCAAGCCCAAAGCCGCAACAGATATTCAATGGCAAAAATAAAAAGAGAAAGAATCTCAAAGCTTTCTAACAGATCGCGATAACCTAGACCCCAGCTTGAATCTGATTCCAAGACTGAAAAGGTCACATTGGCTAATATCAGAATCAACACAAAGGCCCCTAAAAATCGCCAAGGCCCCCTTAGATGAAGCCCCTCAAACATATGACGCCGATATCGCAGCATTCTTTCCATCGCCTTTTTTTAGAGAAAGCCCATGCTCAAATCAACCGAGAATGCGATTTTAAGCCGATTTAGGCCCTAGGATGGGGGGATTGATCTATTGATGCCTTGTGTTAGGCTGGCTTTAAATGTTGGGTTCGGTTCGAAAACTTATGCTTCTTCTCTTTTTGTTGGCCTTGCTGCCAAGCCTTGGACTTCAGACTTTGGCCGTTCAAAGTGACGAGACTTCGATTTCACAATCAGAGAACCAAAATCATCTACGATCGGCCCTTCGAAAGCTTATTCCACGAGCTCGAAAAGATCCTGTCGAGCGTTTGTTGCTTGCTCTTGAACAACAAAAAGCCGGTGAGCAAGAGGTGATGCAGGTTTTAGAAGCACACAGAATTCAGAGCATCGAAGCCTATTTTATGGAGTTAAAGGGGCGAATTGATGGAACTCGTGCAGGGCTCGCACGATCGCAAGAAGAACTCTTGAAAGTTTCAAACTCAAAAATGATGAGTCAGGAAGAAAAAAATCAACGAACACGGCAATTGATGATGGAAATCACAGAACAACAAAGAGAGGCACGACTTGAGAAGTTAACACCTCAGGAGCTTTCGGCTTTGATTAAGTTTTATAAAGGCTTAAATCCTGAGTTAAATCGTCTCATCGAGCCAAAGCCGATTTTTTATATTAACACCACAAAAGCGCGCCTCGCAGCCGAGGTCACCGCCTGGCCTGTGATTGAATTAAGAGAGCATGGATTTGATTTATCCCAAGTTCCTTATGGCCCAAGCGAATCTAAAAAGTGGCGTGAAACGGCGCAGGCCTTTTGGGATCAAGATCTTAAGTTTGAGTTTTTAGAAATTTGGGCGCAGCTCGTGAATCAAACGGCTGGG
>JBMTHG010000271.1:0-1627 GCA_049436045.1 Bdellovibrionota bacterium
TTGAGCCTCTTGAGAAAGTTGACTCGCCGATTCAGAAATAGAAATTCGCTCGCTCTCTAAATCTTGAAAGGCCAAAAGAGCGGCCTCGGCTGACATCAAACTTTTTTCAGCGATACTCTTTAACTCTTGAAGATATGCAACAATCTCAGGGAAAAACTCTGGGCCTTCGAAATCACTCCCAGGCATTGAAAAATGAAGTCCATGGCCAATCAATGATTTATCTAAGTGCTGCGGACCGATGCCTGATTCCAAAACCTTTTTCACATCCATCGAATATCTTAAGTGCACAGTAATGAGGGCGTCTCGAACAGCTGTTGCCTCAGGTGTCTTCACTCGGATGTCTAAAAGCACCCCCTCTGCATTTTTTAAACCTGCCAAAAACTTTACCTGCCGCTCACCCGAATCGAAAGATTTCACGGAGACAGAAATCGATTCTTTATTGATTTCAGAAAATTGATTCTCGAAAAAAATTAAACTCTCGAGCCAATTTTTTGAAAATGAGACAAGGTCTTCTAAGGGATGTCTAAGTAGAGAAAAATAAGCATCAAACGTCTGCAAGGATTTTCCAGCCTTTTGAACCGCTCTTACCACTCGAACTGAATCTTTCGCCAAAGTTCGAAGCTCTGCGAGATCAAACCCCACACCATAGGCGCCAGCCACGGGTGTAAGTGGTTGAATAATGTGACCATGAATCGGAAGCAAAATTCCCCCTCTCATCAATCGATCAATATGCGCATGATCAATCTCGTGCCAAAGACTCGATGTTAGAGACTTCGCCTGATTTGGAAAAATATATCGGCCTAAATAAATCATTCCCTCAGGATCGAAAGCGGCCTCTGCTTGAAGAAAACGCAAATGTCGAATATCCCAAAGAAGCTTGCTATCATAATGATCTCGAATATTGGCGGCGATCACTCCAAAAAATCCAGCGGATGGATGAATGATTGCTCGACGATATTTTTTCTTTGCCTCTGGGTCTCGCACCTCTTCAAAAGAAACTTGTGTTCCCTGATTAGAGAAATAGAGTTCTGCTAAACTTAAAATCGAGCTTTCGAAACTTTGGTCACTAAAAAATTTTTTATGCTTAATGGAATGCTCCGCGTTCGAAATCTGATCGTGAAGTCGAAGCATTACCTTTAAAATCGATTCGAGCTCCCGCTCAAGATTCTCATTCAGTTTTGTCTTCGAAGAATGTTCATCCAAAAACTTTTTAGCTCTCAAAACAAAAAGTTTTTTTAAGAGTTCTGCATCTCCGTTTTTGAGATCAGGAAGCTCCAAAGACAACAAAGATTTGATGCCATTCCGACAATCGATCGAATTGGCATAAAGCCCCTCGATCGCGAGAATAAAAAAAACAACAAATTGGAGAACTCGGTTTTTTTGCATAGTCGGCTCAGAAGCTGCCGATTCTTAACATCTTTTTGGTCTTTTGTCGGGGTTTTTGATCGCGATTAGAGCTTTTTCTCTGAGATTCAAAATTAGCCATGCCCGCCCATTAAAAAGCCCTCTTCCCAGGTCGCTAAAGAACCCTCGTTTGCTTTTAAACTAAAGAATTTCAAGCCCTTATCCCACACCTCTTCGAAGCCCTTCATTTGAAAGATTTCTTTTCGAAAATCGTGGCAAGACG
>JBMTHG010000272.1:0-1626 GCA_049436045.1 Bdellovibrionota bacterium
AGTTTCAGCTTGAAGACAAACTCCCAAAGAAACTTATAAAGGGCGATCGGTTTTTCATTCCCGCAAAAACCTTTCACCGAATAAAGCGCGGGAAAACAGATCTTAAAGTAAAGATCGAGGAATTTTGAATGTCAGAAGCAGCATGGAATAAAGCATTTACTCAGGGCTCAAAGGCGATGCAAGATCGTCTTCGAAAAGTTCACGCTAAAAATCCAAAGTTTCAATCATGGCTTCAGAAGAGCGGTCATGGTGCTGGCTCAAGTGTCAAGCAAGCCTCTAAAGAAGTCAAGCCGAGTGCTCGAGTGAAAAAATTACAACAAAAGAGCCTCAAAGCATATGGTGCAACTAAAGGATTAAGAATGGGTGGCGAAGATGGTAGTGGTGAAACTGTTCGTGACACCGTAGCTCCATTGACACGTGATCAACACTCTAAAGTCCAAGCAGCTCAAAGAGCAGCAAAAGCAGCTGCAAAGAAAGCTGGACCTAAAAAGCCATTGACAAAAAGTCAAAGACTTGCTGCAATTGCTGCAGCTGCTCGTAAAGCAAAAGCCAAACATGATGTTCCTACAATTGATCCTGATGACGATCATGATGATCTCAGAGATGTACACCAGTCATTACATATTCGCAGAGGATATAACGAAGAAATGAAATTAGAAGAAGGAAAAATGAAAGATATCGTCACGGATCGCGAAGAGACAGCTCGTTTGGCTGCTCAAGAAAAAGAACCACCATTCACACCAGATAAAAACCCAGTTCGCAGAGGACGAGGAGGACCAATGTCTCAAGCAAAATGGCTTGCAAAACAAGCAATGATGAAAAAAATGAAAAAAGAAGAAGTTGAACTAGTTGAACAAGACGATACGATGGAAAAGAAAGAAATGGCACAAACTCAATTGCACTTTATGCAATATGCTGCCAAAGAAATTCTTGAGTTCATCGCAATGGGTGGTGAAATTGAAGAGTGGTATCAAAATAAACTTAGTAAGGTTCATTCTGATGTCGAAGGTCTTCACTCTTATGTTGAGGGCGAAAAACGTCGCATTGGATTAGTTGGCGAAGAAAAAGAAGAAGTTGAACAGATTGATGAGGCTAAAGTTGATCCAGCCAAACAAGCAGCAAGACAATATGCCAGTTCTCATAAAGATCTAAAGGTTACTACTCTTCGAAATGATAGTAAAGAAAATGGACATGAAGGGAAGCATATTCATTTTGTCCACCATAAAGACAGTGACATCGAATTTGATGGAGATCCAGCAGTAGGATTCTCGCATCATGAAGGTAAAATCAACGTTCATGCTGACGATGGTGGATTTACTGGTCGAAATATAAAACCTAAAAAGTTTGATAACGTCGAACATGCAGTGAAACATGCTCATGGTATTATGCCTACAAATGAGGAAGTCGAACCAATAACTGAAAAGTATATGGGCTTCAAGGCAGTAATGGCTGCTGCAAAGAAAGGTGGTGCTCGTGATCCAGCTGCTGTTGCTGCTGCAATCGGTCGCAAGAAGTACGGCAAGGAAAAATTCCAAGCTGCTGCAGCTGCTGGGAAGAAGATGAGCGAAGCTCTTGATCCAGTTGGTAAAGAAGATAAAGATATTGATAATGATGGTGACTCTGATA
>JBMTHG010000273.1:0-1626 GCA_049436045.1 Bdellovibrionota bacterium
TTTCGCATATTCAGCCACTTTTGAATAATCGCCTCTTAAGTTGTAGATATCTAAAACGAGTTCAGCACTCAGACGCCCCTCTGAACTATCTGGATAAAACTCTACAAGCTGCTTAAAGACTGGCAAAGACTCATCGAAACGATTTAACTGATAAAGAAGTCGAGCTGATTGATAGCTTGCCTTTCTTCTTTTGTTCAATTCGATACCCTCAAACTGAGAGACATAACGAGCTGCTTCTAGAAACATCTCGTCTTGAACAGTCAATGTTCCTTGGTGTTTTGCTTCAAAACGAAACCCTGGAGCTATCTTTTCAGCCGTCAAATACCAGTTCCACGCGGCCACTGATTGCTTTTCATTTTTTATCTGGGCCGCAGATTTGTAAGCCTGAAGAGCTTCTTGAAATCGGTCGCGAGCAAACAGAGCTTCGCCTAAATAAAATTCCATCTCAGCTTTTTTTGCCTGATCTGTTTCAAACTGCAAAAACGACTGATAATAAGCGATTGCCTGATCATATTGTGTCGCTTTTTGAGCCGAATTTTTTTCTGCTTGAGCCATGGCATGCGCTTTTCGAGCACTCGCAAAGAGTTTAGCTTTCACTTCGGGCGAACCCTTTGCCGCACCACTCAAACGACTCACAAGCTCAGAAATTTTATCGGAGCGACCGAGCTTTTCCTCGTTCTCAAGATATTTGGTGAGCCACTCCGAGATTTGAGGGCTTGATGAATATTTTGCAGTTAAATGCTCATAGACTTCACTCGCTAAGCGCGGTTCTCCTTTCGACGACAAGCCTTCAGCCAAAGTCGCTAAAGCCATTTGATGTAACTCTGACGAAGGAAGGGCTTGATCCAGATAGCCAAGAACTCCCTGTGCGCCATAAACTTCAAGCGCCGGCCAAATCATTTCACGAGCAATCTCTTTTGAATAATCAAAGCTCACAGAGCTTGAAGACTGTACCGCCAAGGACTCCGTGAAATGCTTAAGAGCCAGAGCGGGCTGAAGCTGCTGAATGGCGATCCACGCCAATTTGTAGTGAGCATAAGAAGCTCGATCTGGATTAGCTTGAGCCTTTTGATAAAAAACTTTGGCTTGAGCAAAATCAGATTTCTCAAAATAGAAATCCCCCAAGATCGAGGCGGCCGTATTTAAAATTTCAGAGTTTGGAAAGCGCCGAGCTAAATCCGAAAGCACAGGCCCCGCTCGTTCCGTTTGACCTGCATCAAGATAGGCCGAAGCTAACACATAGAGAACTTCATCGCTTCTCTCATATTGGGAGTGTGAAACTCTCAGCCCCTCTAAAGTTTCAATCGCTTTTTGATTATAAACAGAAGCCTTTGTTTGCGAATCAGAAGCTTGAAAATATTTTGCGGATTCAAAATAAGCCTCTCCTAAACGAAACAGCGAATCAGGAGTGCGCTCCGAGAAAGGATATTTTGAAACAAATTGTTCTAAAAGCGGAATTTGCTTTTGATAGATTTCAAAGAGTTTAGCTCGACGAGTGGCTTCATCCATTTCTGGACTTTGGGCCCCCACATCTGCGACAAGTCCACCCCAAATCATCATGAACACCTGGAACCTAAGCAAGGCCTTTGATTTTAATAAAAACCAATAATTCCAAATATTTACACG
>JBMTHG010000274.1:0-1624 GCA_049436045.1 Bdellovibrionota bacterium
CAAACTTTTTGCTCTCATAATTTTTCTGACTGCCAGATAAAACGTCTTTAACGATCGAATTTACGAAGTGTTTCGGATCAAACGACTCTTTTACCTGAAAATTACCTGGGCCCCCTACGGTTGTAATCTGCAAACCAAAATCAATTAATTTCATTTTTTCTTCGTTGAACTTGAGATACGAAATCGCTCCGATAGTTTCGGGAACAAAAACTATTCGATATGTCCACTTTCGATCCTTCTTTGAGCCTAAGTGCCTCGCCAGCATTGCCGTAAGTAACACACCACTTAGAGAATCGTTGGCCATTGACGGATGGCAAATATATGAAGAGATCAATACCTCTCGACTCGACTTGCCAGCTAATATTTTTTCTCCATAACTCATCGAGCCATTTTTGAATTTAGAATCAATTACCAGATGTAAGGGCTGTTCGGCTAACCGCAACTTTTTTAGCTGTTGGCTATTCACACAAAAAGCCCAATCGGTCTTGTAGTAAAGCGTTCTATACGGTATTGCTTCAGGCAAATTCTCATGAGTATGAATTCGCGACGATGCTTCATCAAATGAGCACCTTAAATTGCAGGGCTGGCTATACGACGCAACATGAAGAGGACTGTCTTTGATGTCGATTATCCGATTGCCTTTTGCATCGTCAATGAATCCTTGAGATATTTTCCACTCTTGTGGAACCACCCAATCAAAAACTTTCGTTCCAGACGGAACTTCAAATATCTCTAAATCAACGATGTCTTTTACACCATTCAAAGTCTGACGATTGGCCTCTCCCGCAAGTGATCGGTTCAGTCCAAAAAGCATTTCAAGCTTTTGCTGTATTTCGAGTGAAATTTTGGCTTTAATTATCTCCTCGAATGATGAATCAATCTTTAGATTTGACGATTCGACAAGTTGAGTCAAAAGTTTGAAGTCTTCTGGTGTGTCGAGATCAAATCTGAGATATGGATACGACATACTGGGTCTTGCCTGAATGCCTCGAATACGACTGCTCCCTAAAGTGAGAAATGCAAGTGTTAGGTGCTCACGCATTTTTTTGTCAGTGATGCTTGAACTTAACTTTTGCAGTGTCTCGACCGAAAATAACTCGGCACCAGCGCCATCAGGGTAGTCACAAGAGCCATCTGGTCGGTGATTGAAGTGATAGCCAACGGGATTAGCTTCGAAATCTGAAATCAAAACATCGATTTCTCTTCCGCTTACAAAAGGGTTGTCGGCGCAAACTCGAACCACGGCATCACAAGGAAACGCCTTTACGGCGCCGGCAAATCTCGTAAGAACATCGTCTTCATCTCCTCTGAAAACCTCGATACCCAATGCCCTGGCCAAGTCGCACAGTGGGTCGTCTGCGGATCTGGTTGTTGTCGCCAGAACCATTCGTGACAATTTCTGACTTGCTTTAACGCGGTTAATCACCCACTCCAAAATTGAGTGATCTCCGAATTTCAATAGAGCCTTCCCTGGAAGTCGTTTGGACTCCATTCTTGCTTGAATTAGGCAAAGCGAATTCAGCTGAGTCATGATTTAGTGAGATCGTCCCAAGTCAGAATGTGATCTTCGGGCAAATCGCGCGACACTGTTTTGCCGATCACTTCTTGCCAATTCATTGGACTA
>JBMTHG010000275.1:0-1611 GCA_049436045.1 Bdellovibrionota bacterium
CTACGGCTAGCAGAACTTCACGAACTCGAACGAGCACTCGCGCCGCCTCTGAGCAGGGCGTGATTCAAAAAGTCGTTGCCGATGATCGAACCAACTCCCTCATTGTTTTAGGAAGCGAGCGAGGCATCGAACAGGTAAGAAGATTTGTAGAAGAAATCGATGTGGCCGTAGACGGTGGTGATGGCCAAATTCATGTCTACCCTCTTCAAAATGTCAAAGCCGAAGACATCGCTCAAACCTTAGCTTCTCTGACTCAGGGAAGCTCAAGAGCTCCGACCACAACGCGAACCACTACGCGAAACTCAAATGCCCAATCCTCAAATGCGGGAAGTGCTTCTGCTGATCTATTTGACGGTGGAGTAAAGGTGACAGCTGATAGCCGAACGAACTCTCTTGTGATTCAAGCCTCCCCTCGAGATTTTGAAACTTTAAAAACGATTGTGCAAAAACTCGATGTCAGACGTCGTCAAGTTTTTATCGAGAGCGTTATTCTTGAAACGACTGTCGGTGGCGGCTCTGAGTGGAAGAATCAAGTAAACTCCCCTATTTTTCGAACGAACAAGTTAGGCTCTACAGATCCCGACGTCGGCACTCCAAAATCGGGAGGACTCTTGGGAATCGGAAGCTTCACTAACAGCGAAGAGCTGCTCGGCACGCTCGGGGGTCTTGTTGGAACTTCGGCCCTAGCTGGAATGGCTCTGGGTTTTCAATCTGGAGCGAGAGTAAAGTTTAGTGCGCCCTCGCCGAATGGTGGAGCTCCTGTGGAATATGAAGTTCCTTTGTTGTCAGCCATTTTGAGATTAGCCTCTACAAATTCAAATTTAAACGTACTTTCGACCCCGCATATTTTAGCCACGGCCAATGAAGAAGCTACCATTTCGATCGGTGAAGAGATTCCTCAAATCTCGTCTACTCAAGGAACGACTGGATCCTCGGTAGTTTCAAACTACACTCGCATTCGAGTGGCTACCGAGTTAGCGATCACTCCGCAAATCAATGCGGGAGATTATTTGACCTTGAACATCAAACAAAAAGTAAACCAGCGCGGAGAAGAAGTTATTGCTGGACAATATGCGATCAACACACGAGAAGCAGCGACCACCGCGATTGTCAAAGATGGGCAAACGATTGTGATCGGCGGAATCATGAGAGATCAAACTGACAATTTTGTTTCCAAAGTTCCGTTTCTTGGTGACATTCCTATCTTGGGC
The DNA here is from genome assembly GCA_049436045.1 of Bdellovibrionota bacterium. Classification (GTDB taxonomy): domain Bacteria; phylum Bdellovibrionota; class UBA2394; order UBA2394; family UBA2394; genus JBMTHG01. The sequence goes on from JBMTHG010000275.1 coordinate 1,212, forward strand.
TGGCTGTTCAAATCGAAACGTGCTCAATCACGAAAAGTGAATCTACTTCTCTTTCTAACTCCACACATCATCAACGAAGATAATGATGCCGATGAAGTTCTTTTCAAAAAAATTAAGGAGCGACAAGATTTCTTAAAAGAACAGGGCTTATCAGAGAAGCAAGGCTTACCTCTTGGCGGCCTTAAACCTGAATATTTAGAAATGCTCGATGAAGAATATCTTCAAAGTTTAGAGCTGGAGCCAAGAGTATCCGCAAAACCCTCAGTGAATTCTAACTCTGCACCCTCCACTGAGCCGAGTGCAACTCCAGCGCCAGCGCCAAAGCCTCCGAAACGAGAGACTAGTATCATTCCAGTCATGCCGACCCCAAGATCATCTCCTGATGATTATATCGACGAGC
>JBMTHG010000276.1:0-1598 GCA_049436045.1 Bdellovibrionota bacterium
AGAGAGCATCGAGTTCAAATATAATCCGAAGTGTAATCTGATTCAGAACATTAATCGAAAGTTGCCAGATGAAAGCCAGACTCAGCTCAATTTTACCTTTGATTCTCGATGTAACGTGATTGAAGCCATAGAAAATTCTGGCAAAACAAAAACAGCACATGTCTCGGCTGAATACACCCCCCAAGGAAAGACGAAGTTTCTGCGCGACCTCAAAAACAATTTAGAGATTGCCCTAACCTATTGGGAGTTTGGAAAGCCAGAGTCAATCACGTTGAGAAACGTAGGAACGCTTTTGGTGAAATACCAAAAAAATGGAGAAATCGAAGGGGTAGATACATTTCCCCATGGTGCGGGAAAAGAGCGTTTCAAGGATCAAGACCCAACGAAATATCAGGCTGTGATTTTGCGCGAAGTGAGGTCGGCGCTTGATAACATTCTTCAATATCTTCGGCCCGCAGGCCTAAGCATGGGCTTTTAAAAATTCCTGATTTTGCTATCTAGTCAGCGATGGGCGTTTATTTTATAAGATGGAACGATATCGGGGTGTAGCTCAGCCTGGCTAGAGCGCTACGTTCGGGACGTAGAGGTCGGAGGTTCGAATCCTCTCACCCCGAAATTTATTCGCCGGGGCATTTTTTAAATTCGCAATTGTTTTCAGGATCGCGACTCACGAAGCTACCGTCAGCACATTCTTTAACATCCATCGTGCAAAATTTTATCTCATCTTCGCTTTTTTCTTTTTTTGGCGCTTTGCCCATCGCTGAGAGCAGCCCTCCAAAAATCAACAAGGCTAAAAATTTTTTCATTTCTGTCTACGATAGGTCCAAAGACTTGCTGTTTGCAAGAAGGGTAAAATCAAAACTCCTAAAAATGGCATTAGAGAAAATATTGCCGGAAGCAACCCTAAACCTAGTTTATAAAAAAAAGATTTTTGCCTCACTCCAAAATTTTCTTCCACGGCCCAAATCCACTCTTGAGCTAAAGCATAGGCCGCGACAAAAACATTGATCCAAACGAGAAAGGGAATCAGCCCAAAGGGCAGCGCGATCAAAACGACTAACAAAAGTGCGAGAGACCTCCAAAGACTAATTTTTCTCTTCGGTGGAATTTCATAAAAACTTTTGTCTGAAGCTTCATTCAGTGCTGCCCAGTTGGCTCGATTGCTTAAATAAAAGCTCGCCAGCAAAAGCGTGATCGGGCCCGCCCCAAAGACCAGCAAAAGTAGCCAGATTACCCCAAGCCCCAAGCCCGTGGCCCAGGCCCCATAGGATTCGAAGTTGAAGCTTTCAAGAAGAAACCAAAAGCCAAGCGCGAGCCCTGAAAAGCTCAAAATAAGCCCAAGGATTCCAACAAAAAAAGCCCTTGAGAATTGAGAGAAAAGCCATTTTTGGCGCTGCCTTGAGCGCAAAAGAAACAAGCACGCTAGTATAAAATCTCGAAGGCCCAGAATCATAAGAATTCGATTGCAAACTAGCACTTAATGGTATGAAAATCAGGGAGCTTTTTCTCGATATGCGGGATTGGCGGAATTGGCAGACGCGCTAGGCTTAGAACCTAGTGCCGAAAGGCGTGTGGGTTCAAGTCCCTCATCCCGCATT
>JBMTHG010000277.1:0-1593 GCA_049436045.1 Bdellovibrionota bacterium
CGACGAATTTTCTTTTGGGGGAGATTCGATATTCGGGAGGCGATGGAATTGCTTTTGATCCTCACAATTCGAGAGACTGGGAAAATGTTTGTCGAGATGTAGCACGCTGTTTAGAGCTTTTGATTCTTAGAGAATATCTGGTGACTCAGCAGAGCTTACTCGCGGTAGGAAGAATGCAGGCCTTGTTGGCCCATGAGATGAAAAATCCACTGGCCGTGATAAAAGTTTGTGCAGGTATTTTGCAAGATCGACTTCATGATGATGAAGATTTGGAAGAATGTCTTCGAACCATCGAATCGGAGGTCAATCGTGTTAGTGATGCAGTTCAAAAAGTTTTTACACATTCTTCAAGCCATGAAAAAAGAGCTCGAATGGAGTTGTGTCATTTGGTTCAAACGCTTCGGCAAATGGCTTTGGCGAGATTTCCTGATCGCAAGATGCTTTTAAAGTTTAAAGGCGACAATGGTTTAGAAAATGATTTTGAAAAGTCAAAGATATGGGTCTGGATTGAGCCCGAAGCTTTTCAGCAGTGCTTGATGAATCTAGTAGTGAACGCCTTTGAAGCGGCGAGTCCTGAAGTCATTTTGACCGTCGAGTTTGAAAAAGAGAAGCGACTTCGTTTAATCGTTCAAGATCGAGGCTCGGGAATTTCTCCAGGGGTAGAGCTATTTAAACCATTTGTGAGCACAAAGGCTTTCGGAACCGGATTAGGGCTTTCGCAAGTTAAATCCTGCGTGGAGCGGCATTTGGGGCGAATCTATGTCAAATCGAAAGAGGGTCGGGGAGCCGCGTTTTATTTGGACTTTCCATCGAGCATTTTTGTAAAACAAGAGGAGTGGGTTTCAGAAGGTGCTGATTTTACGGAGAGCTTTGAAAGAACAAAATGAATCTTGAAGTGAATGAGTCGAAAGCGGTAAATCCAAAAATTTTAATTGTCGATGATGAAGTCGCCATGGTTCGGTCGCTAGAAATGTTGTTAAAACCGGTGGGAGATGTTTTGAAAGCCTATTCGGTTCCTGAGGCCATTGAATTTTTAGATCGAGACATCGATTGCATCATCAGCGATGTGAATATGCCCGAAGAGAGCGGACTTAAACTTTTAGAAAGAGTAAGGTCAAATCATCCACAGACTCCCGTCATCATCATGACCGCTTATTCGAGTGTTCCCGAAGCTGTTGAGGCCATGCAACGAGGGGCTTTTGAGTATTTAGTGAAGCCTTTTGACAACCGAGAACTGATCTCTTGTGTTCGACGAGCGATTTACAAAAAAGGAATTGTTCTTGGCGCCTCTGATTGCCTCCCATCGGGTTGGATTTGTAACAGCAAGCCCATGAAAGAATTTGTGAGCAAGGCGGAGAAGATGGCAAAACTTCCTGAGCCTGTGCTGATCGTTGGAGAGACGGGTGTCGGCAAGCGGCGGGCGGCTCGATGGATGTTTGAGCAATCGGGTTTGAAAGATGATTTTCTTTCGATAGATCATGTGGGGTCTGATAGCGATCATCCTCTCGCCAAATTTGACGCCAGTAGATTTTCGGCAGTTTATATCTCTGAGATATTTTCTTTAAGCCCATCTCTGCAGCTTGTTTTAAAAAA
>JBMTHG010000278.1:0-1572 GCA_049436045.1 Bdellovibrionota bacterium
GCTGAGGCAACTGAAGTTCTGCCGCATCTTCAATCGTTACAATTCTCTCGTTCTCAGGAATAAAACCAGAAACGAGATTCAACAAAGTGGTTTTACCAGTTCCCGTTCCCCCACTAACGATAATGTTGAGATGCGCTTGCACCGCTGCTCTTAGAAAATCTCCCATCTCATCCGTGAGAGAACCAAAGCGCACAAGATCTTCAATCACAAGCTTGTCTTTAAAAAACTTTCGAATCGTGAGTGTCGGCCCCTTGAGTGCAAGAGGCGGAATCACCACATTGATCCGCGATCCATCTTGGAGACGAGCATCACAGAGCGGCGTCTTTTCATCCACACGCCGACCGATGGGACTTACAATTCTTTCAATACAGCCAAGCAAATGTTTTTCTGAAGTATAGCGATAATCTGAAAGAAAGATTTTTCCGCCCTGCTCGACAAAAATCTGATCTTTGCTGTTCACCATGATTTCTGTGACGTCTGGGCTCGCAAGAAGTGGCTCAAGCGGGCCTAAGCCTAAAGCCTCGTCAATAATATCTTTTGCAATCGCGGCTCTCTCTTTTCGATCTTGAACCTCGCGCGCCTCTTCTTCTAAAAGCTGATGAACGGCCTGCACCGTGCTCGCTCTTAGCTCTTCTTTTTTCTTTGGATTCTTCTCAAGCTCAAGCGCATCCACATTTCTAAGGTCCACTAGCTCTAAAAGTCGCTCATGCACTCTCGCTCGAATCGAAAGATTTCTCTCCATGATCGGATTCGCCGTGGCTCCTCTCGCTGGAACACTTTGCGCCGAAGATTCTGACCCATAAGTAAAGGGCAAAACACTTTGCAAAACATTTAGACTCTGAAAGTTTGCTGCCGCTTTTGATTTTGAAACTTCTTGCCGCGACATTAGCGATTGCACTTCTTGCATCGGCGCTTCTAGGGCTCTTAAATAAGGATGCTTTGGATTGATCAGGTGAAGCGGCTTTGCGGCTGCAACTGACTGCTGAAACGCCATCGGATCATTTGGCAAAAGCACTCTGGCTTCTAAGTTTAACTTTTGCTTCAAAAGACTTGGTGTCACGACACTTTTTGGATCAAATCGATTGATGACGAGTCGCATTTGCTCGTTTCCGAAATGAAGTGATCTTAGTCTCTTGATAAACTCACCCGTCTGATTCGCCGAAACGATGTCTGCATCGGTCGTGACAAAAATCAAATCAGAATTTTCAAAAATTCGAAAGCTTAGGGGATTAAGGTCTCGGCCGACATCAAAAATTACAAGATCATAGCTTCTCGAAAGCAACTTGATTGAAGAAATTAAGCTTTGATCGTCAAGTTGATGAAAATCAGTGATCAAACTGGCTGCGCCTAAGACGCTGATTCCGAGCGGCTGCTTTCCGATCCACTGTTCGGCGAGCTTCGGATCCATTCGAGAGGATTGTTTGATGAACTCGAAAAATGTTTTCGGTTGTCGCGCGTTTAAGAGAGTTAGCAGATCGCCCATGTTGCCGACATCGGCATCCACAATCAAAACCTTTTGATTTTTAATTTTTAAAAAATTATAGGCCAAATGAAATGCAAATGTGCTTTTGC
>JBMTHG010000279.1:0-1570 GCA_049436045.1 Bdellovibrionota bacterium
CATGATTTTTGGCGTTGATTTGCTGATGCTGGCAGAGATTTTTGCCAAGAATGGCATTCACGCGCTGAGCGGCTTTTGCGGCAACCTCTTCATGAAGGTCGGCAAAAATTAGCTCTTTGGCAGAGCCAAACTGAGCTAAATAATAGCCCGCGGCACAACCTTGCATTCCTGATCCAAGAACAAGATATCGAATTTGAGTCACTGCGTTCTCCCCATTTTAGATTATTGATTTTGAACTTTATTGGCTTCTAAACGCTCACCGATTTCAACGACGGCTTGATAAATTTCATCAATCACCCAATGTGGAGTAGAGGTTCCCGCGGTAATGCCCACATGTTGAGTTGGGTGAAACCATTCGTCGCGAAGCTCAGAGGCTTTTTCAATATGATAAGCAGGAATGTTTTTGTCGTCGCAGACTTTCTTTAATTTTTTTGTATTACTGGAATTGAATCCGCCAATCACCACCATCACATCCACTTCATCTGAAAGTTGCTCTACCGCTTTCTGGCGATCTTTGGTGGGTTTGCAAATTGTATCGACAAACTTTACCTCTTTGGGGCTTCCATCTGGATTTTTCATTTCTTTGATTTTTTCCACCAATGGATAGACATGTTTTGTCTGCTGTGTGGTCTGCGAGACGATGCCAATTTTTTTAATATCGTTTAATTTCGGCAGATCGTTTTCATCCAAAATCACGATAAACTCACTTAGGTCTGTTACGATGCCACGAACCTCCACATGGGATTCTTGGCCGACTACGACTGGGAAAAAGCCTTCATCAACGAGTTTGGCCACTGTCTTATGAACTCTCAGCACTAAAGGGCAGGTGGCATCAAAAACTCGAAAGCCCATCTCTTGAGCGCGCTGTCTCACGCTTTCGGCGGCGCCGTGAGCGGTGATCATCACATTTTTGGTTTCGATGCTGTCGTTCAGAGAGTCGACAATTTTTACGCCATTTTCTTTTAAGCGTTGAACAATTTGAGGGTTATGAACCAATTGTCCAATCACGGTGAGATTGTCTTTGAATTGAGGGTCCATGGCTTCTTCAATGGCGTCTCTCACCCCAAAACAAGTTCCAAGCGCATCAGCTTTAGTGACTTTCATTATTAAATTTCTCCATTTATTTAATCTTTCTTAGCTTCTTTTTTCTCTTTTTTAAAGCGATAGCATGGCTCGTCGCTACAAGTTCCCCAGAAGGCGTCATTCGATAGCCAGGGGCTTGAATTTTAAGCTTCGGAAGGCCCTTTCGAGGGCAGAGCTCTAGCAAGGGGCATCTCAGGCATTGAGGGCGCCTAGCCACACAAATGGCGCGTCCATGGGCAATCAGCCAATGCGGAAACTGAACCCAAAATTTTTCAGGGATTTTTCGATTCAAGTCACGTTCAATTTTTTCTGCCGATTTTTCTTTCGAGAGACCCAAAAGCCGAGAGATTCGAGTCACGTGGGTGTCGACGACAACCCCGTCAGGCTTTCCAAAAGCGTTTCCCATAATCACATTGGCGGTCTTTCGTCCCACCCCTCCAAGCTTCAAAAGCTGATTCATTTCGCTCGGAACTTTGCCGTGAAAATC
>JBMTHG010000280.1:0-1569 GCA_049436045.1 Bdellovibrionota bacterium
CTTGCTTAAGGAAATCAGCCGACTTTCAAACTCACTTCCAGAAGAAGCGAGCAAAAAAAAAATAGCCCCTAGCCCAAAACTAGGCCCTATCAGGATTGAAGCACCTGAAACAGTCGAAACTCAAGAAGCCTCGCTGAATACGAGTCCAAGCGAAAACGAAGATCCGCTCAGCGAAGAATCTGCAGCACTGCCAGAATCAACCAACAAGCTCTTGCACGAACTCTTTCGAGCCAGTACAAAAGTCCCCCGAGAACTCAAAGAAGGCAGCTGGATTTAAAACCACTTATTAAATAAGTTTTTTAAGAAATCCCAAATCTGCCTCAATCCCCCAGGGCAACCGCATTAAAATAGGATGGAATAGTCTGTAAATGTGGGTATTCTTTATGAATGCAAACATCTATTAGTTTATTTTTTTCCAAGGTAGAAGATCCGCGTATTGAGAGAAAAAAGGAATATCCATTAGACGAAATCTTACTCGTGGTACTTTGTTCGATTCTTGCTGGAGGAGATGGTTTTTCTGATATGCAATTATTTGGTAATGAGAAGCTTGAGTTTTTTAGGAAAAATACTTCCTTTCAAGAGCGGCATTCCCTCGGATGATACTTTTGCTCGGGTTTTTTCATTGTTAAATCCGACTCTATTTAGGGCCTGTTTTGCAGACTGGGTTCAAAATATCATCGAACGAAGTGGAAAGTCTATCGCTATTGATGGTAAAAGCCTACGCAGGTCTCGGTCAAAAAATCAGCCTGAGCTGCATATGGTATCGGCTTGGGCCGATGAGTCTGGGTTTATTTTGGCTCAAAAATCGGTTGAAGATAAGAGTAATGAGATCATGGCCATCAAGGACTTATTAGAAATCCTAGACCTGAGAGATTGCCTGGTGACGATAGATGCTCTTGGCGGCCAAAAGGGTATCGCAAAAAAGGTGATTGAGCAAGGCGGCGACTATGTGCTGGCATTAAAGGACAACCAAAAGTCTTTAAATAAGGCGGTTCAAGAGGTCTTTTCAGGCAAGCGCAAGGTTGCGATTATGCAAACGGTCTTCGATGAGTATGAGGAGAGTGAAAAGGGCCATGGACGCTTTGAAAAGCGTAGCTGCCGTGTGATCAATGTTACTCATTTACCTGTAGATATAGCAGGTTGGGCGGACTTGAAAAGTCTTATTGAAGTCACTCGAGTTCGAGGCATAGGAGAAGAAGCAAGCAGCCAGAAACATTATTACATCAGTAGCCTGGAAGAAGGAGCCCAGGCGATGAGTCGTTATATCAGAAATCATTGGGGAATCGAAAATAAAGCCCACTGGGTGCTAGATGTTGTTTTTCGGGAGGATGACTCAAGAATCCGCACACGCCATGCAGCCGAAAACATGGCAATACTGAGGCATGTAAGCATGAATTTAATCCGGAAAGACCCAGGAAAAGGGAGCCTAGGAGGAAAACGTAAAAAAGCAGGCTGGAGCAATGACTACCTACTTACGCTTATACACTCAAATTTTTAATGCGGTTGCCCTGCCACGCCAGACATCTTAAGCTTTATGAGTCCTTAGTGAGGCGCAAGCGACACCGCGGC
>JBMTHG010000281.1:0-1568 GCA_049436045.1 Bdellovibrionota bacterium
CTTTTGCCAAACATCTCGAATTCGAGGGTCTTTATTCATTAAAGCCTCGGCGCTCTTAAGGCCTCAATATCTTCAATCTCTTTCGGGCAATATTGCGTAAGAACTTCGTGACCCTGTCTCGTCACCAAAACATCATCTTCGATTCGAATTCCGATGCCTCGATATTTTTTCGGAACTGACCGATCATCTCCACGAAAATAAAGTCCTGGCTCAATGGTCAAAACATTGCCGGCCCTCAACTTCACAGGTTTTTTATCTGACTCAAAATACTTGCCACTATCGTGCACATCTAAGCCCAGCCAATGGCTAGTTCCATGAGGCATATATTTTGACCAAAGCCTTTCTTTCATAATTTTTTTCATTGGTGCTTTTAAAATTTTTAGCCTTCGAAGCCCTTCGGCAATCTTTTTGACTGCAGCTTCATGTGGCTTACTCCAGGGCGCTCCCGGGCGTACCGCATTGATTGCCGCTAATTGAGCCTCCAACACAACCGAATAAATCTCTCGTTGAGCCTGACTAAATTTTCCGGTGGCTGGAAAGCTTCGCGTAATATCCGAAGCATAACCATGATACTCACAGCCAGCATCCATCAAAAATATATCTCCCTGCTGAACTTGAGCTTGGTTACTCACATAATGAAGAGTGCAAGCATTCTCTCCAGTGGCACAAATACTATTATAGGCAGGCCCTAAAGCTCCCTCTTTCTTAAAAACCCTTTCGGTCTCTGCAGCAATTTCGAATTCATACATTCGAGGGCGTATCAACTGCATCGCCCTGATGTGAGCGCGAGAGGCAATCTCTGCACTCTTTCTCATCACTGCGATTTCCTCGGAAGATTTTATTTTCCTCATTTCATGCAGCGCAAAGCTTGGATCCGACCAATCATGGATAGCTTCATTGGTTCTGTAATTTCGCACACTCCTTGAAAACTCGATCAGCTTCGAATCCCAAGTTTTAAATTCTCCAAATTCCCAAAAGACACAAGAATGCTGCGCCATTTTTGCTTTCAAAAACTCGTCGATCCCATCAATCGAGACAGCTTCATCAAACCCAAGAAACTGGGGTGCTCGCTCTACTCCAACTCGCTCCCCCTCCCAAACTTCACTGCCACGATTTGGAGAAAGATCTCTGGGTCTCAGCGCTATGATCGACTTTGTTTTGCCTGATTTATGCTCTAAAATAATCATGCTCTCTGGCTCGGAGAATCCTGATAGATACAAAAAATTAGAATGTGCTCGAAAAGGAAAGTGCGAGTCGAAATTTCTGACCAATTCCGCACCGCTCCAAAAAAGACAAAGAAAACTTGAGTGCTTTTGAGAAAGAGTTTTAGCAAACCTTTCTCGACGCAATCTATAAGTTTCTAAAGAAAAGGGCTTAACAACATCGGATGATTTCATTCTACGAGCCTTTCACAAATTCTGAGCTGTTGTCATGAATATAAAATTCATGGGAGACTAAGTTAGCGTGTTTTTGGAAAAATTTCTGCAATTTCATCTCAAAAAAACTTGGATCGGCATCTCGCTTAGCCTGCTGTTGACCATTGGGGGGCTTTGGCTGGCCAAGGGGCT
>JBMTHG010000282.1:0-1565 GCA_049436045.1 Bdellovibrionota bacterium
CCGACACTGCCGACCTCATCGTTTAAAAAAGCCTTGAGGAGTTCTTCAATCCAGTTCGGCGTAGCGATGCAATCGGCATCCATAAAAACCAAAAACTCAGAGCCACACTGATAGGCGCTTAGGTTTCGGGCTTTTCCGGGGCCGACTTTGCCGTATTCGTTGAGAAAAAAACGCTCTGGGTGCTTTTGGCAATATCGAAGGATGATGGATTTTGTCGAGTCAGTTGAGGCATCGTCGATGAGAATAACTTGATAGTCTTTAAAGCTTTGATTTTCAAGACTGCGAAGACAGTCTTCAATGACATCTTCTTCGTTATAGGCGGGGATAATGACCGAGACCTTTGGAGTCATGCTTGAATTTTACTCAGCGTCGAATAAATTTGCGAGACTTGAGTTCGAAACTTCTTTCAGTGGCAAATGCTGATGAAACTGATAATTTAGAGGCTTGAACTCGCTTGAGCCAAAATTGCCGAAATCCCCTTCTCGTTGGCCCTTGCGTCGAATTGTGTCGTGGTTTGCGGGGCTATCTGTTGGGGCTTCGTTGGCGATTGTTTTGCTGATTTTTGTGGCCTTGGCGATCTTTGTAAGAACAGATTTTTTTCAAAGCCGCTTAAGAGATCAAATCATTCAATCCGTCGAAAAAAACATTGAGGCAAAAATTGAATATCAAAATGCTGAAGTTTCTTTATTTAGGCTGTTTCCTCGAATCAGTCTCAACCAAGTCGTTATCCAAGATCCAAAGTCGAAGGCTTCGATTCCGGTAGAACGGATTTCAGCGAGTATATCACTCTTCTATAGCTTGCCGCTTTTAGCCTTTCGAAAGATTCATATTTCCGAGGCGATAATTTCAGGTCTGACCTACAAGGTGACCAATTTGAAGAATGTGCAAAATTGGATTGATCGATTGCGTCCCAAATCAAGAGGGGCTCTCTCGACTTCTTTTCAAACGCACATTGAGGAGATTCGATTTGAAAACCTGAGGCTCAACTTGAATCTTTTGCCGGAGGATTTTTTTAATAGAGACCTGTTCGCTGAAGTAGATTTGAAGAAATTTTCGGTGCGCTTCGATGATGATGATATTGAAGCCTCGGGCGAACTTTTGGTGAATCGGTTAAAATCTGGAGTCGTAAAGCTCAACAATTTAAAAGTGGAGCTTCTGGAGTCTCAAATAAATCCGGAGTCACTCGAGTTTATGCATTTGAGCATCTCCCATTTAGAAGACCTCTTAGAGGTGAAGGGAGGTCTAAAAAACTGGAAGAATCCTAATCTTAACTTTGCGATAAAATCGCTAATACACCTTGAGAACTATTCGTTTTTTGGAGGTCTTCAAGGGGAGGTTTCGGCTCAAGCAAAACTTTCGGGGCCATGGAATAAATTTGATAGCAGTTTGAGTTTAGCCATAAAAGATGGTGAGTTTCGAGGGGCAGACCTAGACGAAATGAAGCTTCGACTATCTGGGGAGTTTCCTCGATTCAATTTAGAATCCTTGAGTGCCAAAGCTTTTGGGGGATTGATCGGGGCCAAGGGGCAGTTGTTTTGGGATGAATCGAAAAAATCAAAAATACA
>JBMTHG010000283.1:0-1549 GCA_049436045.1 Bdellovibrionota bacterium
TCATTTTTTCTCTCTCCATGTCACCCAAAGCGTTCCTCTTCGTTTACCATCAAAAGCCGCATGACCAAGATTCGGATAAGCCACGGGCCGTGACAAATCGACATCTTTTGGAATCGGCAAATGAACTTCTTTTATTTTTGAGACCTTTCCATAGCCATGACACTTCTTGCATGCGCTTAAGACTTCATAGCCTCGCCCGCGACAAGAGTCGCATGTCTTCTTCCAGCGAAAAGCTCCCCGACGAATCAACTGATAGCCGAGGCCCGCACAAACTTTGCAAGTTTGCTGAATCGACTGCGAGTTCCCACCGACACCTCGACAGTCCTGGCAAATTTCGTCCGTCGCTATGCTGAGTTGATGCGTGCGCTGACCCGCTTCAAAGAGGGCCTCCGTCGAGAGGTCGAGATTTTCTGGCGCTCTCTCATCCTGACGTGAACTTCGGCCATCGACAAAAGCTTCTGCATCGCCAGCAAACGAGTGCCCGCGACTCCAAGCTTTTGCGGCGACGGGCAAGCCAGAGGTTACCGAGAGACTTTTTCTGATCTCATTGATTCGATCGTCACTAGATAGATTCTCATAAGCCTCTTGAATTCTTTTAAAACTCTCCTCGGCATAGACATCTTTTGGATTAAGATCAGGATGAAATCGTCGAACTAATCGACGATACGCCTTTTTGATCTCCTCCAAGCTTGCTTGAGGCGAAAGTTCTAAATCGGCAAAGTAGTTTCGAATCAAAAGATTTTCTCCAGCCTATGTTTTCTATTTTACTAGAGAATCCATTTGTTTAGGCTAAAACTATGATCATCGCGCTCGATCAAGGCACCACAGGCACTACCGCTATCCTCATGAATGAAAAAGCTCAGTTAATCGAAAGGTTTAGCCTAAAGACACCGATTCGATTTCCAAAGCCCGGATGGGTCGAGCAAGACCCCGAAGAGATTCGACGCTGCGCCGAATCGGCGATTTCAGGTCTTCTTAAGAAGTCAAATCTTTCGCCAAAAAAAGTTCTCGCCCTCGCCATCACCAATCAAAGAGAAACCGTCAGTCTCTTTGAGGGTCAAAAAGCTCTCTATCCATTTATTGTCTGGCAAGATCGACGAAGCTCAAAAATTTGTGAGTCTCATAAAAAACAGGCCGCTCTCATTCACAGAAAAACTTCTACCCCTATTGATCCCTATTTTTCGTCCACGAAGATTGAATGGATTTTAAAAAATAATAAGATATCAAAGAAAAATAAAAACATTCGCTTTCGAACGATCGACAGCTTCTTGCTTCATTCTTTTAGCGGCGAAGATGTGATTGAGATTTCAAATGCCTCTCGAACTCAACTCTTAGGAATTAAAAGTTTAAAGTGGGATACAGACCTTTTTGAAATTTTTGATATTCCAAGATCATTTGCTCCACAGATCATCGCCTCTGAATGTTCTTTGAAGACAAAAGGCATGCGTTCACTGCCCGATGGCATTCCTATTTGTGCTGTCTTAGGCGATCAACAGGCGGCCTTGTTTGGTCAACTGGGCTTTCAAAAAAATCACGGAAAGATTACTTT
>JBMTHG010000284.1:0-1547 GCA_049436045.1 Bdellovibrionota bacterium
AAAAAAAAGAGATCGAACTCTATGAGACCTATAAAAACTTTTATAGTTATGGAATATATATCGCTCGAAAAACCTAAAAGCTCCCCGGCAGCTGATCAACCCGATGCGAAGACTGTGATCTTAGCGCTGAAGAGCTTTTGCAAAAGACCTTGGCTAAATATGAAAGCCGCTGGAGCAAAACGGGTCAGCTTGGCTCGTCTGTGGAATAAAACTCCTCGGCACCCATTAAATATTTCTTTATTCGGCATTTAGTTTCTTATTCTTCCAACCCCAGGGCACGGGTGGCTTACCTTCCGTCCCTTCTACCGGCGTGAGCTCATTAAAGATATATTGGGGATGTCCACGAGTTCGCAGATCGTTTCCTACAACCTTTACGCTAATTGCACCTTTTGAGGCTTTCTCAATTTCGCGCAGTTTCATCAACAATGCATGTTCAGCTGGATGGTTAACGACTCGACCTTCTTCGATATCTCGGAGAGCCTTAACGATTCGATCGTCATAAACTTTAAGCATCTTTCTTAGCTCTTCAGGCACACCGCGATCGCCCAATGCTCCTTGAAACTCCTGATGAATCTGGGAATATAAATCTTGGAATGCCATGATAAAACTCGACCAATATTCTATTTGAGCTAGACTTCCAACGCTTTCAATCTCTTGATCGGGATTATATCCTTCAAAGGAAAAAATGATTCGATTGTAACCTAAAGCTTCAATCTCCGCCGCTCCAGGCATTTCTAAAATATGGTCCATCAATCTCTTTTCATGATGATCCGCTAAAAAGATGACCTTGGGCTTCGAAAATTCATCGGGCTGCTGTCGGAGATCTTTTAAGTACGCTTCTCTTTCGGTCTCTGGGATTGAGCTATTTTCCTCGTAAAGAGCAGCTCCTAAGCGAGTGGGAGCCCCAATCGCGCTAAGAGTAGAAAAATCATCTGGCTCTGCTCTCACGAGATATTCATCCGCATCAAAATCAAAGCCTTCAGCTACAATTACGTTCTGCAAATCTTTCCAAAGTTTGAGCACTTCTTCCATTTCCTGTGACAGCCCTCGAAGCTTCGGTCTTGTGGGTATGCCGACGTAATAAAAGCCAGACTCTGGTCCACGAGACACTCGATAGAAATAATCAAGAGCGTGAGTTTCTCCGACGAAAACAATCACAAGATCATTGGGGCCGGCGCCACGAATGGTTTGATCAATGTTTCGAATCATTCGAAGGTCTCGCTCGTCAGCCGGGTAATATTCTTCGATACTCATCGGAATATGTTCTCCAGTTTCTGGTTCCACGCCTATAAGCCGAGGTCTCTCGCCTTTGAAGACTAATTCCATTAACTCTCGAGATGTTGCTGTCAAATCTTTTGGCTTACCTTTAAAAGCCGCTTCTATTGCGGAAGCACTTCCATACTTTGAAACCCAAACCTTAAATTTATTAATTGCTTCTTGTTGCGACTGATCGTTCCGAATCTGTTGTCCCACTTCGTCAAAGACCTCTTCGAAATCTTCGAATGAATCGCCTTGAAGCAAGCAATATTCAGAGGAACGCACTTCAG
>JBMTHG010000285.1:0-1539 GCA_049436045.1 Bdellovibrionota bacterium
GGCTGACCTCTTTGAATTAGTGTCGTGGTCACTTCTTTTTCCTATCTTGCCCTGACCACGACACTCCCCCGCCCCCCAAATTCTGGATCTCATAAATAAAAATGATTGAGAATTCCCTCAATCATCCAGAGGTCAACTTTTATGAACAACAAACTTTACAATAAACCTGTGAGGCGGAAGAAAGAGGAAATCTACTACGTTGCCCGAATTGGAGACAGCAGGATTTCTCTTATAATCATCAGCGAGGAACCCACTTACTACAGAGTCAAAAGCAGGCTGGACCAGCTGGCCAACCAGGGAGAATTTGAGCCTGTTTTTCCACGTGGTCGAGTTCACATCAGAAGAGTTGCGAGATTTCCAAAGGATCTTTCAAACAAAGGAGCGGTTGTGAATCAGATCAAGCGGAGGTTCAACGCGATTTCTTGGCAGGATTTACAAGAAGCAAAGCAAACAAAGGAGATAGACAACTTGGAAAGATTTTTCACTTCGGATTTGAATACTGATGACTTCAATCCAGTTATCAGTATGAAACAAACATCATTTCGCGAGTATGCGCTAGATGTACTCACTCAGGAATTCCCTGAGCTCGTCAAGAATTTGAGCCGAGAGTACAAGATGCTCGCTGAGGATTTTGAAATCGTGTAGTAAGTGATTTCAAAGGAAATAGCTGAATTAATGTATCGGAAGGCTCACTTTGAGTGAGTTGATTCCGTCTTCAATTCTTATCTTTCAAAAAATAATTTTTTTTCATACTCGCAGATGGATTTCTCGAATGATGAACCCTACTCGCTGACGATCCTTGAGATTCTCAGCGTTTGCGTCAAATAGAATGCTTTCCAAAACATCCGCTCGTTTCTTTACCTTCTCCCAAGTTTTCGCAACGTACCCCATGCTTCTAGGATCTGCGTCCCATTTTCTCATCCAAAAAAGGAAAGAATTCTTGGGGACATCCTGTCGTAATGAAAGATAATCCTCAAAATTCATCGAGGGAGTCCTTTTCATTTGTCCGGAGGCTAAATTATTTACTAGTACCTTTGGTACTTGGTTAAATAGTGATTTTTTTTGAGGCACTAAGAAAAGGAGGCGGTATTGAACAAATCCTCCATCCTTTTTTTGGGGAGGTTTCGTATGCCGGCGAATGACCCCAAACTCCTCAAGTTGCTTGAGCCTTCTTTGGACCGTGGCCCGCGAGCATTCCCACAATTTGATAAGATAGTTGTCCGTCAGGCGAAGACGAGGGGACTTTCTGATGAAGAATACCTTCACGATACTTTCAGCGTCGATCCGGATTCTTTTTGGCAGGGTCGCGAGAAGAGACTGATAATGAGACCTCGATCGTCTCAAGTGAGATTCTTTTTTCATTCCGCTCCATCGGTTGGCAGTCAAGAAAGACTTGCCTCCGGCAGAAGAATTGCTAATCTCACAGTTACCGATAGGTGTGGGATTCTTCTTCTACCAGAGGTTCCACATTTCCGCTGAATGGACGGCCATCCATTCAGCGGTATCCTATTCCTTCCTGGAATAGACTCCTCACACATC
>JBMTHG010000286.1:0-1538 GCA_049436045.1 Bdellovibrionota bacterium
TCTTGATTTATAGATCTTCACGTCCTCGAGATTGCAAAGTTTGGGAAAGATGTCAGAAGCACTTTTAGGATCTGAGAGATTTGATTGTTCCGATGTGAGCTTAAGCCATGCCAATCTTGCACCTGCGCTAACCAAATCGGTTTCAGATAGATTCTCGAGATCAGTCAGACGGGTTTCTATATATGACCTTACTGTTTGAATAACTTCAAGTGACTCAGCTAATCGGTTCTCGCGGTCGCTTTCTGTTTCGTCTTCAAATTGCATTTCATTACTCAAATTCGAGTGCCCGTAAGCCAACTTCATTAAATACGATTCAAATTGTTTTGTCAATGCCTCTTTTGCATGCATGCGCTGCTGGTCTGGACTCCACATTTGATTGACTTTTTCATTGATCTTGGCGGCAAATTCGGCCCTATTTTTTGCTTTTTGTTCTTGTTTTTTGAGTGAACGCTCTTTACTTCCGCCTGACTGTCGGATTCGATTTAGTAACTGATTCATCAGTCTGCGATCTTGCCTACTCAAAAATTCCCCTCGAGCGACGCAGGCATTCAATTGATGGTATATCTGCTGGTCTTCGGCACTAAGTCGAGCCCAATCTTCTTCTTGATATTCATTTTCAACTTCAACATCTTCGTTCGAGTCGTCGAGGTCAAATGCTGCAAGATCAGCTTCTGCCGTTTCTGGCTCAGATGAATCGCCAGAGTTTTTCCATAAAGGAGGGGTAATGCCTTCCCTTAAGAAGTGAGAACCTTCATTTGCATACAAGCAGCTGTTCACCACATTCTTACTGAAACCGATTTTTTTACCTATTTCGCGAGCGCTACTGTTTGGGTTTGTTAACAAGAACTCGCAAATTTTTTGAGTTAATTCATCCATGCTTATTTACTTTTTTGTCATTCTCTTTGAAATACACGTCTTTGGGTTTGTGGTGAATTGACCAGCTCTTACCAGGTAACCCTTTCTACACAACTCTTCGGCAAGACGCTCTTCTTTTTCTTCCGCAGACTTACTGGTGAAAAACTTCTCAGTGGGTGACAGAGATTTGTTTAGACCGTCAAAATATTCTGTGACGTACTTGGAATTCAATCGATGTCCTTTGGAAGTTTTTGCACCATTCTGATGCTGTCTAACTCTTTCATTGACAGTTTTTGAAGTTGAGCCAACGTATACGTGGCCAGATTTGGGTTTGGTCTTTAAATGATCCTGTTTTAGGTCAATCACGTAGACGTGCCACTCACTCTTATTGTTATTCACCAGGTGCCCTAAACGGGCATACTTCTCAATCGTTTCTTCAAGTCGCCGCTTTGCAATTTTGGGGTCTTTCGCTGGCTTTGAATACGGAGCTTTTGCAAAAACCGATACGTAGTGTCCCTTTGCGAACTCAGGCCCAGCACCACGCTGGAGCTCCCCCAGCCGGACCTCAGCGCTGGATAAAGACTTACCTATATATAGGTGTGGCTTTTTAGAGTCTCGTCGAGGAAGAGTCGAGTCAAGCTCAATAATGACTATGTGATATCTCAACTTTCCAGAGGCTTTCG
>JBMTHG010000287.1:0-1533 GCA_049436045.1 Bdellovibrionota bacterium
AAAGAAGCTCATCTGTAAAGGTGCAGATATCATTTTCGTCAGATACAAAAACCACAACGAGGGCTGCGTCTTCTCGCAGAAAGCCTTGAGCAATCGCTGCCTCTTTGTTTTCCTGGTTCGAAAGTAAAAGCTTTAAAGCGCCCAAAGAAAATTCGCCGCTGCTTCCAGCCTCGGAAGGGGCATCGGTTAACTTATAAAAGAATCGCTCACTCAGCTCATTCGGACTCAAATCCACAGATCGAAGAACGACAGGCTCAGCGCCTCTTCGATAAAGCTTGCCAGCCCATTGCGATTGACCATGCGCCAAAAGAAGGCCCAAATTGATATCAGAGTCAGCTGGCAAACGTGATACGAACTGAACCAGCCCATTTGAGATTGCCTCTTTCTTATCATCCATTGAAGCTGAAGTATCCATCACAAAGAGAAGATCAAGTTTTGAAACACTAGTCTGGGCGAGAGGTTGCTGAAATTCTAATCGACCAACCTGATAGATACCACCACCTCCCGAATTCCAATTGGTCGAATCATCTTCATCATCACCACCTCTTTCAACATCCCCCACTACGCCAGCCCCTACGCTTTTCGTTTCAAAAACAGGCGGCCGAGCACATGAAATCAAGCTCATTAAAGCTAAGAATGTTATGAAGAAAACAGATCGCGAATCACCCACTTTAAGAAAAAGCAGCAAGATTCATTCCAGCAGAGAAAAGGCCTGAGGACCGCTCTAGATCAGGCTTTGCGAGCATAGTATGGCAAAAATGTCTTTAATCTGACATTTTTTGCGCCCTAAATAAAACTAATTAAAACCAAAATCCAAACAACACATCTCGGTTTTTATAAAGAATGAAAATACTCATCAGAATCAAAAAAAATCCAAAAATCTTCTTTAAGCTCTCCGCTGGCACCCTTTTCACAAGTGCGCTACCAATGAAAATTCCTAGCACAGAAAAAGCCGTAAAAAGCCCAAGCTCCCTCCACGGCACTTGAACCTGCCCCAAATAACCCACAAAACCAGCAAAAGATTTAAAAGCAATGATCAAAAGTGACGTGCCCACAGCAATCTTCATCGGAAGATGCGCTAACAAAACAAGCGCAGGCACAATCATAAAACCTCCACCCACACCCACTAAGCCGGTCAACACCCCTGTGGCCAATCCCTCTACACTTAACCAAAGATAAGAAGAATTTTTATTGAGACTGCTCGGAATAGCCTCTTTTGATTTCTTGGGCTTCAACATGAAAAAGGCAGCTGCTGCCATCACAAATGCAAACAAAATCAGTTGAGCCGCTCCAGAAAAGAAAACCGATAATCGAGCTCCCAAATAGGTGCCAAACATCGCCACTACACCAAAAATCGTAGCCACTCGGTAATTAAGATTTCCTTGGCGGTGATGAGGAAGCACTCCAAACAGGCTGGTGATCCCGACAACGGCAAGGCTGGCTGCAATAGCGACCTTGGGCTCCCAGCCCATCACATAAACAAAAACCGGCACGGTTAAAATACTGCCGCCACCCCCAAGCAACCCAAGAGAG
>JBMTHG010000288.1:0-1532 GCA_049436045.1 Bdellovibrionota bacterium
CAATCACATTCACCAAGCGATCAGGCCCTACATAAATGAGGGCCATTTTTTCAGCACGGCCCTTTTCATCTTCCGTAGCCACTTCTCCCTTTAAGATGATGCGATCTCTTGCAGTATCGACCTCGACCCCAGAGATATTGATCTCATTTTTAATTCGCCGCGCTAAAATTCTTTGAGTATCTTGCGAAAGACTCACAAGATTTACCACAAAATCATTACCTCGAAGAACTTCTTCGATTCGATCGAGATCTCGCTTTAGATAAACTTCACCCTCAAGAACAATTTTTCCCCCGACGCGCCGAGTACTTAAGCCCTCAATGTCTCGAAACAAAAATCTCAAATCTTTTACAAACTGATCGAGATCCGTTGACGTAACAACGATATCAATTTTATCACGCTGCACACCTCGTGAATCGAAAACCAAAATAGCAGTTTCACCCACACTCAGAGGAGAAATTACCATTCGTCTTTTAGGTCGATCTACAACGACAGAGGCAATCGAGGGATTTCCAATCGCAATCTCTCCGATGTCATAGTCAAAATCTACGGTTCGAGGAATATCTCGCACTACAAAAAGCTCGGATTGTCGAATTCCAGAAGACTCCGAAACAATATCGATCTCTTCTTCTTGGGCCCAAAGAAATGGAGCTGCGAAGAAGGTTAATGATAAGAGAACTACGAATTTAAAATGGGGTTGCAATAACTTGCCCTCCTCGAATCTCGCGGTAGGCAGGCGGCGGGCCTGCGACGACTGGAAGTTTGATTCCAAAAGCTTTGAAGGCATCGAGATAATCTAGTTCCAAAATTTCTGTATCGTTAAATCGACGAAGAGATAAATTGATTCGACCCACTTGCTGAGAAAGAATCAACTTTTGAACATCAGCCGGACGAAGCGCTACCGTGACATTTTTATTCGTCAGGTTTTGAGGCCCGCCACTTGAGCTTCGATCAACCATAGCTGTTTCCAGTCGAGCGTCTTGGCCGACTGCTAAAATTCTGACATTTTGAAAAACTGTGCGAGTTTCAGCCTTGAGATCAGTTCCCGCATTGAGCCCCGGAAAGGTCGATGGGCCTTTTTCAATTTCTTTTGTGTTCACAAAAAGTGTGACGAGCACATCTACGAATTGCCCGGGGCGAAGATTGCCTCCCACACCCACAACATCTTGATCGTCTCGAATTCCAATGGTCACAGCTCGAAAGCCCTCAGGAATTCTTCGATCAAGCGAAGTCTCATCAAAGGGAACTAGCTTATTCGTATAAATCGGCTCGCCTTCACCAATCGTGGCGATGGCTACTTGCCCGACTACTTGCCAATCTTCTGTCGCCGCAAACTGAGGCACATAGGTTTCAGGAAAAGCTTGAGCTCGAAACATACTGGCATCGATTCGCGTGCCCGAGGGAATATCTCGAACCGCTACGAGAACAATTTTTTCACCGCCCCACTTCTTTCTTTCGTTTTGAATGGCTTGGCTAATTGCCAGATAATAAGCGGCTACCGCAATCACGGCGGCGATGAGGGCCCAAAGAATAAC
>JBMTHG010000289.1:0-1505 GCA_049436045.1 Bdellovibrionota bacterium
GAGTAATGCGTGGAGGTTTTTACCTTTTGTTCGTTAGTCTATTTTTTGGGCTCGCTCCGAGTTCTGCCTATTCAATGTGTGCTGATGTGCTTGCGAAAATTTTAAAAGGAGTTCAAGCCGGGCCGGCGACTTTGCCAGAGGCTCCCCCGACGGAACCTATGCGAATACCGACAGCTCCTCCAGCACCGACTCCTGATAAACCAAAGCGACGAATTCCAATTCCCGCTCCTGAAGGCCCTCCCAGACAAATTCCTGAAAAGCCTTTAGAAGACCCCAAAGATATAAATCCCGAGATTCTATATTCCACCGATGCTCGTGCGAGTGCATTTTGGGATCGAATGCCTGTGGGTCTTCGGCGAGTGATGATTGAAGGCATGCGAGCCGAGAGAGAAAAACTATCAGCTCACATGGAACAAAAGTACCGTGTCGTTAGTGTCGGCAGACTTTTACAGGCGGTTAGCGCTTTAGAAAGAGAAATCGCTGAAATTGAAGGCTCTCATAAAAAAGAGATTCTCTCCGTGATTCGAGAACTGATGGAAAAGCGTTATGGCGATACGGTTCAAGGCCTCAATATTCAAATCACAAATGAGCGTCCCACTCCTCAAAGCCCCGCAGGAACAAACGGTCAAAGCGTTCCAGAGCTTCCGAAAAATTTGGATGATGGAATGATCTATCGAACAGAGCTCAGAAATCTTTGGCTTCAAGGAGAGGGCTGGATTGGAATGAAGGAGTTTGTTTATGAATATGCCCCGCAGCTCGATGCGATTCAGCCAGGTTTGGCGGAAAAATATCAAGAACTTGATCGTCTTTATCGATTTGGGCAACTTGCTCAGCTTGAATTGATTCCCACGCCTGAAGTGATTGATCGCACACCGAAAGACATGATTAGTGCGGGCCGCGAAATTGTTACCACTCATTTTGATGTTGTTGAAGAGGCTGATGGTTCAAAGGCGGTTGAAGTGAGAGAGGTGAGAGGAGTGGCAGTCGGAAGAAATGCATGGGCTGCTGTTCATGAGGGACGAAAAGCTGCCTCTCAAATGGTCACACCCAACGAAGGCGCATATCGCTTTCTCATGCCACCCGAAAGACGAGCGGCTTTAGATGAGGCTACGAATTCTGCGCGAGCAGAGATTCGACAAGGTGTTTTTGGTCCGGCGGTCGTGGTAGCACTAAGAAAAAGAATCGAGATGGCTGTTGAGCGCTCTTTTAACGACACCGATTTTTATCAAGTCATGGATGCCTATTTCAGCCTTCCTCCGGGAGTTTTTCAGGCGGCTACAGAGATTCTTTTTCGCTCTGAATTCGAGAACAGTAGTGAATCAAAAAAAGAGCTTCGAGAATTGTTTGAGAGTTACGACGTCTTTTAAGGCGGGCGAGGGTCTTTTGTGAAAAGACACCAAAAAGATAAATTGAGATTCGAGAGAAGTGATTTTTTAGTAATGCGTGGAGTTTTTTACCTTTTGTTCGTTGGTCTTTGTTTTGGGCTGGCTCCGAGTTCTGCCTAT
>JBMTHG010000290.1:0-1496 GCA_049436045.1 Bdellovibrionota bacterium
TCCTTACCCTTCGGCGTGACGAGTCGATTGAACTTCACCACGACACCTCTTAAGATCGGATCTAGTCGCGCCGAGCCGATCAGACGTGTGCCCTTTTCAATTCGACGAAGAGAATCCAAACGAAACTCAAAAGCCGTCTCCGCCATCACAAAATTGTCTTGGATCGATGTCTTAATCGGCATAAGCAGATTCGCGCGAAACAATGAGCCCGCAGGAATATAAACTTTATTCGCATTGGTTTGAATGTTCTGAAATCCAGTGCCCGGTTTTACTGGTATGTAAGGCTTTCCGATTGCGGGAATCGGTGCACTCGCTCTTTGAAGATCAAGCTTTAGCTGATTTTGCATTTCTTTTTCGGCCAAAGCTTGTCTTACCTGATCGGCCTCAGATCGAATTTGAATCAATTGAGCGAGAACATCTTCTACCGATTCGCTTTGAGAAGCCTCTTGAAGCAAACGCTCTTTATCAGAGGCCGCCTTAAACCAAAAATAAATCGCGCCTCCAAACAAAAGAACTAAGCCAAAGGCAATCGAGAAAAAGAAGAATCGATTTTCATCGAGATGATTTTTGGCCTCTTGTCCAATTCCACGCCAACTCATAGCACACATTCCTGACTAAACGATTGTTTGATATGTATGATGTAATCAGCCTTTGATTTTTCGACGAATCGAAGCTCAAACATTAACTGATTAGATTTCTTAAAAAATACAAAAAGATTCGTGCGTAGATTTTGATCGAGCTTTCGCACCAGCTCTTTCGCAGAGGGAATCGTTGGCGGCATTCCGGGAGCTTGAGGAAACAATTGAGCAATGGTGCTTCCATCAACGTTAGGAATGATCGCTATGGATCTTGGTGCCGCCTCATTCGTATGCACTTTAAAATGTTGATCATCGGCATGAAGACTCAAAACCGGTGCCTGCTCGAAAATCAGTTGAGTGGTTAAACCCGGAGAAAGATAAACGGGAATCACTTGGCAGCTTGTCGCCTTGACCTCACGAACACCGATTGGCAACTGCATAAAAATTTGAAAAACAAGAAGCGCTATCATAAATCACCCTCTTTTTTTGGTCTTAAATTTTCTGGCCCGTTAAATTGCCCTTCCACGTCATAGAGCCATGAATGTTTTCGTTGAAAAGCTTCAAGCGCTCTTAAATAGAGAGCTAAAGTTTCAAAATCCTTAGATTCATAAGCCGAATGATTTATTCCCAAGTTTTCAATATCTAAATATTTGTCAGAGTTCTTAGGCCCTCTAATCAACAAGGCCTTTTTTCTTAGCTCATTCATCTTCGCCAAGTTCGACCCTTCATCTCGAGCAAACAACCAATCAAAAACTTTAGATTTTTTCTTCGGTGCTTCGGGCGCTTGAGGCTTCACAGGAATCTCTATCGCCGGCAAATCGTGCTCTCGATCCTCAACCCAGGGCTCAGTTGTCACTTTTTTCACTTCGTGAGTTTCGATATCTAGAGAAGATCGAGTCTCTCCACCCATTTCTTTCG
>JBMTHG010000291.1:0-1494 GCA_049436045.1 Bdellovibrionota bacterium
TGCTCATTCTCAAACCAACCCAATTTGAGATCTCCCTTCTTCGTCAGTTGAAGACTGGCGAACGACAGTTTTTTGTGTTTCGGTTCGTGATTGGAAACGACTAACCCGTTTGAAAATATTGCATAGAAAGTATCTCTCGGAGCGGTGAGTTCAACTTCTGGCATCAGAAATTCCGGAATAGCGGTTGAAGGGGAAGAGGCTTTTGTTTGTGTAGCGACTGGCATTTGATTCTCCTATAAGGGTACTTGTGAGAGCTCCGACTGAATTATCGGGGATCTCATCAGTACCCCCCGAAGGGGACTGATCTCGTAGACTTTCGCAAGAGTCAGAAGTCCGTAAAGTAGGCTGATGACGTTGATCCGTATCTCGATCAACGGGGCTACCCCCTTTTTTCTCTCTCTCGCTATCCCCGACCCTTCGATCGTGAGAAAGTCAGTTCCGATCCTCGTCGCTTCGGCTCTTTTCACCTACTTTGCTTTTTCAAGCGGACGGTCGTTTAATTTTCCTCGTAAAGACTTTGCAGTCAGTGGCCCGAGGTTAAGAGCGGATTTCCCCCCTCCCCCGTTGGGGAGGTAAATAATATGATCAAATAATATTTTAACACAGCCTTAAAAATCAACATTTTTTTAAAGGCTACGTTAAAAAAAATTTAAAACAGTTTAGAGAACGGTTTAGATATGACGTTTTTTTGCCAGATGCTCAAAGATCTCGACCTTATCTCGAGCTATCTCCTTGAGGAGATTTCTGGCCTCGAAGAGGGTTTGAATGTCTGCCCGACCTGTTCGGTCGAGTTCCATCTTCGGGAAAATCGAGAACCCCCATGTCTCGAATTTCCAACCATTTCCGGATGAGTCAGCATAGGCTCGGGCTATTTTTCGATGACCGATCTCTCTCGATGGATCGATCAGAATCAACTCTTTCCGGACTTCGTTTATAAACAGGTTCATCATGTTCCTCGTTTGGTTTTCGGTTTCAAGCTCCGCACTTTTAATGAAAAAGATAATCTTTTCATTACAAAGATTTTTTAATTAGCAAAACATAATACAGACCATTTTTTTGGACCTCCTTTCTTCATGCCGTCAGATGGATAAAAGCGACCTCATGAACTCCGACAGGGGAGATCTGAAATCGACCCTCTCCGTAATCGACCACGTCGGCCCTAAGACCTGACCAACCGATCCGGAACTTAATCAGTCGAGAGATCGCAGGGATATTGCCCCAATAATGATCCGGAACTTCGATCCGGTAGCTCTCCAAAATCAATCCTCCAAAGGAGTCCTTTTTATCTACTGAGAGAAGCATGTTATATGTCTCCAGACTGTTAGTTGGCTACTCGACTAAAATCTCTTGATTCACTAGGATTATGGTTGTTTGAGTCTGTATGGTTCTTTGCTGTACTGCTTCCAAAAAAGCCCGACCTCCACTGACGATGGAATTTTGGTCGGGCTCTTTTGTTTAATGCTACGTTAAAGATCAGTCCTCAAAATGAGGGAT
>JBMTHG010000292.1:0-1493 GCA_049436045.1 Bdellovibrionota bacterium
TTTTTACCTTTTGTTCGTTGGTCTTTGTTTTGGGCTGGCTCCGAGTTCTGCCTATTCAATGTGTGCTGATGTGCTTGCGAAAATCGCAAGCTCTCAAGAGCAGAGCTCGCCCAAATCGTGGACGGCAGAGGTGACAACAGCCTCTGATCGCTTGAATCTCTTAATGAGTTTATTAGATCGCCATCCCTATATTGTGGCGGAGAACCTGGCTTATGATCGAAATCTTTTAGAGGTGTATTCTCAGGTGCCAGAAGTTTTGGAAGCTCTCGGAGAAAATGCATCTAGTTTAGAGACGACGCCCCCACGAGTTCATCGACTTCATTATGTGTCTTCTGGAGAAGCTCGTTATGATGAAGAAGCTCTTTCTTCTTTTCGAGAAGCCAGAGTTAAAGATGTTGAGAGTTTAAGTTTAGTCGATGGAGGTAACATTGCGACTCAAATTCGACATTTCAAAGAGACTTCTCGTGATGCCGACGGCAATTTTAAAGAAAAAAATTTTAGAAAACAGATTCGGCGATTTCTTCAAGTCATGCCGCTTCTTTTTGATTCGAGCGGTGAGCCTCGATTTCAAAAGTGGCAAGAAGAGAAAGAAGATATCGCGGAGAAGATTCGCGCTTTAAGTCCGACAGAGATTGAAGGTAGGTATGGCGATCTTTTAAAAGCACACTTAAGTCATCTCATTGAAGAGATCTCGAAACAAAAAGGCTTCGGCCAAGTGCAAGAGTGGTTTAGGGGACTTCAAAACAATTTTTTAGAAAAAGAAGTGAGAAAGGCTTTAACACCTCTTAAGAGTGATGCTGATGTTCAAGAAAGATTCTTAAGCCTAGAATCTCTGCCCGCTTGGGTTTCGATTGTAAGAGGCTGTTATGGGGGAGATTGTTCGATTCGTACGATGCCTTATTATCCACTCGTCAAAGGGGTTCGAGTTCATTTTATTCGAAAGAGTCATGATTTGTCTGAGCATCCTTCGGGTTATGCCTTTAGTGTTCCTGTGAAAGTCGATGGAAGAGATGTTCCGTATATTTTAACGATTAATGGAGCGACTTTGACAGAAGTCGATGTAGAAATGGCCGTAAGAAGTATTGCGGAGGAGTTTGGTTCAAATGAAGTCGTGCTTCCAGACTTCAAAAATCACGAATATCTTGTTAACTGGGAGGCGGCTCGATCTGGCATGACGCACGAGAGGCGAGAAAAGGTTGTAGTCGAGTTTCCTCCGGGCTGGTCTGCGATGGATGCTTATATGAGGAATCATCGAATCTCTGAAAATTTTTATCTAGAAAGCTCGATTGAGGGCGCCTATTTAAGTCGGCTTGCAGCTTCAGATGCAAGGCTTTTGAGTTCCCAGTCTAAAATCGAAGGAGATGTTTCGTATCGACAGCTTGCAGATCTCTTGGAGATTCCACTGATTCAGCGCGCCACTCTTGGAGCGCAAGCTGTTGCGGCTTCAAAGAAGACAGAGAGAGAAATCTTTGAAGATCTCAATCTCACAGAAG
>JBMTHG010000293.1:0-1491 GCA_049436045.1 Bdellovibrionota bacterium
CACTTGAAAAATCTCAGACACCGAGCCAAAGCCTGTCATGCTAAAAATCATAGCCACTTCATAGCGTCTAAAATAATTCAGGTCGATGATTTAGAGCTTAAAAGAGATCAGAAGGTGTATCGAAGATAAACATTCGGCTGGAGCACCAATCCTTTAAGGTCTCTCACACTCGCCAAAGAAACGTCTGCGCCCATGGCGAGTCCACGAATTCTTAAAAAATACTGAAGCCCGGCACCTCCCATGAAACTCACTCGAGTCGCCTGACCAATCACTTCTTTCATATTGGGATTTGAATGCCAAAGACCCGCACCCGCATCCAAAAAGACGCTAAAACGTCGAGTGATTGGCCACAAACCTCGCATCACTCCCAGCGCTTTATAGTTCACAAAAGTCTTTGGAACTCCCTCATCTCCTGAGCCAGATAAACTCGAAGAATTTCCCGAAAAGCGAAACTGAGTTTCAAAACTAAGATATTTGAAAACATCGTAGCCCAATCGAAAACCAAGACTCATGGCATCTTTAAAAAGTCGACGATCCCCGGAGTCCATAAAATAAACTCCTCCGGTCATCATGCCGACATAAAAACCGCGAGGAGGTTCGGGCTGCTCTTCAACTTGAGCCTGCAAAGCTGATACACTCAGAAAAAATCCAAAAATAAGCGCCCACTTCATTTATCATCCCCCTGTTCTAAAAAGGAAGGGCCAAGCCACTTGAGCGCCTGAGCCCCCTCGAGGCCGCGGAAATTGCCAAGTTCGAAGTCGAGCCGCGACACATTCATAAAGTCCGGTATCTTGGCCGATATCAGATTCTCTTCTCACATTTTCAACCCGACCATCTCGGTTTACAAACCAGCTCACTTTCATCCGACCTGCTAAACCTGCGTTTCCTGACTGAATCATGGCGCGCTCATGACAAGCTCGAATCTCGCTCAAACGACTTCTCACCACTCGCTCAATCTCTTCACGAGTGAGACCATCTCTGACTTCGATCTCTTCTGCCACAAAGCTCACTTCGGCCTCACCTTTTGTTCCAGAGGAGCCCAAACCAAAACCAGATCGGCCTCCACCCTTTCCAGCGGTGCCAAGACCTCCCACGTCAATCGATTGCCCCCCACCGCCAAAGCTTCGGCCCTGACTGCCTCGCCCACCAGAACCTCGACTATCGCTCAGAACTCCTTTTTCTAAGCCATCAAAAGCATCCTGAAGCTCTCCGCTTAATCCGGCGCCCTCAAGCTCAGCGCCCGAGTTGGAATCTCCACCGCCACCCGCTCCTTGAAAGGCGCCAAAAAGCCCTTGTTCTTCGACTCTCACTTGGGGCTTCGGTTTTGGAGCCTGACTTGGAGCTTGCTGATTGCTTCTTGCATTATTTTTTGAATCTCCAGTTCCACCCCCGGCTCGCTCTGAGCGTCTCGTCTGAGCTCGTGAACTTGTTTGACCGAAAGAGCCTTTGGGTTTGGCCGCCACAGGCGGACTCTTTTTGGTTTCAAAACCT
>JBMTHG010000294.1:0-1485 GCA_049436045.1 Bdellovibrionota bacterium
GCTCGGGGTGACTAAAGCAAAGCGTCGAGTGTCGAAAAAGACGGGTATCCCGTTCTAATCAATCTCAATATCAAGATCACCTTTGGAAATTTGTAGAGTGTCACCTTCGTCTGTGTCTATTACGCAGATGAGATTTCCAAAAAGCAGCAAGTTTCCCTCGGTCAAAGAGTCAAAAATGCCGATAGCGACTGTAGTTACAGACGGCATTTCATCAAAATCAATATTTGAGGCATTTGAAGTTGCGCCGTTATCTGCAATTTTAAACGTTGCTTTTTTGCGACAGTAGCCATTGCCTATTATTTCTTTTCCGAAATCTTCGTCGGTTGGCGCCACTGAAAATAAGCCGACATAAACCGATGGTTTTTCAAAAGTAGCCGTCCCCAAACAGTGATCGAGGATTTTGTTTTCTAGATAAGTAGTCAAATTTCCAGACATAGCGTTATTTTCTCCTTAGGGTTTCTTGAGGAATTTGCCTTTTCGTGTATTGAATTTGCTCATGCAGCGCGACGGGTTTCAGTCACTTTTTTTATTAATTCAGAGATCAACTCTCGGCTTGAATTCACGTCAATAAATTCTTTTACTTTTACTAGCCCAGTGGAGTATGGCCCATCGATCGGATTTTCAAATACTTCCAGCTTTGCAATTAGATCTCTATTGTCAGGCTGTAAAGCGTTCAAGATTGAGTGAAAGAAGACAGCTATCGCTTCATTCTCTGTAAAGTCATCAAAGCACATAGAGAGAGATATTCGTCGAGGAACTCTTTGGCGAGTGTTGTCCGGCCCTTCTTCAACAGCCTTTGTCGCCTTATCATTCTCAAAATATGGAATCAGCATAGTTTCTTGAAAAGAGGGGTCTGTCGCTTCTTTTATCATGTTGATGTAGCTTTCAACATGGTCTGCTTCTGATGTAAACATAAAAATGCAGATAAAAGTCAGAAGATTAATTATCACATTTTCAAAGTGTTCGACTTCGTAATCACCGTCAGAGTTCTTGCAGAGATCGAAAATCGGTTCGATCAATTTGTCGTCGTGCGGGCTTCCGTTTTCGTATTGATCCATCAATAGCCGACAGATTCTTTCGCCAATACGTGCCAACTGAGTTGCGTCAAGCAAGCCATCGGGCACAGCAAATTTGTCATCGCTGGAAGAGTTTGGATTTTTCATTTTTCTCCTTCTATGCTGCTTGTTCGTTGACTTCGTTTAGATCGAGATAGATAACGCGATTACAAACTTTGGCGAGAGACCGACTTAATGTCGTGCGGTATGCGACGACAGTAGTGAAAACTCCTTTTTGGCGGAGCTCTTTGACGGCTTCGCCAAAGATATGGTCACCCGACACGATGATTACTTCAGAAATAGAAGTTTCCTTTGACTTAGAGCATTGGTTCACTGTCTGTGCCAGATGATCGAGCAGGGCGATGTCGGCCCCGTCCTTACCGTTGCGGTATCGGGCTTGACCATGGAGGCGGCTCGCCACATGGTTCAC
>JBMTHG010000295.1:0-1483 GCA_049436045.1 Bdellovibrionota bacterium
AAGTTTTCATAATAAAGAGTCCTCCTTATGGTTTTTAGTTTGATCGATCAGAAACCTGTTATGATCTACAATCAACATACACAGGCCTGAGATGCAGGATTGATGCCAGCCGACTCTCAGCTAAGCCATTGATATTTCATCTCTTTTTGAGGTGCCGGGGACCTAAAATTGGCCCTATGAAGTCGCATTCGGGGTGGGCATGCCCCATTTGCAGAGCAGGCTTCAAACGTCGATCGTCAAAAGCTTTTTCATCCATAAAATTCCAAGACCCATCAGAACAAACATCCCAACGAGCATCGAAATTCCCAAAGGCGTCGTAAACAACAAACGAACATGATCGGGCTGAATGACATACATGATCAAAAGCATCACCAAAGGCAAACAACTCAATATTGTGGCCTGAGTGATTCCCGCCTGCGCCAAGGTTCTAATTTTTTCTGTCACTCTTTGTCGCTCACGAATCGTGTTGGCAATCGTCTCGAATGCCTCTGACAAATCTCCACCCTGTTGAGAGAGGGTGACCACCGAATTCATAATCATAAACAAATCTTCTGATGGTATTCGCTTTACCATATTCAAAAGCGCATCATTGAGATTCACCCCCAAACGATTCTCTTTTAAGACCATCGCAAATTCTTGAGAGGCTGGATTCGGCAGCTCTCTTTCGATGAGCTGAATCACCTGCATAAAAGAAAGCCCCGACTTGATGGCGTTTGACATCATATTAAGAGCATCGACCAGTTGACGATCAAATTTCTCAACACGCCTTTTAAAAATAAAATTCATTAAGAGCCCCGGAAGCTTAAAACCAAAAACTCCAAACACGAGGCCCCCAACGAGGCCCCCGAAAAGTCCCGCCAACAGACCGACTACAAAACCGATGAATCCGAAAATTCCTGTCGATGCGATGATGATCACAAAACAATGATTTAAAGGTTTTCTTAGATACATCCGATCAAAAAGATCGTAGAGACGGGCCGCATACTCAGAGATTGAATCTTTGATCTTTGCCTCGATTTTTGCGTAGTTAAAAAAAATCACGCCAAAAGCTAAGACGCCTAGAGATAAAAGACCTAAGCTGACGATGAAATATAAAAACACTTCATCTTTGAATCTCTCGCCTTGAATCCATGCGATCCATTCTGAAATCATTTTTTTCCTCCGGGCGGAGTTCTCACTGGAATTTTTTGAGGATTAAGCCCGGGCCGTGAAGGCGCCCCAGGGGGCCTTACACTTCGTGGTGCCGCTCCTTGAGTTGGAGATTTTGAATCTCTGTTGGGCGCACTAGCAGGTCGTGGCGACATTCCCGCCGCAACACCCGCGGCGCCAACTGCTGGCGATCCTGAAGCGGCTCCCGCTGAAGCCGGTGCCGGAGAAGAACCAAAAAGACCACGAGGAAGAGGAATGCCTTTCGCTTTCAAGGTCTCCACAAATTTTGGAATCAAACCTGAAGCCTGAAACTGACCTTTGACTTTGCCTTTTT
>JBMTHG010000296.1:0-1480 GCA_049436045.1 Bdellovibrionota bacterium
ATTCAGAGAGTCTCCTCATTCGTCGAGTCGCTTTTCTAATGGCGGGCCAAGTGGCTGAGGAAGCTTTTCTAATGGGCTTAAAAGGAAGTCGCAGGCTATCGACTCGAGCTCAAAAAGCTTTGATCTCCGGCGAGGGAGTTCATCAAGATAAAGCCGCGATCGATAAAATATTGGGCGGATCAAAAGATTTATCGCAGCTGATTGAACTTAAGATGCGAGCAGAAAACTTAGCTAAGCAAGTTGTTAAAAGACATTCGATGGAAGTTGAGCGCCTATCGGTTTCGATTTTAGAAAGACGAACAAAATCAACTCGCAACTCTTGCTCTCGTGTTCTGCGGGTCTTATTCAAGAATCGCTAAATCTCAATATCCGTTTAGAAAATCTTTCATCTGCTTTTCAGTCGTTCGAAAATATTCCGCAAAAGCTTTAACGGCATGAGCTCTAAACTCAGGTTGCGTATTTTTCATCGTTGTCTGAAAGAGTTGTCTTAAAGTCGGGGAGTATTGATCTTTAAGAAGGCTATAGATAGATTTTTTCGGAGCGTCTTTTGAATCTTGTAAAAGAAACTCCATGATCACAATTGTTTCCTGATTTTTTCGACTTCCAATAAAGTCGAATATCTCATTTTTTGTTTTTTCGAGAACACGATTTCTCCTTTTAAACTCATTCCAATATTTTTCACTTAAACCGATATCATCTAAGAATTTTTGAAAGGGTGTGGGGCCAATCGAAAGAATTCGTTTCCAGAAAGGTCGAGCTTTCGCCAATACATCAGAATTCCTAAGCCGATCTAAGGTTTCAAAAGCCCTAACAGGAAGACTTTTTGATTTTTGAGCAGTTTTAAGAAGTGCAACCCATTCATTTTCTCCAAGTAATTCGTAAGTTTGAATTCGAGCAAAGATGTCGGCGCAGCGTGTTTTGGCGAAGCTGGCTTCAGCTAAAAAGAGTCCGAAAATTAAACTGAGCAGAAATATCTTTAAATTGAGTCTTCTCATATCACGCACCTCGATACGTCTTAGAACTGCAACTTTTAAGCCAGAAGTCGAAGTGCCTAAGTCTCTGAAAAGACAAGATTTGTATAGGGTAACGAGGCAATTTTTGTCGAAAAGGTCTGCAAAAGTTTCAAGTGCCAATATAAAATGAAGCGCTAAGCCCTCCTAGATTGTTTTTTATTAGGGCATAGAACTTGCAGACTCATTTTCTCATGAGGCGATTAACTTCTATTTTCATCATGTTGGGGATGGTTTTTAGCTTGTTTGCTTGCAACAAAGAAGAATGTGAAGGTCTTATTCCCGGAAAGGTCGCCGATCGATTGGTGACGGATGGCTGGTCTTGCGATTCAGTTAAGATCCTGCTCCTGGGAACCATCGGTTTTTATCAGGCCCAATGTGTTGAGAAACTACAGGCAGATCAGGAATATCAATGGCACTGTGGTCAGCATAATCATTTCTCGGTAGCCGAGCTCGAACAGCTTTGTTTA
>JBMTHG010000297.1:0-1479 GCA_049436045.1 Bdellovibrionota bacterium
AATCTTTAGTTGAACCACTTTTGAAAACAGAATTTCATTCAAAAGTCGCATCCGAGAGCATTTTGCGATTGAACGGAAAAGATTATCGTTTGATTGGAAAGCACATTCGCATCGGTCGAGCGCCTGATAATGATATCTCGATCGATAATCCAAGTATTTCACGCTATCACGCAATGCTGAGCCTCAGTGCAGAGGGCTATTTGATCGAAGATTTAAAAAGTCGAAATGGAATTCGAGTCAATGGAAGTTTGATTGATAAAGTGGTGTTGTCGAGCGAAGACACGCTACAAATCGGGGATGTCTTTGGTGAGATTTTTTTCAAATCTAAAGAAAGAAAAAAAGATGAGAAGCCCATTTTAAAGAGCCTTTCTGAAGAGGTTTCAAAGAGTGTAAAAATTCTTGATAAACGCTGGAAGAGATCGGCCTCTAAAAAGAAGTTGGCATTCATCGCCATGCTGGCCCTGCCTTTGTTGGTGTTTGGTTTTATGTTTTTAAACAAGCAAGAGATTGAGTCTAGCTTCGGGCTTGAATCCGCGGAGGCGGCAAATCCACCTGCTGTGGTCTATGAGATGGCCTCTAAAGAAGAGGTGGCAAAGTGTTTGGAGCAAGAAGATCTATTGAATCTAAAAAAGGCGCGGTCTTGTTTTGAAGCTCTACCCCAAAATGATTTTATCAAAGCCTCATTGGGTCGAGTAATGCAGTTGCAAGATGATTTGACGGTGAGACGATATCAAGAAGGTGAGGCGGCCTTTAAGAACTATTACTTCGATACCGCCATTCAGAAATGGCAAGAGGTTCTCTTAATTGCTGATGAAGAGTCAGAATATCTAAGCAAGGCGAAACTCGGAATGGAAACGGCAGAGCAAAGAAAGCTTTTAAGATGAGAGAGAACGATAGCTTCTTAAAAATGATTGGCCTAGAAGACGAAGATGTCTCGCTAGATAATGCGATGCCAACGCCAGAAACTCATGCAGAAGAGTATGATGCAGAAGAGCTTCAAGCTGAAGATTTTCATGCAGAGGAATTTCATTCTGAAAAGCCTTTAAATGAAAATCTGATGTCAGAAGAAGTTTATAGCGAAGAAGCTTATGTTGAAGAAGCTTATGTTGAAGAAGCTTTTTCCGAAGAGGCTAATCCGGAAGAAGTCTATACTGAAGAAGTTTACACGGAAGAGGCCGTAGAAGAAGTTCGCACTGAAGATTCGACCGAGAGAATTGAGATTTCAAAAGAAGATCGCCTGCTTCAAGGAATCGAAGAGGCCGAGGCTTCAAGGGCAACTGATATTTATGCCAGAAGCTTTCGTAAAGATCAGCGAGAAACGCGAACTATTGGACTTCAAAATGAAAGCGATCCATTCGATGATATTGATCAAACCCATGAACAAGAAATGCCAGTTGGGCTTGAAGTCGAAGCGGATGAAGGAGATATGTTCGCGCCGGTTTTAGATCAAACGGGTGCTTCATTTCAAGAAGAGCATGA
>JBMTHG010000298.1:0-1467 GCA_049436045.1 Bdellovibrionota bacterium
TTTTTTCTGTTAGACAAGCGCTAAAACTTTTGATTAAAAATGAATTTCGCCGTTAAGGCGAAGGGGTCGAGAGAAATCAATGAAGTTTTGGCAATTGAAGCTTTGGCGTTTAAATTTTGTTTTGGCATTGGCGATTATTTTTTGCAGCCCTCAAGGCCCGCATGTCTCATCGCTCGAAGCCGCCTCACTTCGCTCTTGCGCCGCAAGCCTCGCACTCAGTGCGGCCTGTCTTTTTGGCAGCGCCTGCGCTCCCGTTCACAAAGTCAGCGATCATCGAGCCGCTCGCTCGCAAGCCCTGAGCGAAGTCACCGCCGATCTGCTCGCTCACTACAAACGACGCGAATATCATTGGATTTTGCACATCGACTTTAACCCCAATGATTTTGGGCAGCTCAAAAAAATAACAAAAACCGAAATCGCTCATCGTCAAACATCACTCTATCGCGAGCTTGAAAGCACCGGCGCTCCGTGGAGAGCGCTTGAAGCTGGTCAATCGATTGAGATTCCAAAAGAGATTGCTCCTGTCACTTATTATCGTGGTTTTTCGTCGCGGCACTTTCTCGGAAGTTTCGAGTTTCGTCACGATTCAGTCAATCAAGCCGTGGAGAGTCTGGAGCATCTTTTTGATCGCCTTGGCGAAACACTTGATAAAACTTTTTTGATCGTCAGCGGCGGCAGTCACGGGGCCTCTGCGGTTAATTCTTTTGCGAAGCAACTAAGAGAAAAATGGGGCAAGCAAATCGAAGTGGTCGTGGTTTCAGATGCGATCTCTCAGCCCGGGCCCTTTCCGCCATTTCGTTTGAGCCACGTGAATGAAAACGGCATCAACATTAACTTTTTTCAAAGAGGTGATTTTTTGGCCGGCGCTCCCATCTGGAACTTTCGAAACTATAAAGTTGAAAGCTTGGGCCATGCCGATGCGGCCGAGCTTGCCGAGATTTTTGCGCGCCAATTGCTTCGCCGAATCGAGCCCTCACAGCGATTGCCTCTCGTTCAATCGAGCCCCATTCAGTTTTCTCGGCCCCCGCATCATCCCGACTTTTATGCCGCCGGCCCCCTTCACCCCATGGTGTATATCGGCACAGCGGCCGGAAGCCTCGGCCTTGTGGGCATTTTCGTGCTGGTTTTAAAGCGACGCGAGCTCTAGCCAAATAGATCGATCATCAAAGAGATTTATCGGATGACAAGTGGGCCCTCTTGAGGCAGGGTTGGCGGCGCTATGGGTCACATGATTAAAATTATCGGCTGTTTATGGATTTTTGCGGCGGCAGTCTTCACCGCGCACCCAGCTTTTGGGGCGTCTAAAACTTGTCGAGAAAAAATTCGAAAGGCAAGCCAGGGCGTTTTGGCAGACTTTATGGATCGCTCAGGAGCTTTGCCGCATTTAAATGCCGAACAAGAGACCCAGTTTTTTGATCGTCTTTTAAAGATTGAAGCCAAGATCGTCGCTCGCGCCAAAAAGCAAAA
>JBMTHG010000299.1:0-1465 GCA_049436045.1 Bdellovibrionota bacterium
GGGAGCACCTCGCTGAATTATCAATGCGAGATGCTGTATTATCAAAGCGGGATGCTAGGATTTTAAAGCAAGAGGCAGAGCTTGAAAAGCTTAGAGCTGTCATTCGACTGGTGCAGGCGGGCAAGACTGAAAATCTTGGGATTGAGGCAGATTCACCACAAAGTCTTGGCGAGATGCTTGAGCAGCTCGAAGCGAGTCTCAGTGATCGAATTGAATTTTCATCAAATGCGCACACATCAGCTCTTCGCTATTTTGAAAGAAGAGAAGATTTGATTCCCGTAATTGCAAAATTAATAAGAGCGATGAATGATCATCTGTGGCCGATTTTGTTCCCCGATCCCAATGGCCCAGTCTTAAGGGGTACTCCCGCAGAAATTTTTCGAAGAGCCCCCTGAGGCTCTTGGAAATTTCATTCAGAGAAAGTCAGCTAACAAGAAATATGTCAAATTTTTCGGCGACCCGAAATGTGACTCATAATGCAAAGGTTTATGTGGGCGAGGCTCATCTGAAATGGAATAAAGGCAGAGATTTCATTCGAATTCATTTTCAGCATGATCAAGAACTGAAAAAGATTATCCTCACTCATATCGTCGATCATCTGCCCGTTTCGACCTCCAAGAAGAGCGGCGGACGGCGTTAAAAAGCCTCTTTCAGCCCTACCAAAAGCAAGGTTTATATTTTCGTGATTACTGTATCGTTCGGCCGTAATGAAATTCTTAATTGGCTTTTTCATCTTTGTTTTTTGTAGTCCACTGAGTTTTGGCTCAGAGGCTTCCTCAGCGGGCGGTGTTTCTTATCCATTTTTTTTTGATCTGTGTCGGGCTCATTTAAAAAAATTAGATGGCGTCTATTCGGTTCATCACAGAGCGAAAAAGACAGAGGTTTATAAAGTAGAGCAGAATTTGCCGCCCCCTGGGGGCATACAAAGTATTTGGTTTATTCTTAAAACAAGCAAAAATCCCGATATCATTTCTCTAGTAAATCAAATGTTTAGTTTTATCATTGAAAGTGTCGAGATCATGAATCAGTGGAATTATCCATTTGGGATCATTGATCGATCAAAAATCTTATTCAATAGATTAAAGAAAGAAGTGTCTGCTCGAGAGTTAGATTATATGAAAGCCTATGTTTTTAACACTTTGCTGAAAGAGGCAAAATCGAAGGGGCGATCGCACTGGCAGAAATCGATCGAAGGTCATCTCAAGCAAGCCAGAGCCAGATAGCTGCTCTGCAGCGATTCCGCCCATTGAAATCAGGTTAAACTGTTGAAGGGGGGCGAGATGACGAATTTTATTTTATATTCTTTTTTAATATTTTCACAGAATCTAGGTGAGCCTGAAACCCAAGCTCTTAATGTCATAGCCTCAGATGTTCATGCTCAAGAAAAATTTATGGGCTGTGTATGGTCGCCCTCAGAGTGTCGATGGTCTTGCGCCGGATATGATTATTTTCGTTATGAATATCG
>JBMTHG010000300.1:0-1460 GCA_049436045.1 Bdellovibrionota bacterium
ATTGCCACCCTAGCGCCCGTTTCTATGCCAACCTGAAACCCGCTGTCTCTCGCATAGGCTAAGAGCCCCGAACTCATTTTGGAAGGTGATGCGCGAAGATCAAAAACCTCAGAGCTTTCGGCATTAGCTTCGAGGTAGCCAGAGAATTCCTCTATTGTTTTTAGAGCCTCATCGTCGAGTCTGGAGTCAAAAACCGAAATATCTAAGGGTTCAGAAAGAAGCGATGACTCAAAGCTAGCTATCGATTGAAAGCTCTTAAAATTTAGCTTGCTACTCCCTAAGCCATGGCCGAGGCCCGACAAATTCAATCTGGCGTCGCTTTTATCGAAATTAATCTGACTTCTAAAATCTCGAACAGAAA
This sequence comes from Bdellovibrionota bacterium, assembly GCA_049436045.1. Classification (GTDB taxonomy): domain Bacteria; phylum Bdellovibrionota; class UBA2394; order UBA2394; family UBA2394; genus JBMTHG01. The sequence goes on from JBMTHG010000300.1 coordinate 362, forward strand.
TTTCTTCTTTAAAGCTGCTTTCAAAAGCATGGCCTGCCCGATCAAATCGATGCTCTCGCATCTCGCTCCAGTGCCTAGGCCCAACTTCTGAGCGCCCACCGACGTCAGATAGCCCACCCGTGCCAACACCATGGCCATTTGGAATCAACTCACCAGGCCCAATGTCTTTCCAAACCTCAAACCCATAGAACAATTCATTTAGAGCTTTCATTGGGCCAATCCAAAGATCCCCATTTGAGTGAACAAAGCCAGAGGCTTCTGCCCCTGGCGACCATGGAATCATTTGTCCATTTTGGTCAATAGCCACTCCTTCATGCAGCCTCTCCGGATCTATGCCATCTAGAGAGTCTGCAACCGATACCGAACTTGCCTCAGACTTATCATCATTCGCCTGAGCCCCATAACCCACCTCACAGTTCAACAAAAATATCTGAGCAAAAACGAATGTCATCAACGCCGAAGAAAAATGAGTCAATTTTGAAAGATGAATCATTTTAGATCCTCCTCAAAAGAAACTCGAGAATTGAAATTTAAAATCGGGCTCTCACCGAAAACATACCAAAGCTCAATCTGTTGCTGAGTCGTTAACGATTCTTGAATTGGAGCGCTCATTTGACCAAGCGCCTGATCTGCTAATGCAATTGCCGTGCGAAGACTTCGACCTCTTTCAGCCTCTGGTATCTCTTCAACCAATTTCTTCGTTCCTTGAATCGCAAGATAAATCAAAGCTGCCTCCTCAGACCTGCCTTCTTTAACGGCATTCTCCATGCCAGGTATGAGCTTTTTCAACCCAAGCGCAAAATCGACCGTGATCGATTTTTTAAGCTGTAGCCATTCTTGATGTTTTAAAAAGGCCTTGGCACTTTCGCTAACTCTTGAATTCTGAGCTTCATTAGATTGCTCATTTTGTGGATTAATTGGCTGACTAATTCTTAACCAAGCTAAACGCTCTTCCTCCATTTTTGACTGAAGCTCGTGTCTCATTTGAGACTGAGCCGTCAACCCCAAGGCATCAATTCTGAGCGAAAAAATCAAAAACCTTTTATGAACTAACGATGCGCTCTCAAATTGCTGCCGACTTATTGTTAACGGCTCGCCA
>JBMTHG010000301.1:0-1440 GCA_049436045.1 Bdellovibrionota bacterium
CAAAACTGCCATCTCGGAAGAGAAGTATCTTGATTGATTTGATCAGGGTTCACCAAGGCAAAAGCACCCGCATCAATCAACTTTTGAGAGCCTAAGAAGTTTTGATCGCCTGCGGGAGGTCTCAATACAAAAATATCTCTACCTAAATCTAGTGAAGCTCTAGCCGTAGAAAGAGAGCCACTTCTTTCATGCGCCTGCGCTAGAAAAAACTCCTCTCCTAAGGCTGCGATGATTCGATTTCGCTCCGGAAATGTATAAGTTCTTGGCAAAAAATGAGGCGGATATTCAGAAAGTACTCCGCCGCCAGATGCCACAATCTCTTTGAATAAATTCTCATGCCGCCGAGGATGAAGATGATGATGCCCTCCTCCTAAAACTGCTATGGTTTTGCCCTCAAAATCGAGGGCTGCACGATGGGCTTCGCCGTCAATACCCAAAGCTCCGCCACTGACTACGACATAAGAGCGCGCCACCCAGTTTTTGACACAGGAGCGTGTCATCCTAAGACTATAAGGGCTCGGCTTTCGAGAGCCTACAACGCTCACATAGGGGCCTTTTGGCAAACTGCCCTCCACAAAAAGTCCTAGCGGCGGCTGCGGCAATTCAAAAAGACTGGCGGGGTATTCATCATCCAGCATCGAGATGAATTGAATTTTTTCAGGAAGTTTGAATGAAGTTTTCAATTCAAACTGGGGCACAAGAAACTCAAGCTTTTTTCGCCAATCAGCTAGTGCCCACTCTTCTTCTTTTAAATGATTCCACCTTCGAAAAAACTCTCTTCGATGATAAACAGAAAGGCGAAGCAAAATCTCATTAGTGATAAGCATTTCTTCTGCCCTTAAAATGCTTTTTAGTGCTTGGCAATGAAAAGGCTTGAGATTGTTTCTTGCTCTTTTTTTCGGGCTTTGAGCAAATGAACTAAGTATGAGTCAAAACTCAGAAAAGTCGATCCAGTCAAAAGAGACAGGCCCCAGTGCAACTGCCGTCAAAAGCAATAGCTCTAAAAAATCCAATCTTAAACCTTTCACCTTTTTTTTAGGATTTTTCGTAAGTGCAGTTTGCCTTATTTGGGTTTTTGGAAAGCTTGATTGGGATAACTTTTTAAAAGAAGTGATTCAGATGAATCCTCTATTCCTTTTTTTAGGCTTAGCCCTCACTTTGACTCATAATTTCGCTATGACTGGTCGCTGGTATTTCATTTTACAGAAATTGGGAAAAGTTAAATTCTGGACGGCCTATTGGAGCTTACGAATCTCTTATTTTTTTAATGCCACTTTGCCCGCTCGATTGGGTGAGCCTTTTCGAATTTTATACATCAAAAAGTTTACAAAGATATCAGTCGGGCGATCGATTGGGGCCATGGCGGCTGATCGGCTTTTAGATTTTTTGAGCTTAGTTTTAATCCTCTATCTCTCTGCTTTTGTTTTGGGCGTTCGGGGA
>JBMTHG010000302.1:0-1439 GCA_049436045.1 Bdellovibrionota bacterium
CGTGGGACGAAGCCTCCCCGATTGAGGTCTCGGTGCCAGGCACTTTGTTAACATAATTCTCCCCGGCACCTCGGCCTCAGCGCTCGGCCGAAAATCCGAAATTTTCAGATGACAGTGGGCCGAAACCAGACTAGCCCTCGCAGCATGAAAACTACCTCGAATTTTTCGATTTGCTTTCTCTTGATGTGGCTCGCTTTAGCCGCCTGCTCGAAAAGGTCAGATGCTCTCAAAGAGAATTCGAATTCTACGGATGACGCCTTTACTCAGAAGCTGCAACATCAGTTACAGCCCGTAGTTCAATCTTGTTATAGCGACCTCAAAAATGCATTTCCTAACGAGAAAGGTGAAACTTTGATTATCTTAACGATTGATAGCGACGGCTCGATCTCTGCTTTTAGTGAGCGGTCAGACTCGATTCTATCTTCGCCCATCGTGGAATGTCTCAACAAAAAGCTCGGCCAGTTGATCGTTGATCTCCCTGAACCTCGAGCTTCCGGAAGGCTCGATTTGCTTTTGACATGGGAGTAGTCGTGAACTCCACCTATGACAAATTCGCGAGCTTCTATAACGCGCTCTGGAGTGAAAAGTTCGCCAAAAAGGTGATCGACCCCCTACAAAATCTAATCTCAAACTGGGGCCATCCGTTAGCGGGCGCAAAGATTTTAGATGTCGCCAGTGGCGCTGGACATCTAGATCACCTCTTGGTGAGTCGAGGAGCTTTTGTCTGCGGGCTCGAAGCCTCGCCAGCGCTGATTGAATTCGCAAGAACCAACGCGAAAGAGGCAGAGTTCTCTCGCTGGCACTTTGGTGAAGCCATTTCTTTCACTCACAAGTTCCATATCGCCATCAGTTTATATGACAGTCTGAATTATGTGAAAAATATCGAGCAACTCGAAGACGTGTTTCGACAAGTTCATCACCAACTTGAAGATTCGGGAATTTTGATCTTCGACGTGAACAACGCTCACGGCCATGCCACAAGATGGCAAAATCAAATCGAAGTGCAGTTCAATCAAAATCACGCGAGTTTGAGTTTTCATTATGATCGAGAAAATTCTCTCGCCACTTGCCGTATTCAGGGTGTGTTAAACGAAAGCTCTTTCAGCGAAGTTCACAGACAGATTTCTCTGAACCCCGATGAGGTAAGGGCTTGCCTGCTGCGAGCAGGATTTCGAGAAGTGGCTGCTATTGAGCCACTCACTTATCAACTGCCCGCAGAGCCTGGCCGAGACTGGTTTGTTGCTGTCAGATGATTTTTATCCGACAGCCAGTTACCGCTCGGCGCTTCAACAAGTTAACATAATTCTCCCCGGCAGCTCTATGACCTTTAATGCCTATCGCCTCGGATAAGTCGAAGAGCTTTGGCTGCTTTATAGCGAACCCATTCATCATCATCCTTTAGTGCCTCAGTAAGGGCGGGCACAGCGGACTCAGCGATC
>JBMTHG010000303.1:0-1394 GCA_049436045.1 Bdellovibrionota bacterium
GACATAAAAACCAAAAACCCTCGCACCCCCATTTGCCTCGACATGACGTACACTACTTTCTAGAAGACCAGAAAAACCATGCCCGTAGAAAAGATTATCTCCTAAAACAAGGGCCACATTATCAGAGCCAATAAATTCTTCGCCTAGAATGAAAGACTCGGCCAAGCCATTGGGCCGCTCTTGAATCTTGTAAGAGAGTCTCACGCCAAAAGAACTTCCATCACCCAGCACGGCCTGAAAGCGACTTAAATCATCTTTGGTGCAGATGAGCAAAATATCTCTTATCCCCGCCAACATGAGACACGAAAGGGGGTAGTAAATCATGGGCTTATCATAGACTGGCAAAAGTTGTTTTGTGATTGCTTTTGTTACCGGAAAAAGGCGACTGCCAGTGCCGCCAGCCAAGATGATTCCTTTCATAGCTCTCGGAGCATAGAGGCTGGCTAAGACCTGAATCAAGTCAAACTTCTCAATTTAAAATTTATGGCTCGCCTGATAAGTTAGAGCATGGATTTTAAGACCTGCTCCCTCGAAGATGTTTTTTTGATTGAACCCCGACTTTTTCAAGATGAGAGGGGTTATTTTTTAGAGACTTTTCGCCAGAGTTTGATTGAAAAGTTTACTGGGCCCATCTCATTCGTCCAAGACAACAAATCGAAATCTCAAAAAGGAGTATTTCGAGGTCTTCACTTTCAAAAACCCCCTCGCGCTCAGGCCAAGCTCGTACAATGTGTAAAAGGTAAAATTCTTGATATCGCTCTCGATTTAAGAAAAAACTCTAAGACTTGTGGCAAATTTGAAGTCTTTGAACTTTCATCAGAAAATCATCATAGCCTCTTCATTCCGATCGGCTTTGCTCATGGCTTTTTGGCACTCGAAGATGAAACAGTGGTGCATTATAAAACGTCAGATTATTACTGCCCCGACAGTGAGTCAGGCATCCACATTGATAGCATCACTTATGATTGGCCGATCCCAAGAGCTGTTTGGAATTTAAGCCCAAAAGATCAAATATTGCCGGGCCTTGATGAAGTGTTTTGGTTCGAATAAGAAGCTTTAGCGCCTAGGAGATCACGAGCCAGATCATCCATTTTTAAGTGATTCGAGTTGACCGCTCTCAAATCTATTTTTATTTCTTTCGGCTCTTGAATCCACTCGATAACTCGTTTTGCCAACGCCTCTCCCACGCGCATCTGCTTCGAATCAACTAGGCAATCTTTTGAAAGAACTTCGGCCTGCCCTCCCACGTCGGTGCACAGTATCCGCTTGCCGGCTGACAAGGCCTCATAAATCACCAGAGCGATTCCCTCATTCTCAGAGGACAAAACAATTAAATCGGTCTCTTGATAAAAGCTTTGCATGTCTTCGACCTGACCCAAGTATTTAATTTTTGA
>JBMTHG010000304.1:0-1434 GCA_049436045.1 Bdellovibrionota bacterium
GTCTTAGTTTTTCTTTGGAAATATATTCGAAAGAATCCTAAGACAGTCGCAGCGACCGATGATCTGTTTTTAAAACTTCCTGTTTTTGGAGCGCTTCTTCAAAAAGTGGCTGTCGCTCGATTTACTCGAACCTTGGGAACAATGCTTTCTTCGGGAGTTCCCATTCTTGAGGCCCTCGATATTACCGCACGAGCCTCTGGAAATAAAACCGTTGAGGGGGCGATTTATAAAGCACGTCAAAGCATCTCAGAGGGAAAGACAATCGCAGAGCCGATTTCTAAAACCAAAGTCTTTCCACCTATGGTTTGTCAGATGATTAATGTCGGAGAGCAGACGGGCGCTCTTGATACGATGTTAGAAAAGATCGCCGACTTTTATGATGAAGAAGTTGATGCCGCCGTCAAAGCGATGACGAGTTTGATGGAGCCGGCGATCATGGTGGTTTTGGGAGGGCTCATCGGAGGCATGGTCGTCGCGATGTATCTTCCAATTTTCGAAATGGCAGGAAGCATTAAAGCGGGTTAATGAAGTGAAAAATTTTAGACATTCTTTAACAGATCGAATTCTATGGGTGTTATGGGCCCGCGTGATTTTTTTGGGTGTCATGGCCAGCTCTTCGATCACTCTGAATGTCTTTTATGGAGATACGATTTCTCAGTCGATTCTTTGGGCGATCTTCTGGGGGCTCAGCTTTAGTATTTTCTCTCGTATTTTTCTATTTTTTGTAAAGAATCCAGCTCTTGTTTTGGCGAGCGCTCATTCTCAGATTCTTGTCGACGCTCTTTTGGCCGGATTTTTGGTTGGAGAAACGGGGGGCTTGAGCTCGAGTTTCACACTACTTTTTGGTCTAAATATTCTCTCGGGTGGTGTGATCTTGTTGGGGCAAGGAAGTCTTGTCGCTCTTTTTTATTCTTTCTTGGCATTTTTATGGGTAAGTCTGCAGGAGCATGGTCTTTCTCTGGCGAATGACATTCAAACCGTTGTTCGATTCTTTCTGATAAATAGTTTGCTGCTTTTAGTAGGAAGTGTCACAGCTCTTTTGTTTCGCAATCGGGCCCAACTGATTTCTTCACTCGAAAAATCCGCCGCTGAGGTGAAGGTGCTGAGTCGTCTCCAGGAGCTTTTGATTGAAAAGATTCCAATGGGTCTTTTGTTTATCAATCGCCATCAGGTTCAGTTTGAAAACCCTGAGAGCCTTAGAATTTTTTCAAAGAGCTTTTTATCTCAATCCTTAAAAGACTTGCCTTTTGTGATCCCAAATCATGCTCGAACCAATGAAATAGAATTTTTAGATCGTGACGGCAGAAAAAAGTCTTTATTGCTCCAGATCATTGATCTTGAAAAAGAAAATCGACTTTTGATTGTGCAAGATATTTCAGAGACGCGAGAGCTTGAAAAGAAAATGAGAACGAACGAGAAATTGGCAAGTCTCGG
>JBMTHG010000305.1:0-1411 GCA_049436045.1 Bdellovibrionota bacterium
GCTGATGTTCAAGTCAGTCGACTTCGCCGCGCTCAACCGCGCCGCAAAGTTTTTGTAGTTTTCTAGTTGTTGGAGCCGACGAGCTTGTCAGTCTTTTTGCCAGCAGCTGTTCGAAGAAAAAGATAAGTGAAAAGCGCAATTTGAAGTCCAAGTGTCTGTCGCGAGTGCTCAGAAGCCTGAATTTCTACACCGTAGGCAATGAAAAAGTTAAGAAACATAACTATTGCGGTTGCGGTGGAAATGTAACCAAAAATCAGAATTAGCTTTGAATCAAAATTGAGATGATTGAAACATCGTCGTGCGATTAAGCCCAGGACTCCACCCATCGCTGCACTTTGGGAAACAACTAAAAGTATTTGAATTGGTATCGATGGATTATTTGTCAGATTTTCTATTGGGTGTTGAAGTGCCCAAAAAGTTCCTTTTACCTGACTGATCGCACTGAATGAATCATCTGGGAAGTATTTTGGATATTTCGCTTCGATTGTTCTTCGATAAGTGACGACAAAGAAAAGCCAAATTGCCGATCCGGCACCAACGAAAGTTCCGATTCGAAAAGAATTTTTGCTAAATAGATTAGATGCTTTAGGTCCCTGTTCAAATAGGATCCACGTGACGGCTAAGACAAAACCTAAGTACTCGAAGAAAGAAGTAAGTACCACCCCTAACAGTACTGTTCTAGTGATCGAAAATTGAGATTTCGATAAATTTGGAACGAGTACTGCTACCACTGCAAGTGCGGCGAATAGTCCGAAGTCGTACCACTGGAGATTTTCATGCGGGAAATCCTGGAACGCTGAAACGAATCGTGATTTAAACTCAGAAGCGAGCTGAATTGGCAGTAATTGGATTGCATCACCGAGAAATCTGAGAATCCAGCCAGAAAGCGCCAGCAAAAGTGCATTTAAAAAAAATAAAGCGAAGAAGGCGCTTTGGAAGCATTTGAAAATGAGAAAACTGATGATGAAGAGGCATGCAACTCGCCAGCCAAGACTGACCATTTGAATAATAAAAATTCTGGCTTGGTCGTCCACGTTCCAAAAGTAGAGTTTTGCGATGTTGTCAGCAAGAAAGATAATTGGCTGCAAGATCAGTGCACCGCCGATTCTTTGACATTGTCCAAACCCATAACAAGAGAGCGTCCTTTCAAACTCTGAGGCTGGGTAGTCCCGAAATTCTGTAGCGCTCGCATATTGCCACGCGCGCCCGGGATTAAGTACCCATGCGTTATTTCGAGAGATGAGAAAGGCTAGGAAGTTAATGAAGGTGAAAACTGAGGCAACCGACCAATAAAACGCTCGTTTATAGCCAATAAAAGTCTCGGTCATGAGGAAAGATTAGCGGATTGTCGTTTTAGAGGACGAAGTTGATTAGGCGTTTGGGGACGATGACGATTTTGGCTGGGGTGGCG
>JBMTHG010000306.1:0-1396 GCA_049436045.1 Bdellovibrionota bacterium
ATCCCCAAAAATTAAATCAGAAGCTCAGAGAGTCTGTCACTCGATCAGCGGCTGAGTTTTGTCAAATTTTTGGAATCAAAATTCATGCACGTGGATTTGATAAATTGCGGGGCAAAAATCGAATTCTTACCTGCAACCATCTTTCTTATGTTGATATCATCGTTTTATTGTCTCAAGAGCCCTTCGCTTTTCTGACCTCAAAAGAGGTTTATCAACATTGGTTCACGGGGCCTTTTATTCGCTTTTCAGGCTCTAGTTATGTGGATCGAAAATCTCCAAGCCAGCTTCGAGGCGAATATTCACGATTAGAAAAACTTTTGGGAGAAACTCCCATTGTGTTGTTTCCAGAAGCAACAAGCTCAAACGGACGCCAAGTCTTATCTTTCAAACGAGCTCTCTTAGAGTGGGCGAGAACGCAAGGTCTTGCGGTGCAAACCAGTTGTCTACGTTATACGAGTTGGAATCAGATGGAACTACGGCCTGACGAAAATCATTTGAGCGATCGTATTCATTACTATGGAGAGATGGGCTTTTTCTCTCATCTTTGGAGTTTTCTTGAAACCAAAAGTTTGGAAGTTATTTTGATGGCAAGACCAGACGCCTTTTTGCCTGAACAATTTGAAACTCGAGAGGCTTGGCTAGAGGAACTCTGGACGTGGACGAACACCACGCACCAAGCTCTTCAAAATGAAGAAGTCGAATCAACGAAAGTTGAGATAAAAAATATCTATTAAGACAGCGCCAACAAGGGCGATCTTAAAAAAATAAATAGCGATCATACTCAGAAGCTATCCAAGAATCATGCCAAGGCTATGTAAGCTTTCGAGCCTCTAAGCTTCGGAATTGATTTAATCTTTACGTGCACACTCATCCACTGACTTTTCGATATGAAATCAATTCATCGGTGGGCTAAACATTTTGCCGACAGGGCGTTTAGGATAGTGAGCTCGGCCTACACCTAATTTTTTTTGTCTTGCAGCGTCCAAGCCTTGAAATAAGAAAGCTGACTAGCCGCTCCCGCGACGATAAAGCTCAGAAGTGAAAGACCGATCGCACTAATGAAGGGGGCTTCGACTTCCAAAACATATTCAAAAACCGGAGTCGCGACTAAGCCCACGACCAAGGTCACCGCTGCAGCAAATCGTCCGCCAAAGCGACTGTAAATTCCAAAGAAAGTGATAATGAGCACCCCGGCCGTTCCAAAAGATGAGGCCATCTCTACCAGCTCATAAATTCCATCGGCATAAAACGCCAAAACAAATCCCACAAGACCCGCAAGCACAACAATGCTTCTGGCCGTCTTTAATTTTTGAGAATCAGTCTGATTAAATCTCCACTTCGCCAAAAGATTGTGCGAGGTCAAAGCCGAGACGGTCAGTAGGGTGCTATCTACGGT
>JBMTHG010000307.1:0-1395 GCA_049436045.1 Bdellovibrionota bacterium
CGACCGCCGCGCAAGAAATCGCGTTCACTCTGCAAAACGCTTTTACTTATGTAAAAAGTGCTCTTCAGGCGGGTCTTGATTTGAAGGATTTTGTGCCAAGGCTTTCTTTCTTTTTTAATGTTCACAATCACTTCTTCGAAGAGATCGCTAAGTTTCGTGTGGCGAGAAAAATTTATGCAGAAGAAATGAAAAAGCGTTTTGATGCGCCTGAAGAGATTTTAGCTCTTCGCTTTCATGCTCAAACAGCGGGCAGCACTCTCACCGCTCAACAACCCATGAATAACATCGTTCGAGTGGCTTATCAGGCTCTTGCTGCGGTTTTGGGTGGAACACAAAGTCTTCACACCAATAGTTTTGATGAAGCCTTAGGATTACCGACAGAAAATAGCGCTCTCATGGCACTAAGAACTCAGCAAATTCTGGCAAGCGAAACCGGCGTGGCTGATGTGGCCGATCCTCTGGCGGGTTCCTATTATTTAGAAGATCTTTGTCGATCTTTAGAGGAAAAAGCTCTTCAACTGATTCATAAAGTTGATGAACTCGGTGGAATGCTCTCGGCTATCGAATCTGGCTATGTTCAAGGTGAAATTCAAACAGCCGCTTATACGGCACAAAAGGCAATCGACTTGGGTGATCAAGAGATCGTAGGCGTAAATTGCCACAAGCAAGACGAGGAGCCCGAAACTGAAATTCATCAACTCGATCCAAAAATTCAGAAAGATCAGATCCGCCGACTTAAAAAATTCAAAATGAAGCGAAAAGCCAAGTCTGTTGAACTGGCCTTGCGCCAACTGAGACGTGAGGCAGAGAAGCTGAAAAATAAAGATGCCTCTGCCGAAGTGTCTCAATCTATCTTGAATGCTCTTGAGGCGCACTGCACCTTGGGCGAAGTGGCTGATGAACTTCGCGGCGTAGCGGGCACTTATTCCGGTTGATGTTTTTTCTTTGATTTTTCGAGAAATGAACAAATGATTAAGCTGAGCATATAGAGAGCAGATAAAGGCACTCCCAAAAGAACCATGGTGACTGGATCTGCCGGCGTCAAAACAGCAGAGACTCCGAAGATCACAAAAATTGCCAGTCGCCAGGTCTTCCAGAGAGAAGCCGCCTCCACAACACCAATCAAATTCAGCAAAATCACAAAAACTGGAATCTCAAATAAAAGACCGAAGGCAATCAAGAGACTTGATGAAAAAGTAAAATAAGATGACATCGACGGCATGGGCGTAATCAACTCTCCTGCATAGGAAAGAAAAAATTCAAATGCGAAGGGAAAGATAAAAAAATAACCAAAAAGAGCACCACCCGCAAACATGATCGTTGCAGCTAGAACAAAAGGAATCACCAGGCGACGCTCTTTAGAATGAAGCCCGGGGCTTACAAACTTCCAAATTT
>JBMTHG010000308.1:0-1391 GCA_049436045.1 Bdellovibrionota bacterium
TGCATACCAAGTTTGTTGCGACCTATGCAGCTTTCATGGCAGCAAGAAGCTATCAAGTTTATGGAAATCAAAGTGGAAGCGGTGTTTATCAAGAGTTTTCACAAAGCGATCCTGATGGAGTCGATCTTCTTTCAGGCGAACAAACTTGGACGATCATTCGAACAGCCGAAGATATTTTTACTTGCGCTCTACCGTGGATGTCGGTGCCCGAGGGTGACGAGCTTGCCGCATTTGATGAGGCGCTTCAATCAAAAGGCGTTCGACCTTGTTTAGAGGGAAAGAGAAAATACGAAAAAACGAACATCGACAAAAAAATTGTGTTTTATCGATTCGAAAATGAGTCTTCAAATCAGGGAGATCAACTTTTAGACCCAGTTCCGGGAGCCTATATTGAGCCGGGGCGCGAGCCACTTCGATTTTCGATCATGCGAATGCGTTATCGAAATCCGATGTTAACAGGATTGATGGAATTTTTTGGAGGCCTGATGAATCCCGCTCGGCGCGCAGGAAACGAAGCGGTCGATGAAGACATGCAAAATATTTATGACGGGCGGCTTTGGTTTAACGTTCATGTGCCAGCGCTCTTGAATCCAAGCCTTAATTCTGGAGTGGAGAGAAATAACGGAAGTTCTCAAGAAGATAACGTAGCCCCTGAAACAAACTAAAAGGATGAGAGAATGTTAATGAAGATTCGAAAAAAGAGATTTCAAGCCGGAGTGGCAGTTGTTTATTTCTCATTGGTTCTTTCATTTCTGATGGGCTTTTTTATGTTGGCCGCCAACACAGGCCGACTCGTTTATCATAAGATGAGACTGCAATCCTCAGTCGATTTGGCCGCCTATTCTGGAGCCGCCGTTCAGGCTTCTTATTTGGGCTCAGATTCAGAAAATTCAATCAAGCGAATCAATGCCAAAATTCAGGGTCACTACCGGAAATTGCTGGAGGAAATTCAAGCGCTAACCTACCCAGTGGCACAATCTGTGACCAGTCAAGGATTTATTGGATTCGGTGACCCGTACACATGTTCGGTCGCTTGTCTATCAGCCAATAGTGCCTCGCTCAACGACGTTTTAGAGTACTATCGAAAGGCCTCTCGAGACATTCAAAGAGAGCATCAAAAAGTAAGACGAATTCTTCAACAGCTGCCAGAAAAGATTCGAGGCGCCGTTGAAGAAACTATGAAGATCAATATGCCGCAGTTTGATTTAAGCGGAAAACTTCTTGGTAGCACCGATTCGCCGGCCACTCGAGAGCTTAGCGAAATCATGCAGCCATCGGCCCTTACTCAAGAGGAGCTTAAAAATGCGATTTTGACTTTTAGTTCTGAACAAGGGGCTTATCTAGCCAATGTAGTCTCTTCAGTTCCTCACATGGTGCCTTATTTGAACCCA
>JBMTHG010000309.1:0-1384 GCA_049436045.1 Bdellovibrionota bacterium
AAATTAAGCCGCTCTTGACCGACTTCCGGGTAGAAAGATTCGTCTTCGACTGGCAATGCAAGTTGATCACGTGTCCGACCAAACAAAGCTTGCGGACCTTCAATCAGGACTCTTCGCCGAGAATTCGCACTGACTCCATAAAACTTAGGAAAGGTGCATCTAGAAATGGAAGGCTCAACGCAAAAACGATTCGTTGCAACTATTACATCGGTTGAAGAGCTTCGTGACAACCATTCATAGGCATCGCTTAGATCAGTCGAACCGACGAACACGGGTGGTTCATCACTCTGACTTGATTGGGATGGAATGGATCGAAAGTGTGAAATCATCGGGGGCGCGATTGCGCCAAAAACTAAAATAAACGAGAATACTGTGATCAACCATTGTCGAGCGTGTAATTTGTTAGTCGTTTTTTGGTCTTTAAGAAATAGAAGTGAAATCAGAAAAACAACCAACAAATAAAAGACAAGAATTGACACCGAGATCGGAATTGGACCACCGCGGAGAGTAGAAATTCTGCCCGAGTCAAATCCAGAAATGATCTGATGAGTTTGAGCAGCTGAAAGTGCAGTGAAGAGAAGCAAAAACCTACTTAAGTTAGTCAGAGAGCCAAAGAATGTTGTGAAGATTTGAGATGACAGAACTATCGTTGTGCCGATTATGCCAAGAATTTTAGTGTTAACAATAAAGTAAGAAAGATTATCTTCCATCATTAAGGATGCAATTGCAAGCGAGACAAATCCACATCGGCAAATCCACATCAGGTTTTTCCCGTGCAGAATTTCGCTTTGACTGATAACAAGAGAGAATGATGTCGGTACGAACGAGAGCAAAAATCCTAAAGTCCCAATTAGAAAAATAATGAGACTGCGCTCGGGTTCAACTCCAATAAAATAAGCAGGATTTTTAAAGCTCGGGGCCAAAAAGTCATTTCCGAATCGATTTGGTCCACCGATAACCAGAAAGTAAGAGCAAGTTGAGCCGACGGCAAGAATCAAGACTCGTGAAAACGACTTTCTCAGTTTTGAACGTGCTACAAGCAAAAAGTCAGTAAGCGAAAAAGCTACCAAAAGTGTGAAGCCGGCACTTACTTTGCTGTTCAGTGCAGCCAATGTAAGGGCGGCAAAAATTGAAAATATTTTTGAATCAAAATTTGTAAAAAAATCGTGAGCGGCAACTATTGCAGCAAAAAACCAAATAAGTGAAGTTATGTTGGTGATATTGGATGGCGAAAAGCCAGTTGAGACAAATGCGAAAAGAAGCAAGATGGCGTACTTCGCCACTTGATTTGAGGTGGCACGTTTTGAGATCACCAGAATTGAACATGCAATTGCAATGGCAGAGTAGACAGGCGCGATTTGTGCGGTAGCAAGCCAGGGCCCAA
>JBMTHG010000310.1:0-1384 GCA_049436045.1 Bdellovibrionota bacterium
AGAGGAACCTAAAGATGTCAACGGTACTCAAAGTCGATCCCTGCATAAGCTTGATGAACTCAAAAATATAGGCGGAGGTCTCGATTATTGCTTTTTTGGTCCTGTTTACGAATCGATTTCGAAAAAAGGTTATGTCCCCAAAGTCTCCCTTCCTGAATTAGGTGGAGTGCTCTACAACTTTAAAAAAGGAAAATCTAAAAAACCCCTTGTTTACGCATTGGGGGGCGTTAGAAGAAGAAAAGTCCCAGAACTTTTTAATCTGGGTTTTGATGGGGTGACTTTACTTGGATCTATTTGGGGGAAAAAAGACCCAGTTGCTGCCTTCGAGAGATACCAATTTATAGAAAGAAGTGTCTGGGCAAAAAAAGAAAAAGAAAAAGGATTTATCCAACGACTTTTGGCCAAGGATGAGACCTGATCTTCGAATCAAAGACTCGTTGCTTTGCCTGACCCGGGATGACCCAGAATTTTCGCATTCCAAACAGGTCGAAAAATTAGTTCAGGCAGGGGCAAAATTTATACAAGTACGTTCTAAATCATTGCCCGAAACTCTACTCATCGATGAATCTAAATCAGCGGTGATTCTAGCAAAGCAAAAAGGTTGTAAACTCATCATCAACGACCATTACAAAATAGCTAAAGATGTTGATGCAGATGGGGTTCATCTTGGCATTTCAGATGCTCCAGTCGAATTGGTACGCGATTACCTGCCTCAAGGTAAGATCATTGGTAAAACGGTTCATTCAATCGAAGAAGCTGAAATGGCCGCAAAAGAGAAACCAGACTATGTGGGACTGGGTCCTTTTCGAAATTCAGTTACCAAGCAAGAACTTAAACCGTGCTTATCTAAGGAAGAATTCAGAGAAATCTCGGCACTCTTGTACCCCATTCCTGTTTTTCTAATTGGCGGTTTAACCCGTAATGATTTTGGCCTGATCGATCTTATCGGGGTACAGGGAATCTGCCTTTGCTCTGATTTGTTAAATGTCGGCGACCAGAATCGTCTCTCTGAGATCATCGAAAAAAGTAGGACTTTCGAGACAGCATTCCATTCTTTCTAACTATGAAAAACGATATCTTGAATATTGGCGGAGAGTCTTTCCATTCCCGTTTATTTGTAGGGACAGGTAAGTTTTCCTCGGGTGAAAGCCTGCAAAGGACAATCGAAAACTCAGCAACTGAGCTAGTCACTGTTGCCATGAAACGAGCAAGCCCGAATGGTTCTGCTGATTCAATCATTGATTTCATTCCTCAAGATCGTGTCAAAATTCTTCCAAACACTTCCGGCGTCCGAGATGCAAAGGAAGCAATTTTTGTGGCCCAAATGGCCAGAGAAGCCCTAGACCCGAATTGGTTGAAATTAGAAATTCACCCAGACCCTAAA
>JBMTHG010000311.1:0-1379 GCA_049436045.1 Bdellovibrionota bacterium
TATCAAATCGCATTGCGATTTGATATTCAATCGGATCTTCTACCGTGATGATATTGATATCTTCTCGATTGATTTGCGAAAGAGCTGCATACAGCGTTGTCGTTTTACCACTTCCTGTAGGGCCTGTGACGAGAATAATCCCAAAGGGGCGAGCAATCAAATCGGTCATGATCTGATGCATTTGCTTTTCAAAACCCAAAATATCGAGATTTAACAACACAGCATTTTTATCGAGAAGACGCATGACGATTCTTTCGCCATGAGCCACGGGTACCGTAGAAAGACGCAAGTCGATATCTTTGCCAGCAATCTTAATTCGAATTCGTCCGTCTTGAGGCAATCGCTTCTCGGCAATATTTAAGCCCCCGATCAGCTTGATTCTCGAGATAACAGAATTTTGGATTCGCTTTGGCAGTTTTAAAATATCATAAAGATCGCCATCGATACGAAATCGAACGGCGACTTCTCTCTCATAAGGTTCGATGTGAATATCACTCGCCCGGTCTTTTACTGATCGAAATAAAATTGAATTTACGAGTCGAATGATGGGAGCTTCATCCTCAGAGTCGAGAAGGTCAACCGGCTCATCTAGGGCTGTGTCATCAATGACATTCGCATCAAAGTCTTCGATATTTGTATCGGCAGTTGAAATTCGGTCGTATGAGCGATTGATAGCCTCTGTGATGATGGCGGAGGTGCTCACAGCTACCTTGATGGGCTTTTCTAACAAAATACGAACATCATCTAAGACTGAGGTATTGAGTGGTTCTGCTGTGATGACTTCTACGAAACTTTCACGTTCGCGAAAGGCTAAGATCAAAAATTTTCTCGCGAATCGAGTAGGCACCTTTTTCAAAAGCTCTTCAGGAATTTCTCTGTCATTGATCGATCGAATGAAGGGGAGGTGAAGTTGGCGAGCCAGAGCCTCCAGCAGTTGAGCTTCTGAGATGACTTTGTTTTGGATGAGAATCTCGCCAAGCCGCTGAGGATTCTCTTGATCTCTTTGTTGAGATACTGCCGTTCGCAGTTGTTCCTCACTAATGAGATTTCGTTTCAGCAACAGAGCGCCGATATCGAGATCAGGGCCAGTGCTTTCAAAAACCCACTCGTCTTCAAGAATCTCCTGAAGATGTTCTCGATCAGCACGAGTTAAAATCTGTGTTTGTTCATTATCATTCATTTGAATCGGATTCGTTGTTTTCTAAAGCTGGAAGCTCCACATCAAGCTCTGGCAAGACTTCCATATCATTCTCAATAGAACTAGAATTTGAATTTTCAGGTGCCTGATTTAAATTTCTCTCTTCGCCCATCTCAACTGAATTAGGCTCGTCGATATAATCATCAGGAGATGATCTTGGGGTCGGCATGACTGGAATGAT
>JBMTHG010000312.1:0-1379 GCA_049436045.1 Bdellovibrionota bacterium
GCATCAGAAGCCAAAGCTGCAGCGGAAGCGAAAGCGGCCGCAGAAGCAAAAGCATCGGCGGAAGCAAAAGCAGCAGCGGAAGCGAAAGCGGCCGCAGAATCTAAAGCGGCAGCGGAAGCAAAAGAGAAATTAGGGGCCGAGCAAGCTAAGGCGAAGAAGGCTGCTGCGGCAGCGAAGGCGGCGGCCGCTAAGAAGATCGCCGCAATCAATGCCAAAGCAAAAAAACAAGCTGCTGGCGCAAAAGCTGGTGCGGAGATTGCTCAAAATAATGCCAACACAGCCATTTCTCAGTCGAATTCTGGAAGTGTGAAGCTTGTAGAGGAGAAGAATAAATTGCAGGATGCCGAAAAGAAAGTTCAAGATGCCAAAGCTGAACTCTCTCGCCAAGAGAAAATCGTTAAATCCCTTAAGAGCGCCCTCCAATCAGCGCAAAAAGTATTGAGCTCAATTATCAAGAAATTATTCAAGAATGAAAGAAAGGACTCAAAAGAAGGTGCATCAATCAACTACAAAAAGGCTAAACTTAAAGTCGAAAAATTAAGCCGTGACGTCGCCCTAGCTTCAAGTAAGTTGGATCAAGCGCAGTGGAAGTATGATAATGCCCAATTGGAACTGTCTATTGCCAAGATTCAATTTTCTAACGCAAAAAGCACCGTTTTATACGTTAATAATTACGTCAGCGCAGCTAAGGAGGCCGCTGATAGCTTCAAAAAAGTGGTAAATGTTTCTGATGCGGTTGTTCGCAGTATCGATGGGTCTGCCAAAGAGGTACAGGGAATCCAAATTCAGCAATTTGATTCCAAGGGCGGTCTCAATGTGCATACGGGATTGATGCTTCTCAGCTTCTTTGCAGGAATTATTTTTACGCTGTTTGCAACGCGTAATCGTAGACAGATAAAAGAAGTTCCAAACGTATCTCATCAACTTATTCAGAGTGATGAAGAATTCGTACCCACTTTTAAGAATCTCGAGCTGGATCCCTCCGTAAAAAAGGTGCGGAAGCTAGCGCCGAAGAAAACTAAGAAGAGAGCAGCTCCAAAGAAGAAAAAATAACTAGTCCCTCCTTAGTTGAGAAATAACAGTTAATACGTTGGTAATGACTAGAAACATCACTTTCAAGGTTGAATTTAGTCCGTCCCTTGTCCGGTTAAGAAAAATATACCCCTGAAAACAGGTGTTAAGAAGTCACAGATGCTAGGCGGGGATCACGCTCAGGAAGATAACCGGTGTAAAGCCAACCCACCGCCCGGTGATTTCTCTTAATCACCGGGTCGGAGGTTCGATCCCGTCACAACCCACTTTTTTTACAGACCATCTCATATTAATGGGGCTATGCGAGGCTTATAGTTGTGAAATGAAAGTCTGCATCATTGGAGCTG
>JBMTHG010000313.1:0-1375 GCA_049436045.1 Bdellovibrionota bacterium
CTCTAAGATCCGCGTTGGCCTTCTCAAATGCTGTTTTAAATTTTGCTGCTGCGGCCTCAATTTTTGACTTCCAAGTCTCGACCCCACTACCGCAAGTGCCCGTTACGTCCGCGTCATTACCAGTGCCGCAAAGATAATCTCGAGCGTTTAGCGTTCGCCCGCTTAGCAAAGCTAACTCTGCCCATCTTATCTCGCCCTGAAGTCTGATGCCTTCTGCTTCATTTTCAGCCCGCATCCGAGCGGCGACTTGCGCGGCTTCAGCCGCTCTCAAATTGGCTTCTGCTGCTTTTTCTTGAATCTGCCCTTGCATCAAGCCTTGAAGACCTACCGTCGCCACACCAAACACACCGCTCATCATGGCCTGATTCATGGCGCTATCGGCTGCGACTTGCTCCGCGGCGACTTGACCATTGGATTTAATCTGCTCTCGTGCCGTTTCACTATCGGCTTCAAAGCGCGCGGTGTCTGCGGCTTGATCTGATCTATATCGATCAGCTTCAATCTCCATGCCTTTTAGCTGTGCTTCATGCTCACGAGCAAATCCCGCCTCTTGTCTCGCCACCTCTGTGGCTTCACGCTGCTGCTCTGGTGTAACAAGATCGACCACGGTCGCAGGAGCCTGCTTAGGCTCTTGCGCTAATTTTTCTTCGCATCCCATCAAAAATAAACTTCCAAGAGAAAGACTTAAAAATAGTCGAAAAGATAAATTTTCTTTGATCTCCAAAAACTCTTTTTTGAATTCAAGAATCTCGTTTTTTATCACTCGTGCTGACATAGACTTCCTTCCATCTGCGCTCAAGTCGACTGGATCCATAGGCAATTTGAAATTATGCAAATTTAATGCCGATTTAAGCTTATTAATTTCTCTCTTGCTCTTGTTCATGCACAAAATTCCTAATCGTTTAAACCTCTTAGCTTAGCCGCGCGATCTCAAAGCCCGATCCGCTTTTCACTCTGCAAAAATTTTCATAGTGAGTGAGCTTTTGACTATGAAAATTATTTCATAGCGATGGAGGCTCTTTTCTCGAGAACGGCTTGTTTTTTACTGAATATTTTTTCGCTTCACTTCCGCATAGCGGCGCTCTGCCTTTTTCACCAAATCCCCTCTGGGGTCAGCGGTTTCAATCACTCGCTTATAGTATTGCTCGGCGGCGATTAAATCATCGGCCTCAAACTCAAAGACTCGAGCCTGGTTATAAAACTGAGCCGCTCTCATGCCGGTTTGTTTTAAAACATCGCTTCGCAAATCTTCGGCTAAGGCATAGCCCGGCACCAAATCCATAAATCGATAAATCGAATCCCAAGCCACTTTAAAATTTTCGGCTTTCAT
The DNA here is from genome assembly GCA_049436045.1 of Bdellovibrionota bacterium. GTDB lineage: Bacteria > Bdellovibrionota > UBA2394 > UBA2394 > UBA2394 > JBMTHG01. The sequence continues at coordinate 1,331 of JBMTHG010000313.1, forward strand.
ATAAGTCTCGACTTGAGATTTGAGAGATTCAAAACTCACTTGAAT
>JBMTHG010000314.1:0-1372 GCA_049436045.1 Bdellovibrionota bacterium
GTTTGGATGAGCGGTGACCCTTCTGGCGTCCAGATTTCTTGATAAGCATGCGCTGTTTGTTTTGGACGAAAGGGCAGGATGCAGCAGTTCACAACAAACCAGCGGATGATTGGATGCGAGTCAATAACTCGGGGGTCACTCAAAAATTGCTTCAAGTAGCGCTTAACGTCGGCAGTAGCCGTAGAAGTAGGCGAACCTAAGTTGACTAAAAGGACGGCTCTTTTTTTCATAAATTAATAGTAGTATCAATATTTAAGGCGTTTTCAATACATTTAGCAAGAGAAGTGCCCCCGCGGAAATTGCCTAGAAAATGAAGGCCAGGCTGATTGGCTTCAATCTGAGCTAAAGCATCTAAAAACTTTTCAAAGCCCAAGGTGTACTGAGGAATTCCTTTTTCCCAGCTTTTAAAATGAGCCCATACAGGCGGACCGCTTAGGCCTAAAAGTTTCTCAAGCGCTTGAAGGACGAGGGCCTGAGTTTCTTTTTGAGTTTTTTTTGCAAGCCCAGGCTGCCTCATGCCCCCTAGAAAAGTCGTCAGGCTTACATAACCTGCAGGCGCTCTTTGGCTAAAAGTTGAAGAAGAAAAAAGTGTGCCGAGTATAGGCTCGTCTTCAATTTCAGGCACTAAAAAGCCAAAAGAATTGAGAGGCTCTTTGATTTGGTTTGCTTTAAACCCGAGGCTCAAGGTCGTTATCGGTGCGTATTCTATTTGGGCTAAAGGCGTGAACTCTTTTTGAATAGGGGTCTCCAGGGGTAGGTTTTTCCAGCTGTGCACAGGCGTGCTGATGATGAGCTTATCAAAAGCCTTTTCAAGGGTCCCCGCTCGAGTATTGACTTTAAGATGCCACTGCGCATTTTCCTTTTTAATCGAAATGAGTTGGGCGTTTAAGTGAAGTGCCTCGCCCAAAATTTCAGCTATCCGTAGCGGAAGCCTTTGCATGCCGCCTTTGAAGGAAATGATTTTAGGCTTAAAGGAATTTTTGCCTTTCTTTTTAAAAAAGCCTTTGAGTAAAGAGCCGTAAGTCGACTCGATTGCGTAAAGACTTGGGAATGCATGCTCGAGGGATAGTCGACGGGGGTCCCCAGCATGAATTCCTGAGACGAAGGGATTCACCATGGAGTCCAAAACTTCTTGCCCTAGGCGGCGTTTAGTAAACTCAGCAACGGACTCGTACTTAGAAGATCGAGGAATGAAAGGCTCTTTGAGTAGGCGCAGTTTAGCTCTAGAGGAGAGTAGGGGGGTTTTAATAAAGCTAAAAATGGAGCGCGGAAGGGGGATGAGTTTGCCTTTTTTAAGCACTAGGTTGTTGTGGGCACTAGCTAGAGCAGGCAAGATTTCGTCTTTAAGTCCAAGCTCGAGGAGAAAATTTTC
>JBMTHG010000315.1:0-1363 GCA_049436045.1 Bdellovibrionota bacterium
AAATTCATTTTAAATTCTTGAATCTTATGAAGCTCCGTATTGGCGCGAAGAACTTTGGTTTCTCGAAATCCAATAGAGCACTGAAAGTTTTCTAGCAAATGGAGCGCCTCCAAATATCCAGGCTGATTTTTTCTCTTGTCCGAAACAAAATCACACTGGCCTTGACCGCTGAGTGGAATCTCAAGCTCATTATTCGGAAGGCCTAAAAGATTAGGGAACACATCAAAAGATTCAAATCTTAAGCTCGCCCGAACTTGGTTCGACGAATTCTCAGCAATATCAATTGCTATCTCATTATTGAACAACTGGGCATTACCTTTGATCGAAGCACCATTTGTCGACAAGTTAAACCGACTTGATCCTTTTGCCAGAGTGCCAATGAAAGTATCAAAAAGATGTGCATCTATTTTGAATCGATTTTCTGGTCGGCTAAAATCTATATCAAAATCAACCAGACTCTGTATTTTTAATCCGAGATCAAACAAAATTGATAGATCAGAAAGCTTCGTCTTCACACCGCGAAGCCTCAAGCGCTCAAATTCAAAATTTCTTAGGTCGAGCTCTCCGCGAATTCCTCCTCCGTCTTTCGAGCTTTCAAAATAAAAGTCACGGAGCTCAATCAAATCCTTATTCCAGTTCCAATTGAATTTCGCCAAACGTCCGATGGGCTTTAACTGATCAAGCATCACCTCTTGAATGAGCACATTACCATCACCCTCTGTTTTCGCGAGCCAATCATTGAACTTGAGGGCCCCACTTAATTTCCCTCCCAATCTCGTCAAAGCCAATTCAGGATTTAAATCAATCAAAGTCCATACAGCCCGCAGATCGAGCTGCGACATCTCCAACTCTAAATCCGAAAAAAAAGTTGGCAAATCTCCTGGCTGAAATTGCAAACCCCCGTTGATTTTAAGCCCCTCCGACTGCAAATCTCGTGCAAAGAGTCTTCGATTCTTAAATCTCATCTCGCCATTTAAGTTTCTAAAATCAAATTCATTGAGCTGAAACTTTTCTAAGGCAGGCGCAAGCACCATCTCCATCTGGCCCACCTTGCCGCCATAAGTTCCAGGAATTTTTCCTTCCGCCACAACTTGTCGATCATAAAATTTGCCAAAATCGCCTGGCTGAAAATTTAAAACCCAAGACATCCCAAATTCTTCCGGCCGCCAAGAGCCCTCGATCTCTCCCGTCGAGGCATTCGTTGTTATCTGAAAGTTCATCGAGCCAAGATCTGCGTTGGCAAGAAGCTCTCCCTTCGCCTTCACCCAAGGGATCTCTAAAATATGAATCTCCTCATCATCGTTTTTGATCACAAAGTTTTGGGCCTCGAGATCATTCAGCCGAAATTTTAAATCCTTGAGGC
>JBMTHG010000316.1:0-1356 GCA_049436045.1 Bdellovibrionota bacterium
GAATGCATGGAGTGAAAGTGACAAAGAGCTCCTGATGAAAGAGTTGTTAAAATCCAGCAAGACGGCAAGCTTAGCTGAGCAAAAAAATTTCTTTCAGTTGATGGCTGAAAATGAATGGTCAAAGAAGCTCCTGATTCAAGAAATCATGGCACGGGCCAAAAGCTTTCATGAGCCTTGTCTCGTTTTTGAAGTTTTCTTGAAGCCCTCAGACCCAGTTTCTGAAGAGTTGATCTTTGCCTGTTTGAACTCTGAAAAAAATGTGAACCAACCAAGACTCTTAGAATTTGTTGAGGCTCTTCACGAACAAGGCTCTGAGCAGCTTCATCTGACTCATATTGATCTGCTTGTACAAACTAAGCAAAAAGCTCGAGCGGCGAATCTGGGATTAAACGTTCTTAAAAATCTTAGCGCACAGACTAAATTTTTTGAGATTCTCGATCATTTGCTTTTAAGTCTTTCTGACGGCGAGTGGCTTGACGTGGCCAAGCCGAATCAAGATGCCGTGTTAAAAAACTTTTTGAGAATTTATCCGCAGGCAAAAATTCTAGCCCGGCTTCAGATCACAAGACCTGATGTTTGGTTTTCGTTTCAAGAGCAAGAGATTCCAACAAGTCTAGACAAGTCTTTCTGGGTGAGAAAGTCGAACTGGCAACTCACTCAAAAACTAACAGAAGAAGATTTAAATTTTTATCTCGAAAAAATCTTAAGCTTTCAACCTGACTCCGAAGAAAAAAAGATTCAGTTAATCTGGCAGAAAATGCAAGAGAGCGACAGAGAGGCGCTTCCTGTTGTGTTTGGAAAAGATTTTTTGAAGGCTTTTGAAAAGAAGATTAAAGATTTGGATCAGCGAATTGTTGATTTTCAAAAGTCGCAGATTGCATGGAGAGAGCTAGCAGAGATTCACATGCGCTCGAAAGTTCAGCACAGTTTGAATCTGCTGCGAAGTCAGGTGATTGATTTGCAAATGCCAACTGACTTTACTGGCCACGCCGATGATTTTTCTGAAAAAAAACAAGGCATTTTGAGCTCATTGTCTCAGAAATATAGCCGATGGGAGGGGAGAAAATAATGATACTTCTTACGATTGTTTTTTGGGCCTTCTCGCCCTCTCAGCCGGTGATTCAGCTCGATGAGGTTTTGATTCGATCTGACATGAAGCGGCCGAAGGTTCATGAGATTAAGGCTCGAGACATGCGACAAGCTATTGAAATGGCCTCACTTTTTAATTTTCAGAAGCTTGAGCAAAAGCTTTTAGAGCCGCTAACGCTAGAGGTCTATCGGGAATCCAAAAAGTCGGCTAAGTAGGGGCCGATGAAAAGCTTGTGGCCTTTCAGAAAATACATTGAAGCCTGTTTA
>JBMTHG010000317.1:0-1349 GCA_049436045.1 Bdellovibrionota bacterium
TCACCACCATTGAAGATAGCTTCAAAAATTTCAGTGAAACTGAGTTAAAAGAGCCAGAAAAAATTATAGATTCATCGATTCAACACGCTGCGAATCATATCGTTGCCAAAGCCGAAGAAGACGAAGCTCTTCGCGGCATGGGAACCACTGTTGTCGCTCTTTATCTGCATGATAAACGTGCTATTTTAGGTCATGTTGGTGATTCTCGCGCCTATCTTTTTAGAGAAGGTGTCATCGAGCAACTCACTGAAGATCATAGTCTTGTGAATGAACAACTTAAGAGTGGTCTCATTAGTGAAGAAGAGGCGCGCACTCATCAGTTTAAAAACATCATCACGAGATCGCTTGGGGCGCGCCCCGAAGTTGAAGTTGATTTGATCTCTAAAAAAATCAAGTTGGGTGATATTTTTGTTTTATGCTCTGACGGTCTCAGCAATTTGGTCGAGACCTCTGAGATGGAGCAACTTCTTCGAGACAACGAAGCCGTCACTGCCGCCAAATCCATGGTTGATCTCGCCAACAAGCGTGGGGGTGACGACAACATCACGCTTCTTGTGATCGAAGTTGTTGAAACAGGTTCATGAATCAACTCGTGATCATTACAGGCCTCTCTGGCTCTGGAAAATCTTCCGCTCTAAACGCACTTGAAGACCTTGATTTTTATGCCATTGATAATCTGCCAATTAAACTTCTCGATAAGTTTATTGAGCTCATTTATTCAGGTGCACAAGACTTTCCAAAAGTTGCTCTTGTGATGGATCTTCGTGATCAAGAGTTTTTAGAAAATTTTGAAAGACTCTTTTTGCAGGCAAAATCTAATTTGCCAAATGTTGACATTGTTTATCTCGATGCCGACGAAGAGGTTTTGACTCGGCGATTTTCAGAGACCAGAAGAAAACATCCTCTTTCTCCAAAAGACATCCCCGAGGGAATTAAAAAAGAGATTCATCTGCTTCAAAAGTTGAAAGATTTGGCGAGCGTTCATCTCGACACCTCAAAAATGGATGTTCATCAGTTAAAGAAAAGAATAATCGAGCAATTTGGCTCGATCGAAAAAAGTCAGCTTCAAGTAAAGTTTCTTTCTTTTGGCTTTAAGCATGGCAGCCCTAAAAACTGCGACCTCATGATCGACGTTCGATTTTTAAGTAATCCTCATTTTGTATCAGAGCTTCGAGATCAAAATGGTCTTGATGCCCCCGTTCAAGAATACATAAAAAAAGACTCGCGCTTTGATGAGTTCGTTGCAAAGACCCTCGATTACCTCGAGTTTTTGATTCCGCAATATGCCTTAGAGGGAAAGCGCTATTTGAGTGTTGGAATTGGCTGCACGGGAGGCCAGCACCGATCGG
>JBMTHG010000318.1:0-1349 GCA_049436045.1 Bdellovibrionota bacterium
TCACCACCATTGAAGATAGCTTCAAAAATTTCAGTGAAACTGAGTTAAAAGAGCCTGAAAAAATTATAGATTCGTCGATTCAACACGCTGCGAATCATATCGTCGCTAAAGCCGAAGAAGACGAAGCTCTTCGTGGAATGGGAACCACAGTTGTCGCCCTCTATCTACATGATAAACGCGCTGTTTTAGGTCACGTTGGTGATTCTCGCGCCTATCTTTTTAGAGAGGGCGTTATTGAGCAACTCACTGAGGATCATAGTCTGGTAAACGAACAACTTAAGAGCGGTCTCATCAGTGAAGAGGAGGCTCGCACTCACCAGTTTAAAAACATCATCACAAGATCTCTTGGGGCGAGTCCAGAAGTTGAAGTTGATTTGATCTCAAAAAAAATCAAGCTAGGTGATATTTTTGTTTTATGTTCTGACGGTCTTAGCAATTTGGTCGAGACCTCTGAGATGGAGCAACTTCTTCGAGACAACGAAGCCGTCACTGCCGCCAAATCCATGGTTGATCTCGCCAACAAGCGTGGGGGTGACGACAACATCACGCTTCTTGTGATCGAAGTTGTTGAAACAGGTTCATGAATCAACTCGTGATCATTACAGGCCTCTCTGGCTCTGGAAAATCTTCCGCTCTAAACGCACTTGAAGACCTTGATTTTTATGCCATTGATAATCTGCCAATTAAACTTCTCGATAAGTTTATTGAGCTCATTTATTCAGGTGCACAAGACTTTCCAAAAGTTGCTCTTGTGATGGATCTTCGTGATCAAGAGTTTTTAGAAAATTTTGAAAGACTCTTTTTGCAGGCAAAATCTAATTTGCCAAATGTTGACATTGTTTATCTCGATGCCGACGAAGAGGTTTTGACTCGGCGATTTTCAGAGACCAGAAGAAAACATCCTCTTTCTCCAAAAGATATCCCTGAGGGGATAAAAAAAGAGATTCATCTGCTTCAAAAGTTAAAAGATTTGGCGAGCATTCATCTCGACACCTCAAAAATGGATGTCCATCAACTTAAAAAAAGAATAATCGAGCAATTTGGCTCGATCGAAAAAAGTGAGCTGCAAGTAAAGTTTCTTTCATTCGGGTTTAAGCATGGCAGCCCCAAAAACTGCGATCTCATGATCGACGTTCGATTTTTAAGTAATCCTCATTTTGTGTCAGAGCTTCGAGATCAAAATGGCCTTGATGCCCCCGTTCAAGAATACATTCAAAAAGATTCCCGATTCGATGAGTTCGTTGCAAAGACCCTTGATTACCTCGAGTTTTTGCTCCCTCAATATGCCCTTGAAGGAAAGCGCTATTTGAGTGTTGGAATTGGCTGCACGGGAGGCCAGCACCGATCGG
>JBMTHG010000319.1:0-1342 GCA_049436045.1 Bdellovibrionota bacterium
CCACGGCGAGCCAAAAGATGGGGAACTTGATCGGGCGCATCGGCCACTTCAATCAAAACCTCAGCGATTTCTTTTTTCGAATTGCGCTCATTGATCTGATCTTGAGCTTTTTGCAAGGCGGCTTCGAGGCCTTGGATGCGCTCAATAAAACAATCTTCATCAAAACTTAAGTCGGCAGCTTCTGTTTTCGGAAAAAGCTGTGACAGAGTTGCCATCATTCCGATTTGAACCAACTGTTGCTTTTCAGCCGAATCTCTCAAGTAGTCATAAAACTGAGCTTGGCTGGCTTCGAAAGACTTCATTCGAGCATGCTCAAGTTCCATTTTTTCTTGATGGCGCTTCTCTTCGAGTTTGGCTTTTTCGTCTGCTCGCTTTAGCTGCTCTTTTTCGAAAGCACTTAAGTCTTCAGATTTAGCCTCTTCTTTTTGCGGAACCAGACCGGTTTGAACTGATTCCACTGGCATTTTGGCTTTAGGTGCGGCGACTTGGCCACTTTCAGCCCCAGATTTTTGAGCTGGATTTTCTTCGAGATCTCTTGGCGTTGCACAAGCGATAAAAACTTGAGAGACGCCGACTATCAGAACTAAATTTAATACTTTCATTGTTAATCCCCTTTACGGTTTCAATTCTTTATAAATGAGTTTCTTCAGCAGTTTTTAAAATCTTCTCAACGTCTGACATCGAAGAAGTTCCCATGGCTTGATGGGCCAAGCATTCCACTTCTTTATCTAATGCGACAGTTTCGAGAACGAGCGCGTCTGTTTCTAGAGCGACAGGTTTTGATTCAAGCGAATCTTCGCTGGCAAGACTTGCTTTCGGTGTCAAAGTTAAGACCGAATCTCCTAACTCAATCACTACAGGCTTTGCTTCAGGGCTGGCAGCTAAGACCTGAACTTCTTGTTTGGGCTGTTGAGTCGATTCAGAAGTTTCATTTGTCTTTTCTTCTGCATCTCCTGTGATCGAAGAAAACAAAGACTTCGTATTATCTACAATTTTTTCGCCGCGCTCGAAGATTGATCCATTGAGAATAGACGTGAATAAAAGCATCATTCCCATACCTTGAAACTGGCTCCAGGCATCAGAGCGAGTGACGGGTGCGTTAGAAAAAGAGCTGTTCGATCGCGGAACAAAGCCCGTGTTGGCTTCTGAATTCCCTTGAATTCCGGAAGTTTCAGAAACTCCATTATTAGACCTCGCGAGACCAGGGCTAGTTTGAGAATTTGAATTTAATCGAGATTTGCCACGAGCTTCTGCATCTTTGGCAAATTTTTCTCCCGCCGTGATTCTTGGACCGGCGTCGTTATGATAGATCAGTTGCTCTGGTCCTGGAGATGTATTGGAA
>JBMTHG010000320.1:0-1331 GCA_049436045.1 Bdellovibrionota bacterium
AAACCAAAATCTCTGGGGTCACAAAGATGATGAACATGCTTCGATCATAACTCAGCGACCGACTCTTAAAGACCTGAAAGAGATTTCCGATCGAGCTTTCAGCGCTAAATTGCTCTCCGAGCTGAAATCGAAATGGTTGGCCCGGAGGTGCATCTTTCACATCTGAAAAAGCCGATCGAAGTGCGCCACCAACTGCTACTGTCTCACCACTTCTAATATAATGAGAAGTGTTCACAGCGGCCTGATTGATTAAAACTCCGCCGTTTGCGCCAGAGCCCTGCGGTGACGAGCCCAAACTTTTTACGCTCACATTCACTTTCATATCGACGAAATCTCTCTCATCAGCTGTCGGGGTCACAGAAAGATCCACACCTAGTTCTACCGGCTCTGAAAAACTATTGGGTGCATCGGGCAAAGAAACCGGAAGAATCAGTTGGCCCCCCGATTTCACAGAGGCCTGATCACCACTTTTGACTGAGACGCTTGGATTTTCAAAAACGCGCGCCACTCCCAGGGCTTTCGCCGTATTTAATTTGGGCAAAAAGTTTGTGAGAATCGCAAGCAAACTGATTCCCTGTTGACCACCTGGGGGATATTGCCAGCCTGATCGAACATCCGCGATCGGCGTCCATGAAAAATTGAAATTTCTTAAAAAGCTTTTGTTAACTTCAACAAAATAAGCATTCACTTGAATCAATTTCGAAGCTTTAGCGCCCTGCCGATTGGGATTGACGGCAATCACATTCACTAAGCGATCGGGCCCCACATAGATGAGCGCCATTTTTTCAGCACGATCTTTTTCATCTTCGGTGGCCACCTCTCCCTTTAAGATGATGCGATCTCGTGCGGTATCGACCTCAACCCCTGAGATATTGATCTCATTTTTAATTCGCCGCGCTAAAATTCTTTGGGTGTCTTGAGAGAGACTCACAAGATTCACGACAAAATCATTGCCCCGAAGCACCTCTTCAATTCGATCAAGATCTTTTTTTAAATAGACTTCGCCTTCAAGAACAATTTTTCCACCAACGCGCCGAGTGCTTAAGCCCTCAATGTCTCGAAACAAAAATCTTAAATCTTTCACAAACTGATCGAGATCTGTTGAAGTGACAACGATATCAATCTTATCTCGCTGCACTCCTCGTGAATCAAAAACTAAAATAGCAGTTTCACCCACACTCAGAGGCGAGATCACCATTCGTCTTTTAGGTCGATCCACCACAACAGATGCGATCGAAGGATTTCCAATCGCAATCTCTCCGATGTCATAATCAAAATCTACGGTTCGAGGAATATCTCGCACTACGAAAAGCTCGGATTGCCTGATTCCT
>JBMTHG010000321.1:0-1327 GCA_049436045.1 Bdellovibrionota bacterium
CGAACACAAACTTTTTATAGAGCGCACCATCAACTTCTTGCCACGCTTCAGCCACTTAGCAACACTAACTATTCGGCACTTCTAGAGCGTCTTAAAGACTTTGACACCTTTGAAAGCCCAACGGTTTCAAAAAACTCCTCGAGTTCAGTTGGCTTCAAGCGTTTAGTCTTGAATTGAGCCTTTCGTTTCCTCAGGAGTACTTCAACTCGTTGTAACAGTACTCGAATTGGTCTCGGAATCCGCCAAAACAACTTTTTTAGTAGCGATTTAAGATCAGTTACCTGAATTTTTTTCGGATCAACATCTATAAATCTTGCGAAACTTTGGTCTATGGAGAAAACATCATCAAAAGACTTTCTGTTATTCGGAAAGAGTTGCGCTTTCTGAAGAAATTTGTCACAAAACTTGATCCACTCGCGACCGTCTAGAGATTCTGGCTTATCTTTAAAACTTCGAGCAATCAACATTGCATACTCGGTTTGTCCAAAGACGAGCGCAGAAAAGATTGCTGGATAGAACATTTCGGAAGTCAAATTTGATGGCTCTTTGAAATAAATTGCGTCTGTTTCAAATTGCATCTTTTCGCCGCGAAACTCAAGACCAACTTCAAGCGGCGCCCACTCTTTTAACTCGGTAAACCTAATAAAGTGAAATCCGCGGGCGACCAAAAAGTTATCAATATCACCGAATAGTGGCCTATTTTTATAGTTCCTTACGAAACCCACCTCTAATTTCAAGCCGACACAATTTCTTAGAGTTTCTTCCGCATGCTGCAGAATCTCTAGCTCACTTCCTTGAGTATCAATCGAGAGAAAATCACAGGTAGGCAAACTCCGGCTTTGGATCAAATCATCTAAAGACTCAGTTTCGATACTTTCCTTCTTATGAGTTGCAATCGCCTGACCAAATAAATAATCAAATTTCTCTTGTTGTGCGTAATAGTTTTTGTATTTTGGATCTAGCTCTAAAAGTGAGGATGTGTACGGATCTCGATTTAAATTAAAAATCCGATCTTCGCCAGGTCTGCCAACGCAAGCATTCACCAAAATAGTTTTGCCAGTTCCCTTTTTGGAGCCATAACTCAAAATTTGATCGTTTCCATCGGTCGATGCCTCATACATCACAGATACGAATTCGTGTTCGAACGCAGGGACAAGAGGAAACGCCCGAGTACCTGCCCGTCCACCAATGTGGTGCAGCACGAACCTCGAATCTTCCACTAGTAAAACCTTAGGTCAAATTGATGGAGTTTAGTTCTCGCCAATGAATTAGCTAGTTGAGCGGGGCGTGGCAAGCGACAGCGCCGTGCTTGCTTACACTCAACGAA
>JBMTHG010000322.1:0-1322 GCA_049436045.1 Bdellovibrionota bacterium
GCTTAAACTTAAGCCTAAAGATCCAGCAGCGATGATGGCGATACCCAATTTTTTCATTACTTTATACTCCTAAAGATTAATCTGTACGATCTATGGCCCTCGAACCCAAACCGAAAGCTAGAGACCGATTTTGAGACCCTCTCTTGTATCATGATAACGCAGCCTGTCAAGAGGGCTCAAAAACTGGTTTTAAAGGGTTTCTTAGGCCTAATTAGCAGAAAAGCCCCGAATTTCTGTTACCAGTTGGCTCTCAGAGCCCATTATCTGGAGATTCGTTTTTTCTAAGACGTTCAGAATTCTCTCATAAACTTGGTAATTGAAATGAGCCTGAGCCTCTCGCGAGTTTTCACTTTCTTCAGCTGAAATTCTTTCAACGTTTACAAAAGCAGAGGGCCTGACTTCGCGTGGCTCATTAAAGTCAATTTCAAAGATTTGCGGGGGTTTAAATTCATAACTGAAGTAAACTGGTTCATCAATGTAGGGCAAATCATAATGATCTATATTAGGTGAGGTGCGGATCAGTCTTTTTCTAGTTCCCGACCCCCAGATGCCCGAGACAGTGACTCTTTCTTTCAAAGTCAGAGGGACTGAATTCTCCGAACTTTTGTTACGGCTATTAATGCTGAAACTTCCGTTATGGAGCTCAAATGGAAATTGCTGATGCCCCTTTACGGGAATTGTTTCAGAACCTTTTAAAGAAACATTAAGCTGACTTTCATCCTGAAATTTCATGCTCCGAAAAGTGAGCTTTCCAGAGGCTCCGTTCTTGAGATCAGATGAATAGATCTTTGGGTTCCAACCTTTTACCTCCAGCGGTTCATCCGAAAAATAATCGACGCTTACGCTAAAAGACCAATCCAAATCATTCAGACCTTCATGTTTCTTTAAAAAGCTTTTCGCCTTTTCTTGAATCTGTTTTTTATGTCGATCGATCTTTTTTTGGAACGATTGAATCGATTTTTTGTCAAAAACTCCCGACGCCGAGCCATTAATTTTCCCCTTTTCATCAATAGAAAGCTGCGCAGACTTTCTTTGAGATGAAAGCTCTTGAATCAATCTGTTTCGGTCCTGAGAGTTCTTGAAAAAGTTTTTTGGAGTTTCTGGAGAGAGCAAAGAGAAAGCCTCTCCGCCATTCAAGTTAAAAACCGCCGTCGGAGCGATTTCTAGAATTAAACTGTTAATATAAATATTGCCGGCGTCTTTACCATGACTGAATTCACGAGAAATTTCGGGTTGTGTGCTAATTCTTCCTTTGATCTCGATCTTTTCTGCAAAGATGACGAGATCCCGACCCTTTGTTTCGAAAACATCAGCTTCATCTT
>JBMTHG010000323.1:0-1321 GCA_049436045.1 Bdellovibrionota bacterium
ACCATTTAATTTGGGCGTTCGAACGGCGGGAGGCTATACACAGTTTATTATTCCAAGAAACTCGACGGTTCCCACAGAAGCCACACATGTTTTTACAACCGTGACTGACAACCAAAGCTCTGTGAGAATTCAAGTCGTTCAAGGAAACAGCAAAATCGCAGAGGAGAATCAGCTTTTAGGAGAATTCGCACTCTCCGATATTCCTGCGGCCAATGCGGGAGTTCCTCAAATTGAGGTAACTTTCTCTATTGATGCGAATGGCATCTTAGAGGTTTCGGCGAGAGATCTGATGTCACAAAAAGAACAATCCATCGTTGTTCAGGCCTCCTCATACTTATCAAAAGAGGAGCTGTTGGAGCTCAAAGAAGCCTCATCATCAGGCGAGATCAAAGATCGTCAAGCCTCCTCATGATTGCCGAAATTATTTTTGAAAACGAAAGACTTTTGGCTCTGAATAAAGCCTCCGGCGTTCACACTTTGAGAGGTAAAGATTCATCTTCTCCAAATTTGCAAGATTGGCTTGAAGCTCAAAGACCATCTCAATCTCAACTTCTGGAGTCTGGTTTTTTGCAGAGACTCGATTATCTGACTTCGGGCTGTATTCTCGCGGCCAAAGATGAAAAGTCTTTTTCAGAATTTAAGCAGAAAATGAAACAGAGCGATTTTTTTGAGAAAATTTATCTAGTCGTCACTCAAAAGCTTATTGAGAATCAGGAAGCTTCGTTTTATTTTCAAAGCCGCTATCGCTCTTCCAAAAAAATATCGGTCTCGGATTTTGGTGATCCCAAAGATTTAGGAAAAACGAAGATCGAACTTCTTCATTCACAAAAAGATTATTTTGTTTATCAGGCGAATATTATGGGTGGGGGCAAGCGACATCAAATTCGTGCCAGTTTTGCTAAATTGGGAGCCCCGATTGTGGGAGACCCTCTTTATGGCGGCTCTGAATCTCGCTTCTTCGGACTCCACTCATGGCGACTAGAATGCCCCGACTTTCAGGCACTCGCTCGCCCCCCATTTGCCCCAATATTCTCCTTCACCCTTGGAACCCATTGAAATCTCAAGGTTTTTTTAGATTTTTAAACTTGAAACAAGATCAGAAACTAGATTAAAGATGGCGCATGTTGAAAATTATAGGCCTAAGCTTGAGCTTATTTCTATTTACTAGCCCCGCTATTTCGGCCCACGAATGCCCTAAAGTTTTTCAAAAACTTAAAAAAAGATATGACTGCAAAAGATGTATTAATATCTTTAAAATATTTAGAACAATTATTAGAAAAATTAATAATAGGTTATCCAATATTATTAAATGAAAATGAAG
>JBMTHG010000324.1:0-1319 GCA_049436045.1 Bdellovibrionota bacterium
TGGAGAAGCTTCAGAGTCTGACTCAATTTCGCAAGCTGATTGAAGTTGTAAAGGTGCCGGGGAGAATTATGTTAACAAAGTGCCTGGCACCGAGACCTCAATCGAGGAGGCTTCGTCCCACGCAAAGATTGCGGGGAGAGAGAAAGTTCATGAAATCTAAGGGCTTAGAGCTAGGCGATCTGGCCTAGAGATTGCAGTCTTATGGGCTTGAGGTGCGCTAGACGTGGAAATTCGAGATCCAGAGTTCAATCGGTTTTTTTCAGAAGCTTTGAAGCTTTTGTCCACTCGTCGGCGTTTCTGTGGAGATTTTATTTTTCGGGGCTTTGTAAGAGTTTTTCTTTTTAGTTTTTTAAGTTTTTGTTTTTTAAGTCTTAGTTTTTTTCAAACTGATTTTAGTTTTGCTTCTGAATCTCTCTCTTCTCAATCTCTCTCTCAAGGGGATGCCTGTAACAAAGTTCTAATCAAAGTAGGTGCGCTTGAAGCAGAGCAGCCATCAGCGCAACAGCAGCCATCAGCAAGTGATCTCGAGGATTCAGAAAAATATCCGTGGTTAGGCAAAAAAGTACGCAATGGCTTTTGGAATAATGAAGCGAATCAAAAAGCTTACATGAAGTGGTTGGGTAAAAAGCTTGGCTACACCGAAGCCGAACACTGGTATGGGTTAACGCAGGATCAGATCAAAGCGAATCGTGGCAGTACGCTTCTTAGTAAGTTTCAAGGCTCGTCCCAAAAGATAGTGACGGCTCTGGTTGATAAGGCGCCCGAAGACGGTTGGGAGCCTTGGGAGTTTAAGGGCGGAGTGCCCAAGGGCTTTTGGAATAATGAAGCGAATCAAAAGAAATACATGACTTGGTTGGGCAAAAAGCTTGGGCTTTCGAAACCAGAAGACTGGTATAAGCTGACGGGAGAACTGATCGAAGAGAATGAAGGCGGGGGGCTTCTTCAGAAGTTTAATGGCTCGCCCGCGGATATGGTGAGGGCTTTGGTCGATGAGGCGCCCGAAGATGGTTGGAAGCCTTGGAAGTTTGGTGGCGGGCGAATTTGGGATGAGGCGAATCAAAAAGAATACATGAGGTGGTTGGCCGAAAAGCTTGGCTACACCGAAGCCGAACACTGGTATGCGGTGAAGGCGGATGTGATCGAAGAGAATGAAGGCGGGGGGCTTCTTAAGAAATTTAGAGGCTCGCCCGCAGAGATGGTGAGGGCTTTGGTTAAGGCGCCCAAAGGTGGTTGGAGGCCTTGGTTGTTTACTAGTGCGCCAAAGGGCTTTTGGGACGATGAAGCGAATCAGAAGGAATACATGAAGTGGTTGGGCGAAA
>JBMTHG010000325.1:0-1319 GCA_049436045.1 Bdellovibrionota bacterium
CTCAAGAAGCACATTGTAATATCCAAGAATAATGGTCTGAACCGTATTTTCAAGAATGAAGCGTGCATTGCCTTCAGTCTGTAGCTCAAGATTTTCAAGTCGTTCTTTATTCAGCCGAACAGCAAAGCCATTGAACAAGGTCCATTGAATATCCATCTGCCCGGGCGCATTGTTACTGATGTTGCGGCCTGCAACAGCAAACGGATTGGCCGGCTTTCGCTCAATGACGCTGTTGTTCTGATTGACATTCAGATTTACGGTGGGCAGGCGACCTGCTTGTCCCCAGGTATTCAGCCGCCGGGCCTGATCAATTTCAAGCTGTTGAATCTGAGCATCAAAATTATTTTTAAGACCTCTTTGTACCGCATCCAGTAATGAAAGCGGCTCTTGTGCAAACACCTGAAGGCTTGCCGCAAAAAACACGGCTCTTGGGCTATATCTAAGATTTTCCTGATTAGATTCACGATCTTTTCCGTCGTAAAAGTCTGGTTCAAAGGTATCTCGCCTAGCAAAAACCCTCATGAAATCATCAAAAAGCTCGGGACTAAGACTTGCACCATCTAAGCTCTCCGCGAGAAGCACATAGTTTCCTGGTTTGACGTTAAAAAATTCAAAACTCCCATCACGATTTGAAAAGGCACTATATTTAAAAAGATTCTGATCTCGAGTCGTAGAAAAAGTTTCAGCAGATTCAGCCGGCAAAAGAATGAGATGGGCTCCGATCCAAGCCTCCTTCGTCACCCCATCAATCACTCGACCATTTAAGCGCCCCCTATCTTGACTTTCAAGGTCATAAAGCGCTTTGAGAAAAGCAAGATCATCAGAGCGAAGTTGCGAGTAGTTTTTGAAAACACCGGCATTTTGAATAGGAAACATCAAAGACGAGCTCAATCCTGATGGCCCAAGCCCAAGAAACCGACCGATCTCAAAAACTAAAGCGCTTCTTAAAGAAAAAGATGAAAAGCCATTTTCCTTTAAGCAATTGCTTTCACAATCGATATGAGGATTTAGATTAGAATTAATGGCTACTAAAGCCAAATTCAGACCCAAAATTTCCCGATCGAGGTCGTCATCGACCCATTTTTTCTGCTTTGAAATTTCGTATTCGAGAAAACTAGAATCCTCGAAGTTGTTAAATGAAATGATCAAATCGGTATCTGGAAAATCCTCAGGATTGCCTGAAAAACTTTCGATTCGGCCTTGATAATCGAAATCGATATCAAGCCCTGTTTCTGCTTTCCAAATCGCCATGGCCTCTTCTGTAGCTAGCTTAAGCTGGTTCTCTTTCTCATCGCCTAGAAGATACATCTTCCAACGCA
>JBMTHG010000326.1:0-1317 GCA_049436045.1 Bdellovibrionota bacterium
CGAAAGGAGGGGTTTTTTTCTGTCAAGTTTTTTGAAGAAAAAGCTTGACACCGGTGCCTCGGCTCGTGTAATGAGCCGACCTCCCTAAGTCGTTGCGTAGCAACGACTTACAACGGGGCCCCCCCTTGTGTAACTCGTTGAATATCAACAACTTACAAAGGCACATAAAATAAAACTTCCGCACTTGTCAAGTATAAAATTCATAAAAAAACACCTCACAAAGACCTTGACTCCACCCGAGTTTTAATTCATACTCTGCTCAACGGTTGAGAGAAAACAGTAGATGCTAAAACACATGAACAAACAACATATCAAACCCGTAATCCGCGAAATCGTCAAAAACACGCTGTCCGAATTCCTCTTTGTTGAAGACAACAAGAGCGTTCAAATTTACAGCTTGCCAGGTGATTCTGGTGAATTTGAATGGTATGCAAACTACCATGAATTGAGGGATTGGAAGTCCCTTCCCGCTTTCTTTGAAAGAGACAAGCAACTGAAGCAGGCGAGAATATATCACAAAAAAAACTTTAAGGCTTTCTGGGCCGCTCAAAGATGCATTGTCGCGCCTATAGAAGATTTCTGTTTCAATAAGAGTGATCTTCCCAAATTCGCGTGGCTTGATTACTGCGGATCTCCGACCGAAGACAAAATCGGCCTCGATACAGAAAAACTCAACAGCATCGAAAAAGATTCTGTCTTCATCTACACGTTCGAGACTCGCTGGAGGCTGGAAGAAGCCGTCCATCCAGAAATTCTAAAAGACTATAAAGAGAACGTCATCACTAAAGCCCAAGCAATCCGCAATCACTTTGTCAAAATGGTTGAGGGAACTAAATTTAAGATCCTTTTTAGTATTGAATACATCTCGCAAAAAACCCCGATGATCGTGCTTGCGATCTCTAATTGTGAGCATCTTCCGCAACGCAACTTTGACTATCTGAAGGGAACGAAAAAGAGAGTCAAAATGTCGAAGGCTACCAAAACAAACATCAATGAGGCTATCCGCACAGATCTGAAAAGCGGTTTTTCGATGGAAAGCATCAGGAAAAGGTATGGTGTGAGCAACTACTGCATCGGCGCTAATAAAGCGTGGATTACGATGGGGCTATAATTTCATAGGTGGCTAGCACAAACCGCGCCAGCTTCGGCTGGTGCGGCCTTTTTTATTCAGGTTCGAACTTGCGTAAGTCCTTGCGGCCCAACGACTTAGGCTGGGGCCCCACCTTGCGTAACTCCTTCAGTATCAACGACTTACAAAAGCAGGGGCCCCAACGCAAGTCCTTCTCTATCAAGTACTTACAAATGTCAAGCACTTTT
>JBMTHG010000327.1:0-1316 GCA_049436045.1 Bdellovibrionota bacterium
TCGAGAAGCTGATGTATCAGCCTCCGACGGGTGAAAGTGATTTTGGGCAACTGATGTTTAAGATTTGGTTTCGATACGGAATCGATGCAGCCGCTGTAGATGTATCATCGTTACGTCTTCAGGCAGTAAAAAGAGTGAGCTATTCCGTAAACCCTGAAAAAGAGTTGATTCGAGAAGTTAGAAATTTTTTAGGAACAGATCAGACTCAAGTTCTTTTAAAGAATACTCAGAAATTTCATGTGGATTATCTGTTCGCTGATCGAAGAAAAGAAATTTATGGAGCAGAGGTCGATGAGTCAGGCGCTGTCATTCCCCTCAATCTGCCGACTGAGGCGCTATCAGCGCCTGTTTTTGATGGAGAGTCGAGGCTTTGGTGGTCTGATGTTTCGGCGGCGAGACTCACCTTAAAGGCTTTTTCAAACAAAGCTTTTAAAACCGATACGAGTGCAGAAATGGGAGATGGTCTTTGTGAGCTTATCAGTGTCGAGAACCAAGAGCGTTTAAGTTGTGAGAGAAAGTTTTTCACCGCAGGAGCAGATTTTGAAGAGCTTTTAGTGGAGTATCAGAGTGGCTCTGAAACCGAGGAATGTTTGCCGGGAGATGTGAAAAATCGATGTCGCGGGGAGTGTCAGCATGTATATATAAGCGATGATCCCAATGCGCTCAACTGGAGCGGCTATGGCGATTTAAATTCAGATTATTGCCTATGTAAGGGAGAGTCTGAAATTAATCCTGAAGAGGTGGACTTTGAATACCCTGCCTTTAATCCCGCAGCTGAAAGTTCTCAGCTAAATGCTTGTATTCGACATTTTGGTGGCTGCACTTCAGGCAATCTGTGGAAAGATCGAGACCCTAGGTTAGGAATTGCTTGTGACTGTATTCAAAATTCTGTGCGAAATGAATTAATCTCAGCGGCAAATCATCGAATTTTAAGCCCTTGGCCTCCCGCTCAAGATGCTGATCGAGCGGCCAACTGGGCCCTTTTAAAAGACACCTTATTGGCTATTCACACTCAAGGTGAGACGCCATTTAATTCTGATTTGGGCGGGGTGGCCCCCCATTATAATCCGTGGATGCCGACCGATTCGAGTCAGCAAGCCATGGCCAACAATTTTAGGTGCAAAACCTATAATCATTGTCATGCCCGAGTGAAAAATTGGTTGGGATTAGATTCGCTTGGCGATAATTCCGATCGAAATCATCCCTTCAATAAATATTGTGTTTGTTTAAGTTATGAGCCAAGCACGGATAATGGATCTCCGACCAGCGAAGAAATTTTAGAAAGTCAAAAGAAATGGACTCAGCTTCAAGAGGTC
>JBMTHG010000328.1:0-1314 GCA_049436045.1 Bdellovibrionota bacterium
CTAAATGCAGAGCTTCTAGCGCTTAAGGAAGCCGTTAACGGCTTACCAGCGAAGCTTGGCGATGATTTAATCGAACAGCTTGAGCAGCTTGAGAGTCTCAATCAGATAGACAGCGAGCTTACAGCGATCGAGGCCAGGTTGAATCCAGCCAATCAACCCAGGAGAGAAGCGGGACTTAGGTTCGTTTGGCAGCCTTACGAATTAGATTACACTCTAGTAGATGATAGCGCTTCTAACTTCACCTCGAAAAACCCAGGCTCAAATGCGCCAAAATCCCCCAATGCGGTCGAACCCACCGAGGATGGTAGGGAGAGCAAGGGGCAATCGCAAGTTTTTTACGGGCAACAAAACATGTCTAAGTAGCGATAAGCTTCAAACAAGTTGGCGATCCAGCCAACTTGTTTTTTTAAGGCACTTCAAACAAGTTGGCGATCCAGCCAACTTGTTTTTTTAAGAAAGCCCGACTTCCCTGATTCCAAATCACAAAATCTGAAGCCAAAGCTTTTTTTGACGATGGCCACTGACGAGAATTCAGAAATTCAAAAAGTGACGAACTCATTCCTCTTCTTTGGGCGCGTGCCTTTCGATCTTTTTTCGGGGCATGCACATAAATCACCGCATCAAAGGGATACGAAGTCTTCGCCTCAAACAAGAGAGGAATCTCTACAATACAATTTTTTGAAGTCTCTTTTATGGCGGCCATCACCTTCTTTCGAACGAGAGGGTGAATTCTTTTTTCAAGCCGTCTTAAGTTTTTCTCAGATTTCAAACACTCTCGACGAAGCTGATCGAGCGAGGCCCCCTCTTCTTTATAAATCTCATGCACGATGGCGTCGGCTGAAATCACTTTCCATTTTCTCTTCTCAAAAAGCTTTAAAACACTCGACTTGCCTGAGGCCAAATCGCCCGTGAGTCCCAAGCAAATGCGACTTCGATGTCTCGCTTTTTTCAAAATGGCTCTGGGCTTCATGGTCTAAGCTCCTGAATTCTCGAGTCTTTTAAAGATCATCACTTGGCATAAGAGTTGCTTACTAAACAAACGAAGAAAAGATTCTTCAATATAACCGGAGGGACTTATTGTGAAAAAACTCATTTCTTTAGGCATTCTAAGTTTAAGCCTAATCGCTTGTGGAGAACAATTTCAATCATACTATGTGGGCAATGCACAGATTACGGGGGCCAACTCATGCGATAATCGAGACAACAGCAGCCTGCCTGTCAGCATAAAAGTTAGAGCTCGCATCACTGGGAACAATGCCGACTTTACGATCGTGAGCGCTACGGCGAATGAGACCGGCTCAGGCATCTCAACCG
>JBMTHG010000329.1:0-1308 GCA_049436045.1 Bdellovibrionota bacterium
TTTACCAAAGACTCCCGATGATGTTGCACTAACACAAACCAATTTAACTGTGAATGTATTGCGTTCTCCTTTAGTTTCATTGAACCGAAGAAACACGAACGAAGTTACGACATTTTTGAATTACATACCTTCATATTTCGCGTCACAGATGGTTCCATATTTTGATGTGGAGTTTCAAGCGCCGTTCACGGATGCGTCGAGCAGAAGAAGGCCAGTTGTGATTAGACCTTCGCTTTTTAGATTTTTAGAGGGCACAAAAGATTTGAGCAAGCTTAGTCTTACGGATGCTGATCAAGCTCTTTTGCAGATAGTTTCTACTCCAAAGTCTAATGATCAAAAGTCGACTTCTATATTTTCGGGAATGGAGCTTTTTACGTCCCCACAGACGATGATTGCGATGGATTCTCTTAAAGCTGATGCTTTAGCACAAGTGCGCTTGAATGATGCACAACCATTTTTGCCTCCTGCTTCCATCACCGGAGCTTCGATTTCTATCATGAATGCCGGCGCGGGCTCGTTTTCTCACAAAAAAGGAAAACTCACTCTGAAAGTGCATGATAAAGCTCGCCTCGCCGAATTTGCTGAGTTTTTCAGAGGGCCCGTTGGATATAGAGACATCAAAGTTTGGTTGACGTATGGGTGGTTAGCTCCCCGCGGCCGCGGCGAAGATGACGTTTATGCAAAGTTCATTAACTACAATATGCTCACCAAAGAATGCTTTAACATCTATAACTCATCCTTTAGCTTCGAAGCAACAGGCGAAGTGAACGTCGATCTAGAGTTAGTATCAGCAGGTATGTCATCGCTGGACACTCTTACGATCGGAGAAGCGCCCGGAGTCCGAGGAATATCTCAAAAGATAAATGAAGCGAAAGCTGCGATTCAAGCAGCGAATAAAATTTTAGGAACAAGCGAAAGTCCTTTCAAAGAAATAAGAATTTTTCAAGTTTTAGAGGCAGCCGGAGCAGGTGACCTTGGAACTGATCCAAATGGAGAACAGCTCAAGGCTCTGCTTAATCAAACTGATAAATCTTTTTACGAGACAGTCACGGTTAACGGCAAAAAACAAAAAATATTTCGAATAAAAGGACTTACTGATCCACAAGCAAAAACAGTAGAGATAGGATTGAACGCATTGCGCCAACTCGCTGCGACAACTGACGTTCGTTTTGCCAAATACTCTTTGAAAGATCAACTTACCAACACGGCTCGGGAATGGGTTGCGCAGACATTTCAAAAAGCTCGAAGTGGTAAAGATCCATTTTTACCCACCAACCGAGTGAAGGCAAAAGAAAAACTGTATGATCC
>JBMTHG010000330.1:0-1304 GCA_049436045.1 Bdellovibrionota bacterium
TGTCCCTTTTCTCGATCACTTTTTAAATCTCGAAGAACATTAATTCGCTCTAAAGCCTTTCCATAATCAACAGCAAAGGCTTCTAGGTCTAAAGGCAGGCCGAAAATTTGAACCCAAAAACTTCCGACACAGCCCGCATGGCCGTAACAATAAAAATCAAACTCTTCTCGCGTCTCAGAGGCAAAAACTGGCTCTTCTTTTGAAGCAGAAGAGAATTTATCAATGATAAATCGCATAGCTCGAAATAGACTTTTCAAAAGCTCTATAGCAATGGCCCTATCTTTTTCAGAATAGCTTAAAAATTTTTCAGCTATTTTTGGCGCCTCCAATAAGAGTCTTGCTTCAGACTCCTGAAAAGAGCCCACTGAGTCGCTGATTGAAAAGCTTTTCACTTGAGAATGAAAAAGAGCTTTTTCCCAAGCCTCAAGATAGGATAGGCGTTTAAGAGATGACCAATTTCCCGAGTCAGCGATGCTATCCGCCACGCGAGCCACAAGGTAGACATCTCCTACAAAATCTCGTTTGGAAGCGGGTAAGCTTAAAAGGCTAAGAGAGAATGATCGCGAAACCGACTTTAAAAGATCCTTTGAATACATCGCCGATGCTATCTCCCTTTCAAAAAGATTTTGATCCCTCTAGTTATGCTAAAGGCAAAAGTCACTTTCAGCTAGTTTTCTGTAGCATACGAGAGAAGTGGCGAAAACAGGCGGTCGTCGATTTTTATGCCTTTTGTCGTCTCGCCGACGATCTGGCCGATGAAAATGATTTTGAATTAAGCGATAGGTCGAAGGCTCTCGAATCTCTGAAAAGCTGGGTACAAAAACGAGAAAAAATTAATCATATTTTTTGGGATCGATTTCTTGCAGGCTTAGAAAAAACAGACACGCCCTCAAAACTTCTATTGCAGATTTTAAATGGCGTTGAAAGTGACCTCAACCAAACACTTCAAATTAAAACCTGGGAAGATTTAAATTGCTACTCTCAAGCAGTCGCCGGGGATGTGGGCGAAGTGGTCTTACACCTTATCGGTGCGTGGACAGAAAAATCGCCGAACTACGCTGCCCATCTTGGTCGATGTGTTCAATATCTGAATATTTTAAGAGACCTGGAAGAGGATTTCGAAGAGGGTCGAGTTTATGTTCCGGAAGAAAGTCTTAGGCTCGAAGATAAAAACTCTTGGGCTCAGTTTGAAAAAGAGATTCAAAGACTCAGAAAAGAGCTTTATGATCGCGCTCTTCAATTTCGAAATGCGGTTCAACCCTATTCTTGGAAATGCTTTCCCTCTGAAATGATGGTTAATTTTT
>JBMTHG010000331.1:0-1294 GCA_049436045.1 Bdellovibrionota bacterium
TTGAAGTCTGCGCTTTTCCTTCTTTCTTGTCAAGAGATTTTGCGGGGAAAGGGCTATCGAAAAACAATATAGCTTTCCATCTTTTCTCCTTTGTAGATGAAAGTCATTACATCGCGGCCTTGAAAATCCTCTTCAATATTCTCAAACTCGACTTCATCGACAGGAATGTATTCCCCACGAACAATGACGTAGCCTTTCTTTTCGAACATAAATTTCCTTAATACTATTCGTTGTCATTCAACCTCGTCCACAAACACGAACGAACTCTTGTCCACCTCAAAACTACCCTCAATGTAGCTGCCATCCTCAGGCAATGGAGCATCCATAGCATTATTGACTGCCTCACTCATAGATTCAGCCTCGACCTCAATATAACCATGCATCTGCCAAACCACGGGAATCTTGTAGGTCTTCATCGTTTAAATAGATTTTTTGTTTTTTTTGTTTTGTTGAAATTATTGCGGCGCCCCCATGACAACCACCGCTTATGTTTCATCTTCGTGGAAGGCGTTGATCAAACGCGTTGTCGGCGAAGATGTCTGCGACGTCACAGAGTTAGATTAATGTTGTTCATAAAAAAGATCCTCACGAAGAACTCGGCGCGCCTCTTCGACCTCTTCGAGCCAACGAGAGTAAAGTTCGCGCTCAGGTCTACTTTCTGCTCGGTGATTGTGAATCCTGATGAGGTCTTCCGCCATAATGACGCCCGAAGCGAGCGCCATATTGATTTTTCTCCAAGCAATGACATCAATCGGTGTCTTCATGTGTGTTATCCTAGCAGAATGTCGGCGGTCGTCAAGAAGATTTTTTACGACTTCACCTCTTTGACGATTCCGTTCTGATAAAAGATCCGACTGTCAACCATGTTCTTGTAGAGAGTATAGTGTACAGCCAAATGTTGAGCGTATTCAACAGGATTTTTGAAAACGATTTGCTTCCTGCTGTCAAAAGCGAGAGGAAATTCCACTTCTTCGGCCCTGTACCACCTGTCTCCGCAGCACGGACAATCACGCCCATCATCAACGCCGTTGAAGTAAACGCCCAAACCTTCAGCGATTGAAATGGCTTCGCTTTCGTTTTTGGCTTCGATAAACAGTCGATGACAAACTTTATCGTTCACGACAAGCTTGCCGCCGCTATTGTTCTGATCGAAAAGAAACCATTTATAGTTCTTTGCGATTTCCATGTTTTCTTTCTTTTTGTTTTTTTTTATCTTAGTAGGCTATATGCGACAATACACGCTGCAAAGATTAGATATAGAAACACATAATCATTGTTGTTTTTATTTGGCATA
>JBMTHG010000332.1:0-1286 GCA_049436045.1 Bdellovibrionota bacterium
CATGCCCTTCAATGGCTTTCCGATCAATCGAGTGCGATATATTTTCTGAGAGGCATCATTCTTCTTCATGTATTCAACGGTGATGCTTTCTCGTTTGCTAAAATCAAAAAGCTGATCGATCGAGTTCATTTGAATATCTTTGGCTCGATTCATTTTTGAGAGATCTTCAATCGATGTTAAGTCCCACAGAGTTTCATCGATTTCGACAGCCAGAATTTTATCACCCACCTTAATCTCGGAGTTGCTATCAGAGACGGCAAGAACAGGTGCCTCGGTTTGAATGTGAGCAAAATAAGTGGCCAAGTTCAAATCGAGTTTGATTCCGTAGTGATAAACTTGTTCCTCTGATTCATTTGACGAAGAGACTTGAGGGGGCGAATAGCTACTAAAATAATCAAGTGAATCAGCAAACTTACTCAGAAAAACCCAATAAGGTGTTCGCTCGTCATTAAAAACTGTTTTTCCATTTTTTTGAAACACTGCCTCTAGCTTTTTAAAATCTTTGCAATTCGAAAGATTTTCAAATGAGAACGCCGATAACCCGCGCTGATGTGATAAAGCTCGTTCGGTAACCCCAACCAAATGATCATGACTCATTGTGGACCTTGTCAAAGAATCCCAGGTCTGTTCCATACTCTGACTGTAGAGTCTTTCTAAATCTTTCTCTGATGTGCTTAAGTGATGTTGAGATGCGATTTTCACGATTTGATTAACTTCCTCACAATAAGATTCTCCATGAATGGTGAAGCGAGAGGAGTTTCCGCCGCAGGCGCCTAATATAATGAGGCCTATTAGCGCGAAAGATGAATAAATCACTTTGATCATTGGCGAGTTCAACTTAAACATTTCGATCTCCCTGAAGAGTCCCTAAAGATATCCCGTTTTCGACGCTCTCTCCTAGCATAAGAATTTAAGGCTGCCATCCCCCCCAAAAAAGTGTCTTCAAACTTTCTGATTTCATTGAGAAATTCGGTTAAGGCCTCTCGGGCTCCTTTAGATTTGAGAAAGACAGCCCCTTTCTTTTTAGCTAGTCTTTTGGCCATGAGTCTGTCTCAGAATTTTCTAAAAACGTCGGAATCTCAATCGAAGTCTTTGCCTTTAGTATTCGCTTTAGATGAGGGCTATGAGCAGGCTAAGATTTGGATCGACAGACTCCAATCTAAGATCTGGGGCTTTAAAGTCGGGAGTATTTTGTTCGCTGAGAGGGGTCCTGACATCATTCGCGAGATTAAGGATCAAGGAGCAAAAGTTTTTTTAGACTTAAAGTATCACGACATTGGGCGAAC
>JBMTHG010000333.1:0-1282 GCA_049436045.1 Bdellovibrionota bacterium
ATATCTTTTGGCTCGGGCAATTTTTTAAGCCACTCGGCGAATTGTGAACTTAGTTCGGCGCGCAGAGCGAGTGTCTTGGCTTGAAAAAATGAATTTTTTTGTTTTTCAGCGTAGTTGATCAGCGATGTTTCAAGTTTATTAAAAGTTGAAATCTTAGCAGGAACAAGCTCCTCAATTTGCGAAAATCTAATAGGCTTAAGTGCTTTTATAAACTTAAGAATACGAGCTTCAAGCTTATCCCAGTTTTTGTCTTTTAGATCAGGCTTGGGCCAAAATCCATCCCAGTTTTCTAAAACGTTTTTTGAAGTTTCAGTTTTAAGTTTTTCAATGCGAGTTCGTCCCTCCGGCTTTTCAAGAGCTAACTCAAGCAAACCAAGTCGGATGCTTTGAGCTTCATTGAGATTTTTTTCGTGAGGCTTCCAAAATTGATATTCTCTTTCAATTGTCAGAAAGTCTTCTGCGATCTTTATGCAATGGTCAAAAACTGGTGTTCCTGGCTTAAAGTCTTTCGCATAGGTTTTTTGAAACTTCTCGCAGCGCTCTAGTCCTACCTCCAAATTTGTCATCAAAATACTATTCGTAATTGATTTGATAGCGACTGAGCTTTCGACGGGAGATTGCTTGAAGATATCAAAAAACTGATTCGATTTTGTTTCATCCTCTTCTTTCGCATTTGTCAGATCTTGAAACGCAAGCTCAGCAGATATGATACGAAGTTCAGTTTTAAGATCCAAGAGTGACTCAAAAGGGAAATTTTCATTGAGTTTGATGAGTGAAGATCGCAGATTCATTTCAGAAGGATTCTTTTGGATGGCGCCGATCAGCATTCTTGAAAGGGCTTGGAAAGCGTCTTCTGGTTTTATTCCTAAGTCTGGGTATAAATAGACTCGATGCTCTAAAAGGGCGGATTGAATCAACTTATAGAATTCTTCACTGTGATCCAACGCATAGAGCTGGTCTAAATATTTTAAAATACACTTACCTTCGAGACTAAGTGCGAGATTTTCAATCGGGTCGGGTTCGCTCTTTTCGTTTGGCTTTTTTCGATGACTCAAGATTTCAATACATTTTTTTGCATTGAGATCCTGAAGTAAGAGTCGAGAATAATTGATTCGAAGCGAATTGGCGTCGAGGTCTAAAGGGTATAATTGAAAATAGCGCTCATAGGTCAAAACAAGAATGGGACGTCGAGCCTTTTGCGCCTCGTCTTCTAGAAATGTTTCATAAAATTGCGCACTGTTGTTGAGTTCCGCTCGAAGATTGTTTGAAGTTTTCATTTCGA
>JBMTHG010000334.1:0-1271 GCA_049436045.1 Bdellovibrionota bacterium
TAGATCGCGCTGGGCTTCGTGGCTTCCCTTGGAAGACCGCAACTATTTTGTACACGATCTCTTGGGGTTGGCTTTTCATCGTCCGCGACTCACTCTGGTCTGACGACTGGGACGCCTTCAAGTTTGTTGATATCGGTGGATATCGCGACCTGTACAACTCATTGGGATTTGCTCCATGGATGGAAGCAAATTTTTTTTTGTTTGACGCTTTGGGTGCAGAAATCTTCCGATTAGTAGTTTTTGTAGCTTTTTTCTTTGCAGCAATTTTTCTAAACGGTGTTTTAGTTAAAGCGCATTTAGTATCTTACGCAGAACGACGAATGATCGTGCTCGTGTTCCTTCTGGCGCCGTTTAATTCGGCCCGAGTACAGCTAAACGTTTTTCACTATACCGAAGCGTATTTTTTGTTTTTTGCCGCATGGTACGCACTAGTTACATTTAATTCTCAGAAGTCAAAGTTTATTGCTTGCATTTTGTTTTTTTTAAGTTTTCAAATGTTTACAATGCTCGTCTTCTTTCTGTTGCCAGTTGCTCATCTTTTTGTCTTGGAGCGAGGTGGTACGACCAGATACGCATTTGATTGGATCAAAAACAATTTGGGGTTGATTTTGCTACCCGCTATTTACTGGCTATCTAGAGCGTTGCTTTGGCCTAGCACCCAGACGTATCACGAGATTACCGAGCGTAAAGTCAATGGCTTTTTTGTTTTTTTACTGATTTCTTTTCTAATCTTTACTTCTTCTTTCATCTGTTACTACATTGCGAAGCCTTCCACCAAGAAAAAAGTTTTGTTAGTTCTATTTGGGCTTGCAGCAATATTTTTAGGTTATTTTCCATATGTCTTGTTTGGTCAAGTCGGAAATGGCTCGAAAGTGCCTCTAACTTATTTGGTCATCATGATCGGAAGGTCTGATTGGTTTTCTCGACATCAGATTCTTCAGCCTTTAGGTTTTTCGATTTTGTTGGTCGGCTTGATTGGTCTGCTACCAGGTTTTGCAAACCGATTCAGGCAATGGTTCATTGGGGTGATTCTGGCAATTTCGGTGGTATTCAATGTTTTGTTTGGATTTGAATACATTGTTGACAACAGCAAGCAAACGTCAGTAGTGGTTGCACTGGGTGCCGAGCCGAATAAAACTGAGGGCGACGAGATTCAAATGGTCGACCAGACCACTTTCTTGAATGCTCGACAGAGATCGTACAGAGAGCGAGATTGGCTGGGCTTGGTGGGGCTTGCGGAAGGTGTTGATTCGGCGAAGAAATTAAAAGTC
>JBMTHG010000335.1:0-1269 GCA_049436045.1 Bdellovibrionota bacterium
AGAGAGTTCGTCGATCAGCTTTCATATTTTCCGGGAGTTCTGCCGACAGAGGTAGCCATGGCAGCCTACTTGACAGATAATGGGGCTGCTCTCAATCGGGATTTGCGTTTTATGGAAAACACTCGAGCTCGTATCGATGATCGAATTGTGATCGAGCAAGGAGAAGTTTTAGGATTTAAATCTCAGGAACTAAACTCATCTAATCGTCAGCGAATTGCTGAATCTCAAATTAAAATTCAGAGATCTGCTGAGTCGAAGAAAAAAGAGATTTTAAAATCAGACGTCGAAGCTTTGAAGGCCTCAGAGGGAATCGCTGGGGTTTCTATCCCCGAAAATCTCAGTTTGCTCGATCTGGCTCGATCAGGCGAAAGACCTCTTTTTGCAAAACTAATTGATGAAGTTCGATTTCAAGAGCTAAAAAAAGCTTTCAGCTTCTCTCGCTCGAAAAATCTTGATCGGGTGATCAAAGATCAGAAGCTTTCTGATTCAGAAATTTTAAGCATTGAAAAAATGGAGTTTATTCAAACAAGAACGCCCGAGCAGCTCACTCAGATCTTTTCGAGAAGTGAAATTGAACTAGTCTTTAGAGTGACTCAAAAAATGAATCAAATTTCAGAGGCTAGAAAAAATATCTTTGAGATTTTTCAAAGGCGGGATCTGGAGATGGCTTGGAGAGAAATGCAGGGCTTCGAAATTTCTAACAGTCAAATGCCAGAAAGAATCGAAGATCTTAATGTTCGATTTCAATCTCGACGCGAATCAATGGTTTTTGAAGCTTTTGATTCTCATTCTCTTCGATTTCTTGAGGCGGTTGGGCGTGAACCCATGGCCGAGGCTATTTATCAACGGCTCAGTATGAAGGAGAAAAACTTCTTGGGAACTGAGCTGGTCTCTGCAGACTACCTAAGAGAAATCAATTTTAGGTTGCCGGAAGATAGTTTTCTGCCCGGTCTAAGTGACGATGTTTTGAAAGCTTTTATATCCGAGAATTTGCCACGGTTTGTAAAAGAAGAACTCATCGCTACAAAAATAAAAGATCATATTTTGGAGAATCTTGATTCGCTTATTCCTAAGTTGCGCGAAAGCTCTTTGCGAGAATTCGATTCGTTTAAAAATGACTTAACTAGGTTGGAAAAAGATCGGGCTCTGCTTGAATCCTGGTTGACCTCTCAACCCTAAGTTTTAAGATGAGTTGTATGAAAAAGATTTTATTCGTTTTAGTCGTTGGATTTTCACAGGCCTGTCAGAGCCAAGTCACTCAAGAGGATG
>JBMTHG010000336.1:0-1268 GCA_049436045.1 Bdellovibrionota bacterium
TATCCTCTAAACTAAAATCTCCAGGCTCTTGCACGACCTCTTCTTCTGATTCTCGTTTTATCTTAATGAGCTTGCCATCAAAGATGATCTCTTTTCTCTCAGCTTTCGGTTCCTGATAAATCCAACGAAGAAAATGAGGTTTTTTGAATTTCAAGACTCCCGAGGCCTTCGCTTGCTGAACATCGAACATCTCTTGCTGAACTTCTTGGGTGAAATTGACTTCAAAACTGGATTTATTCTTAAATGTCTCTCGAACACTTTCAAGCGGCTGCAATCCCACGAGCAAAATCGGTAGAGAAAAAAAACTAGCGAGCATCTGGAGCAGATTCGCGAAGAGAATGAAGGTGAGACTTTGACAGATTTAACGAACTTCTGAACTTGGTGTTTTGCTTGCGATTGATGCTGCTACCATCCGGACCCATCTTGTCGCCTCGAATCAAAGTGTCTTCGAAGTCATAGTATGACTTCTCGCGATAAATGATCTTTTTTCGACTCGACTGATCCGATGAATTCGATTCCTGCGCAAAGACTGAAACCAAGCCAAAAATAAAAAAAGACGCTAATAAACAAAAAACGCACCGAAGCATAACTACAGATTATAACAGCTCCCTAAGAAACGCAAATGAACTTAAACTCCGAGTTCTCGAGATGTTTTATCTCCCAATGCACGCGCCTCATTTGCTTTTCGATCAAAGCCAGCGGCTTTTTGTTCGACGAAACCACGATATTGAGCCAAAGCGGCAGCATCGAGATTCGTTGGAACTGGCGCCTTTCGCATAGCCTCGGCCATCTCCTGATTGGCATCCGCCAAAAGATATAGCGATTGAATCGCCGTCTTTGGTTCGCCAATTTCAACAAGACTCGTCACGGATTTTTCTAGCTTCTCAAGTGCTGCGAGTTTCTCTTTTGTTTTTTGAGTCATTGTTTTTAAATTGTTCAGCGGGATATTGTTCACTGCTTGGGCGAGAGCCTGCACGCTCACGAAACGCCCTTGAGCTAAAGCTCGACGATTTTCTTTGGTGTTGGGAAGTTTCGCAAATTCTTTTTCAAGCTGACTCTTTTCTGCTTCTGATGACAGCTCATAGACGATCCAGCCCAAGGCTCCTCGAGACTCTCTTGGTTGCGAGCTCATCTGAGACTTCCATCGATTTTTATATTGGGAAAACTCCTTCAGCGTCTCAGCCGATAAATTTTGAGCTGCCAAAAAATCCCTCATAAGATCAATAGAGTTGCCCACAAAAGACGAGCCAGAATACTTTGAAGTTAGC
>JBMTHG010000337.1:0-1267 GCA_049436045.1 Bdellovibrionota bacterium
TTTGTACTGAAACTCGCCGTTTTGACAAAAGATCGTACTGATAAAGGCTCATTACTTGTCAAAAAAGAGAAAAGTGTTCGCTCGTTCTGGCCAAAGCGATTGCATAGCTCAGGCAGGCAGAGAAGAGCTATCGGGTGGAGTGGAAACGACTTTTTAGTCGATGCATCTTTAAACAACGAGTCAAGATCAAGTTTTGCAAATTTTGACTTACGCCTGCTAAACCATGTGTCAACCTTGCTTACAAGGTTTGACTTTTGGTCATAAAAAACTTCTGCGACAAGGCGGCGATATTGCTCTGGCGAGTCGTTATACGGTATCTCCTCAAAACGACCCTGAATTTTGGAGAGCTCTTTACGGCCAGAAAAAGAGATGCCGGTCACATATTCGTTGAACGATAAGTGTTGAAGAGTTATCAAAATTAACGGATTATTAGTTTCTGCTTGAGCAAGTTCAGCTAGCTGCTGAAGTACAAACAAATCGGAAGCGCTCGGCGCGTCAGTGAAAGACTCGAGATTTTTGCCAAACTCATCAATTGCGATTAATAGAGGTCGACGTTTGATAATTTCTTGAACTGCGACCACTAACTCTTTACCTGTACAGGTAGATTTTTCTAACTTGGCCATTAACTTTGTGTCAAAATTAAAGGCTTTGCGATTGCCTTTCAGAGCAACTTGAATGCACCGTTGAACAGTGGCATTGATGGGTTCACGTTGCGCAGTTGCACAGCCAAGCAAAAATTGGCGGTCTGTATTGCCAAGTGCTTTTTTTAAGTTGCCAGCAACCGTTGCATTCGCCTGGGTTAGGGCCTTCCAAGCAAGCTTCGAACCCTCGTCTGTGAAACCTCGCAACAAAGCACCAAGAAATACGACAAATGAAGACTTACCACTTCCGTAGGGACCGATGATCGAAAACGAGCGGCAACCTTGAGATGATTTAAGACTCTCTACAACTCGCGACACAACTTCGAGCGAACGTCCTGTCGGAATGTAGCGATTTAGGCTCTCTGGTGATTTATCGAGCTCAACGTTGGTTGAACGCGAATGAGCCGAACGCACTTTTAAATGTTGATCTAATGCGCTCATTTAACTGAAACTTTCTTTTTTTTGGTGGTTTGTCGCCTCACCACTGTCTTTGCTTTTATTTCTTTTGGTTTTTCATCTTTCGCAATTGAGCCCTCGCCGAAAGACATTGGCCCAATACCGACAGCAATCGACGAACCGTTCGACTTCAGTTTGTAATGCTTACGCAAAATCATTTCTCGAAGTAG
>JBMTHG010000338.1:0-1264 GCA_049436045.1 Bdellovibrionota bacterium
TCGGGGTTTCGCACGATAGACTCATCGGGGCCAGCGCCCACGGAGGAAAGAAGTGGGGTGAGGGCATGTGATGCCGACCCCATTGAATGTAAAAAAGACCCACTGCCAGATTGGGAACCTAAGCGCGATGACAATTACTGCGATGATTTGTGTGACCTTCGGCGCCCAATACGCCTTGATCCACCCTTAGAAAACTTTCCAAGCCAGCTACCATTGAATGCATGGGGTGAATTTTGGGAGTGCTTTATGTTTCGGAGCGCTGCCGACCGCCGAGAACGTCAAGACTGCGAGAACTGCGTAAACCGAGAATGTAAATTTGACTTTGATTGTTGTAACAAGAATAACACGGGTCTTCATTTGTGTCTTGGGCAGGCCATTGATTGCCGCAACGCTAGGATGCCTGCCTGCGAGCTGGCTGAAGATCGTGAGACAAGAAGATATTGTTCTGACCGGCTTCGTGAGAGTTTAGAAAGCTGCGAATGTCTTGAGGAAATCTGGCAGTTGCCGACGTTGGATTCTGAAACGCCAACTCCCTAATCGGTTTTTCAATCTTCAAGCTTAAGGTTCCATTCAAAAGCGATTTAGATTCTGAGCTTCAAATCACAAGACCTCCGGATGGTATTGATGATGAATTATAACTATATCCATCGGGCTCGAGATAAGTGCACTCGGTCTCGCTCCAGACCACACACATTAGAAATCGATTTGATTTTGCAAACTCGATGAGGTGTGCCGTTGCAAAATCTCTCACTGCTGACGTGATATGATCAAACGCTGAAACGACTTCTGGATGAGCAATTTCAAAAAAGGCGTCATGAGAAACGAAGTCTGCTTCTCCACCTCTCAATCGAATGACCTTTTTTCGATAAACCGCCGCCATGTAGCGAATGACGAGATAGGGATAAGATTTTTTATTCGATCGAAGTTCCGATTCAAGCATGCCTTTAGAATAGAGAAAGACTGTGACATTTTAGGTCACAAATAATGCTTATGAAAAATCGAAGCTTTAAAGTCGGAGGGGGGCGAAAGCCCGCAACTTTTTTCAAGTCATGACTTTTATGCGATACTCATATCTCTATTTTTTGTTTAAAGCCCTTCTCTCGGATCTTTTGATCAGGCACATTTTTTGCACCTTCATCTTGTTTATGAAAGTTAAAAACTCATTTTACGTGATGTCTTTGTTGATTTTATCGTTGGGCCTTTTTGCCTGTAACGAGAGCGAAATTTGGAGCATAGATACCCTTCGGGAAAACCTCGAAAAAAC
>JBMTHG010000339.1:0-1256 GCA_049436045.1 Bdellovibrionota bacterium
TGTCGTCGGTCGCCAAATTGAGAAGATGCCCTTCTTCTAAAATCACCTGATAGATTGCATAAGCGATGAGTTGCTCGTCAATGAAAAGGCCGAGGCCATAAGTCATCGCCGCCCTTAAGCTGTCTTCAAGCAAAGGCTGTGACCATGGCTCCGAATAGACGCGTTTTTCGATCTCATGCATGGCCTTTGAATCTTCTGGGCGAAGCTTTCTAATTTGTGGCCTAAACTTCAAGCTTTGCGACATCAATGCCCCAAACTAGCCTCAAACTTTGTAAAAAGCCTAGTAAGATCAGAGACTTTTAAGGCCCTCTCTTTGGCACGAAGTTTGCTCTTCATGCGGGCCGACTAGATTTAAAGGTTTAATGTGAGTTTTAGAGAGAAGTTTAAATTTTATGCCATCCTCGGCGGGTTCGGTCTTTTGCAGGCCTGCTCTCCCAATGACAGCTTCGAGAGCAGAGCTTTGTCGTGCGATCCGCTTTCTCCGTCTTCTAGTTGCTCAGGCGAATCGAAAGCCAGCCTTTTTGTCAGCATTCCAGGAGTCGAAGCTGGGCAGGAATATATTGTGGTTGTGCATGCCCCAGATTTTTTGCCCGTCTTAGAAAGAAATCAACATGAGATATTAGTGACCTCAAGTATCTACTCAAGTTTTGTTCCAGAATGGGAGACTCAACAGCAGCGAAGTCTGAATTCATCTTCCTCCTCAAATCGAAATTACAATGAATCTTATTCTGTCTCTATCGAGTCTTCTGAGAACGATCATGAATCCGCCATGAAAGACAAACTTGCTCAGTTCTATGAATCTCAGTTTGTGCATGAAAACGAGTTTAAAGTCTTTGAAGAGGAAAGCTCATTTGGCCATCGAAAAACAATTTTCGACACCACTTCCAATAGAAACGAGTTCGTGAGTGGCCTAAAGTATCTGCGCGAGGCCAATGACCCGAAATCCCCTGCCAAAGAAGTGCGCCACTTTCTTTTGCATCAAAGCCCAAATCACTTCGAGATCCTCTTCGATGAAGGTTTTCGAACTGATCGATTTCGAAAGGAGAATTTTCTTAAAAACACTGATTGTATCGAAAAGCAGTTTGAATGGATGTTTGAGATTCTCGGAAAGCCAGCAGACTTAGATCGTAAAGAAGCTGTTGAGATTCTGGTAAGCAATATCGGCAGCGGCCCCTCTGGCGGAAGAGCTATGGGTTTTTTCAACCCCCTTGATCGCTTTTTCATCGACGACCCCAAATCGGGAATCTTTGGCAATT
>JBMTHG010000340.1:0-1254 GCA_049436045.1 Bdellovibrionota bacterium
CCTCAGATCGCGAGGTTATCGATGTTTTTGATGTGGATCCCGTTGATATGAGTTAAATTTAGGGTTGAAATTGATAGTAATTTCCCCTCTAATGGAGAGGTGTTCGCGAATTTTCGTCGCTTCACTGGGCCTTAAACAATATTAATCCATTATGAAAAAATTGATCACCATTTCTGCCTTAGTCCTAGCAGCGAGCTCTGCCGTATATGCCGAAAAACCCAAAGCAGTTTCAGCTGAAAAACTTCGTGGGGTGAAGGTTGTCGACATGGGCAAGCTCTATTCAGAGTATAATAAAGCCAAGGAAGCTCAAGATTCTTTTGCCGCTTCTATCGAGCAAGCACAAAAACAAATGATGGCCATCCAACAAGAAGGCCTTGCTTTGGGTCAAGAGCTTGAAGAGCTTCAAGCTAAAGCAAACAATAAAACATTTACCGAAGAAGCGAGGGCTAAGTTCCGCGAAGAAGCAGAAAATAAAGGCCGAGAAATCCAGCAAAAGTACATGGAGCTCAACAGCTACAAACAGCAAACAGACCAAGCGATTAGCCAGCGTCAGCAATCTGTAGTTGAGCTTCACCTCAAAGAAATTAAAGAAGCGGTTAAAAAAGTCGCCCTCAAGCAGGGAGCAACGCTTGTGCTCAATAGCACGTCTTCAGTACTCTACTCTGATGACTCTTACGATATTACCAAAGAAGCCCTCAGCATTTTAAATGCAAATAGCGGCAAAACGAAATAAAGTTTTTTAAGCAATTGGGGCTCTTGATTTTACTAGAGCCCCAATTGTTAACGCTTTCGATGGAACTTAATTATTCTCTCAAAGACCTCAAGGAATTAGTTCAGGATGCTTCGGTTCAGGGATCTACAGCGCTGACTATTCGATCGATTGCTTCCCTTGAAGAGGCCCGGCCAGGGGATTTGTCTTTTTTAGCCAATAATAAATACCGATCCAAAGTCAAAAATTCCTTAGCTTCAGTAATTTTAGTGCCTGAATCTTATGAAGATTCAGAGCCTAAGGCAGATCAGGTTTATATTAAAACTAAAAACCCCTCCTACGCTTTGGCGCAAATTTGCCAAGATATTGAGCGAAAGCTCTGCCCACCCCTGAATCCAGGTATAGACCCAAGTGCGCGCGTCGACCCAAGTGCCAAAGTTTCGCCGAAGGCTTATATTGGGCCTTTTTGCATGATTGGAGCAGAAGCCGTGATTGAAGAAGGCGCTCATTTATCGGCCTATAATTTTGTCGGTAGGGGCGCTCTT
>JBMTHG010000341.1:0-1251 GCA_049436045.1 Bdellovibrionota bacterium
CAGAAGAAAGATCTCTTTTTTTTGGGTCATTCCCCCAAAACGGCGGACAGTAATTGGCTCTAGCTCTTCGACTCCCATAGGGAGTTGCTCCAGAAAAGGTGTATCAAGACGCAGTCCGATGGTTGCGTTAGCTGAGTGTTCGCAGATCAAATAGACAGAGCGATCAAATACCGTAGAAGCAACTTCAGGGCTTTTTAGAAGAATAGTCCCTTTTTTAATTTCAACAGTCCCTTTTTTCATCGGCCCTTCCTTTGTCTTAAAAAATTATGGAGTTCTTCATGAGGAGATAGATCTTCGATCGCATCGTAAACCACCCGTTTTCTTTCGGGTACATGCGACGTCGATTTTGGATCCTTCGAGGTATTCGGACCCATCTCTTTTGGGTCATCCCCATTTTTTGGGCATGATTGGCATGGGGAAGAGGGGGATTGTGTATCGCTTTCAGTTGAAGTCGAATTACCGCAGGCCGGTTTGTCTTCAGATTTCAAAGAACTTGAAGGGCAAGATTTAGCCTGATCTACTTTTGGGCTGGGGACACAAGGGGATAGCGGCTCTTTACAGTCAGGATAGGCGAGCTCTTCTTGTACCCGGTTGAGGCTGGACTGAAGCTCTTTTAGCATATCTTGAAGCTGACGGAATTCCTTGGTGAAGTTCTCGTTTCTAAAGTAAGGGGAGTCACAGGAATTCGAAAGCTGCCCGATCCTTGAGATGGCACGATTCATCTCATCGAGGTCTTTTGAGAAGAAGTTTCTAAAGTCTTGCGGAGAGCGGATAGAATTCATCTCTGAAATCTTCTTGATTCTCGTTTTTTTCCAGTCGTTGTTATAGGAGAACAATAGCCCATACTGGTTGATGTCGTTGAGAGTAATGTTTGCTTTTGTCAACAGGGTATTGACCTTGAAATAGATCTCATCATTCATGATCAATGGCCCTATCGACCCTTTACCACTTGCGATCGTACAGGCGATTGTATCTATCGAGTCGGTGATGGAGCGTAAGTTGTGGACAATAACGGGGAGATCTTGAAATCCTTTGCCATCTTTGATCTCTTGC
This sequence comes from Bdellovibrionota bacterium, assembly GCA_049436045.1. Classification (GTDB taxonomy): domain Bacteria; phylum Bdellovibrionota; class UBA2394; order UBA2394; family UBA2394; genus JBMTHG01. The sequence goes on from JBMTHG010000341.1 coordinate 1,054, forward strand.
AGGGCCTCATCGATCAATTCCATCCCTCTTGCAAAGTTAGCCAAAGAGGCCTTTACATCTTGCATAACATCGAGATCATTGAAATCCTTGACGGCGACACTGATCTCCTTCAGGGCTTGACCCAAATACTGAACCGCCTCACCAAGATTATCTGAGTTTTCATCGAGCCAGTCGTTCACCTTTTTGAAGGTTTTATCC
>JBMTHG010000342.1:0-1249 GCA_049436045.1 Bdellovibrionota bacterium
GGAATTGAACGAATCGCAAGAAATTGGCTGCTGATTCGAATTTTAAGAACCGCCCCCAATGAAAGAGAACACCTTCAGAGTAACATATCACAATATGTAAATCATTCTTTAAAAGCTTATTTTTGGGGCCATTTTGCGAGCAGCCTGCCTGTTTTGGCGGGAGGGCTCATCTTAGTTATTTTGTTAGTTTTGAATGTCTTATTTTTTAAGACCCCTGGCGTGATTCTTTTAAGTTTTTTTTATCTGTTAATGCGGTTTACTCAATCCTTATCTTCTTTTGCTCAGCTTTTTGGCAGTTTAAACAATTTCTTGCCCCGATTCAAAATCGCTTTAAATTATTTTTTCAGCTTCTCTGTGGAGCAACTGGATGAGGCACTTCATCCGCAGCGACGAGCTGTGCCCAAGATCGAAACAACAAAATCATCAAAGCCACCTCTCTCTGCGCCAGAGGTAGAAATCAAAAATATGAGCTTTCGTTACAACGAAGATAGTCCTCATATCTTCAAAGATTTTAGTTTGAAGATTAAGGCCGAAGAATCAATTGGTATCGTGGGTCGAAGTGGCAGCGGTAAATCAACACTCTTGGCCCTCATTTTGGGCGTGATTGAACCCGAGGAGGGGCAGATTTTAATCGATGGCCAATCGCCTTCTGACTATTTCAAAAATTCGGGGGCTAAAGTGGGTTATGTCGGCGCTGAAGCTTTTTTGATTGAAGGCAGCATTAAAGAAAATTTGTCCTACGGCTTGAGCCACTTAGCCAGTGAAGCTGAATGCTGGGAGGCTCTCAAAAAAGCACGCCTCGATGAGGTCATTTTAAGCAAGGGGGAGAAGCTTGATTTTAGATTAAAAGAAAATGGAGAAGGACTTTCTGCTGGTCAAAAACAGCGTTTGGCATTGGCCCGATCATTTTTAGCCAGACCCCAAATTTTGATTCTCGATGAAGCTTCAGCCAATCTCGATGAGCAAACAGAGAAAGAGATTGTAGAGTCTTTAGTCACTCAAGAGCATTCCTCAACGCTGATTATCGTCTCACACCGGCCAGGAATATTAAAAACAGCCTCTCGGTTAATCAATCTAGCCCCCGACCCAACACTTTTTCTTCAGCAATACCGAATTTGAGTTTTCAATAGTTTGAGCCGATACTAGTTTTCGACATCAAGAATTTTTCTGTTGCATTAGTCTTGATCTTATCAAACCACAGACAATAATTGATCAGTCGCCAATGCTCTGGCTGCCAGGCTAAGCGACC
>JBMTHG010000343.1:0-1249 GCA_049436045.1 Bdellovibrionota bacterium
GTTACCGCCCTGATGGCGTTTCTCTTGTTCTTGAAGTCGCTTTTTAAACTCCTCCATCAGTTTCTCTAACCCGCCTAGCGCATCTATCTTTGCCTTCTCTTCATCGCTGAGCATAGACTCAAGCTCTTTTCGGAGCCAATCGCTAGGAATTTCGGCCATCGATAGCTCATCGAGGGCTTCTATCTTTTCGAAATATTTGGAAAATGCACGATCGAACTTGTCAAAATTCTTCTCGTCTTTTACAAAGCACATGCGCGAAAGCAGATAGAAATCATCGATGTTACCAAAGATAATATTCCTTTTTAGGCATTCAAGAAGCGTAAAAAGCTCTGTAAAGGACACAGGTAAGCGTTCTTTACGGAGTGTCATAAAAAAATCTATCAGCATCAGCTTTTAGCTCGATGCATAAAAGCGAGTTTTTCTAAAAGATGAACATCCTGCTCATTCTTCAGAAGCGCCCCGTAAAGGGGTGGAATAGCATTTTTGTTATCGCGATTCTTAAGAATATCTTCGGGAATATCATCAGCCATGAGTAATTTAAGCCAGTCAATTAGCTCTGATGTGGATGGCTTTTTCTTTAGACCTGGGATTTTTCGCACATCGAAGAAAACATCCATCGCTTGCCGAACGAGTTCTTTCTTTATTTCTGGATAGTGCACATCAACAATTTTTTCCATTGTTTGTGAATTAGGAAATTCGATGTAGTGGAAGAAGCATCGACGAAGAAATGCATCAGGAAGTTCTTTCTCATTATTGCTCGTAATAATAACTATGGGCCTGGTCTTTGCTTTGACAAGCTGCTGAGTCTCATAAACAAAGAATTCCATTTTATCGAGTTCAAGCAGGAGATCATTGGGGAATTCAATGTCAGCTTTGTCAATCTCATCGATTAGAAGGACAGATTGCTGTCCGGCCTCAAATGCCTCCCACATTTTCCCCTTCACGATATAGTTAGAAATATCTTTAACCTTTTCATCGCCAAGCTGAGAGTCCCGTAATCGTGAAACCGCATCGTACTCATAAAGGCCTTGCTGAGCTTTCGTAGTAGACTTCACGTGCCATTGGATAAGGGGCATGCCTAGTGCTTCAGAGATCTGTTCGGCAAGCATAGTCTTACCTGTCCCGGGTTCGCCCTTAATTAGAAGCGGTTTTTCCAGCGCAATAGCCGCATTGACAGCCAGTTGTAGTTCGTCTGTTGCGACGTATTTGTCTGTACCTGTAAAGTTCATTTGTAACTCTCTCTTCTTTA
>JBMTHG010000344.1:0-1239 GCA_049436045.1 Bdellovibrionota bacterium
TAGAGGCGGCGAGCTTGATCGAGACTGGCCTCCAGACTTAACTGTGCGCGAAGAGGCTGCAAGGCGAAACTGAATAAAACAAAGAAACCTAAGGTAAAAATCTTCATATTTCCCAAAACGTTGCAATTCATGGGCCAAATCGAAAATTTGAAAATCCTCAAAAAATTCAGATTCTTGAGAAACGATTAGCCCATTAAATTAGGGTATTTTCGGGATAACATAGAAAAAATTTTCATAGTGAAATGCTCCACTGACTCAAGAGCTTTTATCTATTTTGACTTTCGAGGAAATCGTATGGAACGTCATCTGAAGAGCAAGAAGAAACAAAGCCTCAACAAAAAAGTGAAGCATTAATTCGATATTATCTGAATCAAATCAAAATCCAAATGAATCTTATCGACGCCCGGGCCTTCTTGCACACTGAGGCTATCAGCAGTGTTTGGCTGAAGTGGAAACAACAAAACGAGATTGTTCAAAATTGTCAGTTCATAGTTATCAACAAGATTTAAAGAAGGTGCTTCATCAAAAATCTCATTCACATGAATCTTGATACCACTAAACTCGATCGAACTTGGTGTAGAAACCCTGTAATCCGAAACTCGATAAGTCTGATCACTTTGCTGACAAATTCGAAGCTGAAACTGTGCTCCCGTAAGACCTGAAACAATTCCATCGAGCGAAAAACTCATCGGCGTCCAAGTCGTCACATTCGAATTTGAGCAATCTGAAATCATCGCTGGAATCGTCACCCGACTGGATCCCGTGAGAACTTCTTCCTCCTCAATCCCCAGAGCCAAGGCCCAAGAGCTAACGGCCGATTGAAGCTCATTGGCATCGGCCTCCCAATCTCCAGTCCAGGTCTGATGGCCCTCGTCTTTCACTTTATTCACAATTCGAGAAAGCTCGGGATGGGATAAGTTGACGAGATTCAAACTCAGGATATTATCATGAGATTTTTGAATATCATTGGGAAAAGCAAAATAGGGAGCTTGCCCGCTGACCTCATTGTGACAATCTCCACAGCGATCTCGAACCACCGAAAATAATGTATCTGAAAATGCCAGTTCTGACTCTCCTAACTCATCTCTTGAAGATGCTTCATTCGAATCATAGGCTCTTCCTCCTGGGTTTTGCACAAAACCACATGAGCTTAGCAAAACTCCAAACGAAAAAATAAAAACAATCCCGAGTATTCTCTTCACGCCATCCTCGCCTAAACTACTTTTTTAAATTTGAGAT
>JBMTHG010000345.1:0-1235 GCA_049436045.1 Bdellovibrionota bacterium
GGCCCGTCTTCCGCGAGAATCTTGCTGCACTCCTTCGACGACATCTGTCAATTCAACATGCACTGGTTTTTTCTGAAGTCTTAAATCAAAAGTTTTATAAATCAAAAACTAAATAGAAAAGTTATGATCACTCAATCGGCTTATTGGTTCTTCGCCACTGACTAGGGACTAATCGTCTAACTCAGAATCTTCATCTCCTGCTTTTGCAAATTTTTTAGTCATCGTCGGATTGCCCTTTGTCAACCGCTTTAAAGTCAAATCTTGTGCCTTGCCATTAGCAAGCCGAAGATTTTCGTTAGTGCCGAGTAACGCTTCTTTTATCTTTTGAAGATGGTCAATAGACTTATCAATTTCATCTATCGCAGTTTTGAATTTTTTACTTGCTAGGTCAAAGTTTCTAGAAAAGCCATTTTTAAACGCTTCAAGCTTGTCTTCAAAATTTGTAATATCTACGTTTTGAGCTCTTACAAGTGCTAGCTCGTTTTTGAATTGCATCGAATTTAATGCTGCATTTCTGAGAAGCGTGATCATCTGAATAAAAAATTGTGGGCGGATAACATACATTTTCGGAAACCGATGGGAGACATCAACAATCCCGATGTTGTAGAGATCACTATCAATCTCTAGAAGCGATACCAATACTGCGTATTCACAACCTTTTTCACTACGGTCTTTGTCTAACTCTTTGAGAAAATCTTCATTTTTTTGCTTTGTCTTCGTGGCATCGTTTTCATTTTTCATTTCAAACATTATTGAGATTATTTCTGTACCAGATTCATCTGCTTCCCGAAAAATGTAGTCACCCTTACTGCCTGTTTTTGCATCGTTATCTTTTTCAAAATAAGCTTTCGGGAACGCAGTAGCACGAATGCGATTAAATTCAACTTCACAATGTTGCTCCAAACTCTCACCAATACCTTTTGTTGAGAGTTTATTCTTCATATCTTTCAGGCGCTCGATGATATCGCTCTGATCTTTAATTTGATTTTCAAAACTTTGTTTTATCGATTTTTCTGATAGGTCTTTTTCAAGTTTTGCAAGTTCAAGCGCACTTTCTAGCCGAGCCCGATCTTTGTCGATTTCACTAATCGCTTCACTAATCTCTAGCTTTTTGCTTAACTCGCTAGCTTCGAGCTTCGATTTGAGAGTCTGAATTTCAGAATCTTTTGCTAACTCAGTCTTCTGCAACTCATTAACGATTTTTGCTTCGGCTAGAGCTACGGCACTTTGTTTCT
>JBMTHG010000346.1:0-1232 GCA_049436045.1 Bdellovibrionota bacterium
ATATCAGAGAACAGCTGATCCACAATAAAATCAGCTTCACGTTCCGGGAATTTTTGCAAATATTCATCAACCCAAAAGAGCGAAATATTTGATTGAGGCCAATCATACTCGGCTAAAGCTGTCTTTTCACTGCTTGTTGAAACAATTGCAATCATAGATTTTACTCGACATCGAAGAAAAAATGCTGGGTAAGTCTACAGCTCTCTGAATCTGAGCCAAAAGCTGGCCCTGGAGCATGAAAAAAGTTTCGGCCTCTGAATAACACCAAACGATTAAATCTAAACTCTACTTGGTGAGTAAGCTCCCATTGGTGCATTATTTTACTTTCACCATTAATGATCCTTTCCCCATCTTCTCGAATCTGAGGCCAAGGGCGCGTCCTTCTCAACTCGTTAGTAGGGCCTAAAAGCCCCGTTTTTTTATGTCGATAAAAAGATGTTCCGACTTGGCCTACAACCTTTGAAAGATATATAACGGCAGACCAATCAGACGGATCAAAATGGATATGACTCTTTCCCGTATCTCCAAGCTGTGCTTTGCGAAAAGCGCCAAAGACCCACTCTCTCCGATCAAATCGAAGCCGACTCGCCTTTAAAAGGTTTCGAAAAATAGTCTTTAAATTTGGTAGCTCAAGATTTTCTGATTGAACGCCGCAAAAATTATCTTTAGAGCCTTTACCAAACTGCCTCGCTAAACCAAATTCACGAATCCGATCTGGATTCTGATAAAAATCATCTACTATAATTACATTTTGATCGTAACTAAGCATTTGAAAGCTCCTCTAAAACTGAGTTGATTAAGCCTGATAGCAAATCTCGATCCATGGGTCTTAGCGCCATAAGTTTTATCGCCATCGCACAAATCTGGTCAGCCATATGATTTAAATCACTCCCACAGTAAGTCTTGAAGACTACTTCTCTTAAAAACTGTATTAAAAAAAGATCTGGCGCCTTTTCAGGCTGAGCAGCCAGGCTGACTACGATAAAGTGAAGCGTCTTCGCATCCCCATTTTTCTCTATCATTTGTAAAGTTTTTCTCAAAATTGGAGCTTGAAAGAAAAGAGTCTCATCACTTTGATTTAGTAAATTGACACCATACTTTTGCTGAACTTTTGCGCAGAATTGAATGTGTCTTTCTTTGAACTCATCTCGAATATCTGAAAAAAAAATGGCTTTCTCATTTAACAGGCAAGAGGCTGCAACATTCAAAGATGCGCATGAAACGATTTGTTT
>JBMTHG010000347.1:0-1229 GCA_049436045.1 Bdellovibrionota bacterium
CTTTTCGTTTGCGAGAGCCTGATTTTGACAGATGGGCTTTAGGTTATCAGGATTTTTCATCCTACTATGATCAGGCCGAAAGTCTTTTAGAGGTGCATGGGCAGGCCCATGAAGATCCGACGGAGCCAGCGCGGGAGTTTGACTTTCCGTTTCCTCCAATCGACTTGAATCCGCCGGCTCAAAGAATTTTTGATGCTGCGAAAGGCTTAGGCTTAAAGCCTTTTCATATTCCACTCGCAATAAATTTTAAGAATCAAAGTCGAGATAATATTTGTATACAGTGTCAAACTTGCGATGGCTATCCCTGTAAGATTGAGGCGAAAAGCGATGCCACGACGATATTTAAAAAGGCGATGAAAAATCTGTGCCCTCCAAAAATTTTTGTGGGAGTCACGGCAGACCGCTTCATCATCTCAAAAGATCGTGTCGAGTCTTTAGCGCTGTTTGATCATCAAGGCAGACATCTTTCGATAAGAGCAAAAGCTTTCGTTTTAGCTGCAGGCGCTTTGGGGAGTCCTCCAATTCTCCTCAGATCGGAGTTGCACGACTTTCCGCAACATCAGTTTATTGGAAGATATCTCATGCGACATTGCAATGCGGTAGTTTCTTATGTTTTTCCTTTTCGCACTAACGCCAGAGGAGATTTTCATAAGCAAGTCGCGATTAGCTCTCTGTATAATGACTGGCGAGTCAAAAATAATTTAGCAACTGGCATCATTCAAGATATTTACACTCCCGAAAAAAGCGTAGTGAGTGCATTTGCTCCAAGAGGTTTTAAATTTCTGGCAGGCACATTTTCGCAGTTTATTCAAAACCTTTTATGTGTGGCAGAAGATGAGCCGCAATTTATCAATCGAGTAGAGCTCAGTGATCGAGTAAATGCATTTGGGGTTCGTCTTCCGAGAATTGAACATCAATATTCAAAAGCAGATTTAGAGAGGCTTGATTTTTTAATCAAGCATGCTCGAAAGATTCTTAGAGCTGCTGGCGGAAAAATCGGAAAGCTCATGAGGATCGATTCATTTTCCCACGCGGTTGGAACGCTCAGGATGGGACAATCAGAAAAAGATAGTGTGATTTCATCGGAGGGTAAGTTTCACGGGTTAAAAAATTTGTTTGTTGCAGACGGCTCTTTTATGCCAAGCTCAGGAGGAGTGAATCCTAGTTTGAGCATCACAGCTTTTGCGCTTCGAACAGCAGATAAGATGATCGAGCGACGACAAGAGTGG
>JBMTHG010000348.1:0-1229 GCA_049436045.1 Bdellovibrionota bacterium
ATAGCGATCATCTTGAAACAAGACTTCTAATCGAACAAAACTTCGCCGCTCCTCGGCGCCATCTAAAAGCTCAAGCGCATATCTTAAGAAACGAGAACCTTCCAATTTAAAATAAGTCGGCGTATCTTCTTCAAATAAGAGATCCGCAACAATTCCAACAGTCTCCGCAATTCCAGAAAACAGTGTTAAGAAATTGCAAGAAACACAGCGGCTAAGATCCGCCAAATCAAAAACCAAAAGCTCTTTGCCATCGGCAATCTTTAAAAGCCGCTCATGATCGCTTTTTTCACCTTTGAAATCAAAATAGACAAAGCTCGCCCCCTTTTTTAATACTTCCGAAATCAGGCGCATAATGAGCGTGCTTTTGCCGGATCCTGTAATCCCTGTAATCAGCGTGTGTCTTCCTTCAAAGAAAGGAAGTTTAAAGGCACTCGCCCCACTTCTTCCGACAAAAAGTCCATTTTCAAAACCCATCTCTCTTTTTTGATCTGCAAAAAAGCGAACAGCTCCTAAAAGCAAAAAAACCGCCGCCAAAAGAAAACTTCCGGCGAGAAAAACCGAAATTTCCGTCCATCTCGAAATTTGAACAGCGCCAAGAAAAACTAAGCCGCCAGCCGCTAAAAATCGAAGCCGAGGATCAATCGAAATTCGCTCGCTCATAAGCCCTCATGATTCATCTGAAGTTTTCCGTTTACCGCGATAAAAATCTCTTCTCCTGCGGGAACAACAACGTATTCGATCGAATGGTTTTGAATGTCCTTTAAAAGGCTCTCTGCAACGGCAAAACTTGCCGAAGACAGTCCTCCTAGCATTTGATTCTTAAGACTCGGCGTCGCCACTGAGCCTGCGATCGTACTCTCTCGATCCTGTGCTCCTCCCGCAAAACCGGATAAAAATCCAAAGGCGAGCCCTGCTCCGTAAACACTGTCTTTATTACTAAAATAAATGCCGTTCAGTTCCGGAAAGGCTCTTGAATCGAGCGCAATTAAATTCACGCCATCAATTTGCTTTCCGCTTGGGAGCACAAGAGTATCAAACCGCACCTGAACGCCTTGAAGCGCATTGAGTTGAGCGGATCCAATGAGTCTCGTGCCCTTTGGAATAAATCTCTTCGAATCCATTTCAAATCGCTGAGTCGTTTGTGCAACGACAAAACTCGCCGCGATTGACGTCTTGATAGACGTAAGCGTTTGAGCCTTAAAAATGGAACCTCGGGGAATATAAGGATC
>JBMTHG010000349.1:0-1228 GCA_049436045.1 Bdellovibrionota bacterium
CTAGAATAGACTCCTCAAACATCTACTCTTCCCCGCTACACCAGTCAAGTTCTAGGATACAAGTTCTAAGTCGAGCACCAGTTTGAACTATGCTGGCGTACTGGTTCGATTTGTGCTGGCGTACCAGTTCAAATGGTACAGGAGTACCGATTTGAACTATTCAACGCTATGGAAAGCACCGTCTATGATGTCCTTGAACCAAGCAGCCCAATCGCTCCAAATTGGGAAACCCCGCCTCTATCGCTTAATCAGCGAACATAAGATAAAACCTATCCCTGACGGGAATCGGAAGACTCTCACCGATGACCAAATCAAGAAGCTGAAAAAGTTGATTTCCGGTAGTCGGCCAAGACCAGTTCAGCAGGAGTTCACCGAACTAGAACAAGAAACAGTTCAAACCAGTTCAGAAACTAGTTCAGACCAGATCTCAGAAACAGTTCGTGAGCTATTAAATTCAAAAGACAATCAGATTGAATACCTAAAAAGTCTTTTGGAATCGGAAAGAGCGGAGCGGGCAGCTGAAAGAAAGGAGCGGGAAAACTATCAGGCGCTTCTTTTGGGATTTCAAAAGAACCATACCCAACTTCTCGAAGCATCAGAACGAGGATCCGTTCATTTGAGCAATTCAGATCTGAATCAAGATGAAGGAGTGTTTGGGAAATTCAGCAGGGTCTTCAAAAGATAAAAATGTTGTAAAAGCAACAAACACAACTTTTTCCTCGTTTCCCCTGATTTTATGCGGTTTTATGGTTTACTTTTCAAATTGCTTCAGATAAAATGTTGTAAAAATAAGTTATTTGTTTTTTATACAACTTTTTAGCTCACGATGAGGAATTATGGGAAAGAAGCCACTCAACGAAAAGCAGATCAAAACTCTTCGAAAACTTACTGAGGGAAAACCGCTCCATTCACTTCTTCTAAATCTTTCAGTTGATTTGATGCTCCGAGCAAGCGACCTGCTCAAACTGAAAGTCTCTGATGTGATGAACGAAGACCGCACCGTGAAAGAGTTTGTCCAGGTGAAGCAGAAGAAGACCGGCAAGAAGACAATCGAAATACCTCTGAGCGAGAATTCCAAAAAAGTGATTCTCAGGCATCTCTCAGATAAGTCATTCGACCGCAACATCTTCGTCGGCCAGAAATCACATTATACAGGGAAGGCAATTTCAACGAATCAGTATCAGAGAATAGTAAAAGGTTGGATGTCAGAGTTGGGGATTGAAGATGT
>JBMTHG010000350.1:0-1228 GCA_049436045.1 Bdellovibrionota bacterium
ATTTAAAGCTGCTGTCTCATCTGCATTGCTATTTAAATGCGCTAGGCCGATGATAGAGAGTAATTGAGCTCGACTCAAAAGATCACCTCGAAGTCTTTGAAACTGATCACCTAAATAACTTAAATAAAACTCAAGATTCTCATGTCTGACCTCATCGCGATCTAACTCGGATCGAAATAACACACCAAGAACATCTAACAGATGCTCCCAACTCACATCGTCAAGTTCTGGGCTCGAAGAGAGCTCCACGAGTAAATAAAAACAATCATCCAAACTATTTAAATCGAGTAGTAAATCCCGAAGCAAAGTTTTTGCGTCTGCAGTCTTATTAGCAGATAACAGTTCTTTTATCTGCCGCACCTGATCAACAAAAATTGATTGGGAATAATCTTCCAGAATCAACGCACCAGGTTTTTGCATTTCTAAAACTCGATCTGATTGAAGGATAATCTGTCTCTTATAGATCTCTTTAAGTTCCTCCACCAGCTTGAGGTCATAAGCTCGAAGACCTCTCAACTCCTCATTTTGAAGATTACTCGAAAGCGACGAAAATGCTCCTAAAACAAGCGACCCAAACTGCTCTCGAGAAATTGATTGATATCGTTCATTCGCCTGATGAAGCCAAAAAACCATATCAGAAGACCAAAAGCCTTGGCCGACAATGATTAAGCCCAATGATAGTCGAATGCGATCATCAAAATCCTCGGAATCTTTCCAAATCTTTAGAATCTTCTCTGACTCTTCTTTAGTGAAATCGAGGCTTGCGATCGGTAACTTTTTCGAGCCATTCAAGAAATATGAAGAAAATATATTGTTCATCTGAGTATATAGTTTTGTGAAATATTCCGATTTTATTTGATTCGAAATCTCTTGCATATCGGTAATCATCGGCCTCTTCACTTCTATGCCCTTCTTTAGTGATAGCGAAACTCTAGCTTTTTTTGACATCGCCTGAAGTTCCTGCTCGATGCTCTGAAGGTCGCCGTGAGTCCGAATGAAATCTGATAGGTTCTCTAACAGTTCAGCTGCATTACCCGCCAAAGAAGATTCAAACTCTAGCTGATCAAGGCCTAATCTAAAATCTGAAACTCTTAAATCGAGTAATCTCGAAAAATTATCAATCGAACTTTGAGACTCCTCTTGAATCTTTTGAAAGAGGCTCAGTAAAGCGCTGTCAATATCGTGCAACTCTTGGCTAAAAAAACTGAGATGAGCCTTTAAACTCTCA
>JBMTHG010000351.1:0-1227 GCA_049436045.1 Bdellovibrionota bacterium
GATAAGCGATCAAAATGAGAAGTCTGGGGCCATTATTTTTTCACTCTCTCTCCTGCGTCACGCTGATGAGCTTCGCTTCGCTGAAGGCCTTTGGCAGTGAAGATTCTTTTAATGTCTCTGAGAGATACCTTCGCCTCTTAGAGCTGGAAGTAAATGAGACCGAGGAGGTGAAGAAGATTTTTAAGATGGCAGAGCAGTTGCCGCCTCTCACTGCTGAAGAAAGCTCCGCTTTGATCCAAGAAGTGTCATTGGAGTTGATCGCGGTTTTTGAGAAGCTCGAAAGCCAGACCTTAAATCCAGAGGAGGTCAATGCCCTTAAAACTAGAGGAAGAAATCTCATCTCTCAGCTACTTGCTATTGGTCTAAAATCTCCCAATGTTTCGAACTGGGTGGAGGCTTGGCTCGATCGAAATCGAAAGTCTTTCATTCTTTTAAGTGAAGCTCTCGTGGTCACAGCCGCGATCATCGGGGCTGAGATTGCCTTAAAAGAGGGAGCTGCCGGTCTCAATTTGTTTATGCAAAGTTTTGCTCTTAGTCTGGGCTCGGTTTTTGCCATTATTTTACCGGCCCGTTGGTTTTGGCATCATCAGAACCAAAAGAATTTAGATCGGGCTTTAAAGATGATTCTTGAAGTTTATCCTTCAAAAGACAAAGCAGAGCTTTCGAAGAAGCTCGGCTATCCCAAGCGTGCTTTTGACTGCCGTTATGTGCTTTCACAGTGGCGAAAACAACGCCCTGAATCGCACTAGTTTTGATCTCAGCTCTAAACTCCCTAGAAATTTTTTATTCTCAATACGCAAACTTTGCGTAGTCTCACTCTAAGAACCTAAAATTCTTATCGTAGATCTGGCACCAGCCTTGCATAAATATCGGTGCGGAGGTTTGGATGCGATATTTTTTCAGTTTTTCGATCTTAGTTTTGGCGGCTCTCGGTCTTCAGAATTGCGGAAACCCTTACGCCGGTTATGGAGATCAGGATTATAATGGCCGATCGAGAGGAAAAATTCCTTTTTCAAACAACTCGATAAATTCATTTAGATCGATGGTAAACAGCTTTGACAGCTTAGGTTCGGCGGATTTTTCAAACGGTTTTTCAGAAGAGAATTTAAGAAATCAAGAGTTTTACGGGCCACTCATGAAAGATATTATTGATGAAACGGATCCCGAATCTCCACTATACTGCCAAGCCCCTAATTGTTTTGCCGCAAGAGTTGTTGTGAACATGGG
>JBMTHG010000352.1:0-1224 GCA_049436045.1 Bdellovibrionota bacterium
TTAGCAAGACGAAAGAGACGGCGCAGAAACCCCAAAGAAATTAAGCCATGATTTTACTTAGAGAAGCTGCTAAAGATTGATCCAAGAGCTTTAAAAATGACAAGTCTTTTAAACAAATTCAAAAAGCTTCTTTATTTTTTGGGCCGACGAACGGCTATTTGGCTTTTGATCGGCATTTTTGCCGGCCTTAGTGCAGGCTTAACAGATCTCGCTCTCGGATTTTTGCTTCAAGCCTTGATTCAAGTTTTAGGTCTAACGAGTTCTTCTTCTTTTTTAGATTCACTTTTTATGGATTATTTAGCGGAACCAAAAATCCTCATCTTCGCCTTGTTTTTTGCCATCTCAGCTAAGGCTTTGATGCAGTTTTTGATGGCTGAAGGTGGTTCCATTTCTCAAATTTCTCTCGTCAGCCGCTTGCGTCGCTTAGCCGTTTATGACCTTCTGTTTAACAAAAAATTTGTTTCGGCCAGCCAAGTGAACACTCAAGTAGGTGAGATTTTTCCTAAGGCCTCTCAATTTGCTCAACATGCTGCATTGGCGATTCCGATGGCGCTACAAGGCTTAATTATATTAGGCGCTATGTTTTATTTTGCATGGCGAGAAGCTCTCATTGCGCTTGCCCTGATCGGTGTTATCGGTTTTTTAATTCTTCGCTTAAATGTTAAGGTCAGATCCATTTCATCTCGTCTACCTGCTCAGCAAAAACATCTTAACGAGGGTATTGAGAGAGTCACACGAAACTGGTTGCTCATAAAAATTTTAAGAACTTCTCGCTCAGAAGCTGACAAGCTTTTTGAAAGCGTTTCAAATTATGCTCATCATGCCATAGCCAGTTTAAGACGAGCTCATATGGCTAGCGCTCTTCCTGTCTTTGCTGGGGGGGTGATTCTTGTGATTATCTTAACCGTGAATCTAAATTTTTATGAAGCCGCTGGTGCTTCTTTGATCACTTTTTTTTATCTTTTAATGCGCTTTACTCAGTCTCTTGCGTCTTTCGCGCAATATTTTGGAAATGCAAATCATTATTTGCCCCAGTTTAAACTATCAGCTCAGTATTTTTTAAGCTTCTCATCCAATGAGCTCGATGAAGCTCTTCACGCCACCACTTCAAAAAATGAGGAAAGCTCTACACAAAACATCTCAGCGCGCTCCGAGTGCTGCGCCCCTGAAATCAGGATTCAAAACTTAAGTTTTCGATATAATTCCAATGAAAATTGGGTTTTA
>JBMTHG010000353.1:0-1219 GCA_049436045.1 Bdellovibrionota bacterium
ACCAATTCATCTACACTCTGAAAGCCTTTTGTGGAGTTGTTTATTCGTTCAATAATAGTGTTCATCAACTCAGCACTGAGAATATCTCCTTCCTTGAAATCAAGAGGTAATGTTTCTTCTGCTTTCAGTGCACCGCCAAATACCGTCATTCCCAGCATCGACATTCCAACACAAATAATCTTAGCTTTGATTTTCATGAGGCCCTCCATTGGTTTTGGACATAATTGCTAATGACTTCGATTGTATGAAAGAACTGTGCATCAGTACTTATTGAACCAAATTTCATTTTCTAAGCAATCATTGATTACAAATCAATTCAAACTCTCGCTTGAATTTCAGAAACACAGAAGCCGACTAGCTGCTGTCCTTTGAGTTGTCTGGCCTCGCCGTCGAAGATGACAGCTTCCAGAATATCCGGCCGCCGCTCAATCTTTCGGTGAATCGTGCCAAGTAGAAAACCGAAGCTTCTTGGATGAGCTTCATTCAGTCGAAGCCAGTGAGCGAAAGCATTCCGAGTGACTCGGTTTTTATCCATCAGATAGTCTTTGAAATCCAATCGTTTTGCCGGAACGGTTGAATTCTTGTCCTCAAGGTTTCCTTGAGGTAAGCCTTGCTTTTCAGAGTGAGACACTAAATAGGAATCTTTCTTCTGAACCGCTTTCGGTAGTAGCAGCACCAACCGCCGCTCTTGCTTAAAAGAGCCATCCGGTTGACGTTTCGGCTTTCCGGTGATGCGTTTTAGAAGTCCAACTTCCTCAAATTTTAAAAGTGTTCTCTGCACAGTGGCTCGAGAGACTCCTCCGAATAACCGAATTAGGTAATTATCGGCAAGTCGAAGATGTAAACTTTTGCGTCTGAAGAATATGTAGATGAGCTTTTCGGCACGAAGTACCGTGAGTGGCGGCAATGATTGCAACCATTCTTTGAGTCTTCGGTAGCGATTGAGCCAGAGATTTTTCTTGTGAGCGGATTTTTGCGGATGGTTTGGATGGATTTTCGGCATCTTGCCTCTCCTCAGTGATTATGAGGAGGAAGCCGCATAAAATCTACACTCACAGATTAAATTTCGGATAAATCGAACCGAAATCTTGCCAAATTGGTGTAGATATTTCATGCTTTCCAGCGAACGAACCAAGTTCACTGGATACGCCGGCACTTCAGAATTTTCTACTCGCCAAAGTTTCGATTCTGTCGTTGCCGGTTGCTTCCTCTCCTGAAT
>JBMTHG010000354.1:0-1216 GCA_049436045.1 Bdellovibrionota bacterium
GTAGAGACCTATCTCAAAACAGAAAACTACAAAGTGGCTTGGGATTCGATTTATAGATTTCTGGATTTAGTTCCGAATTATGATTTGGCGAAGGAGCTTCGAGACGATGTTTTAAGACAAACCGCCATGAGAGCTACTCAATTTTATAATCAAGCTCGGGTTTTTGAGTTTGAGGCCGATGATTTGATAGCCGCCGAGCAATATTACAAGCGAGTGATGGAGACGGCCGACCCCCGAGGCGATCTCATCAAAAAAGCGGAGCGCCGATACGCTGAGGTCAAACGAAAAAACATTCAATAACTAAAGAGATGGCTAAAGATAGCTATGAAAAAACTTTCATAGCAAAAGCTGTGATCGCTATGAAATTTCTTGCGCAGTATCGTTGAAAAACCTCGAGGAGACATTTGATAAGAAGATACTGGGCCTAAGACGCTATTTTCAGGGCTTTTAGGTCATAAGAGGCCACGGCCTCATTGAGAATGCGGCATTGAAATTGCAGGTAAATTGTTCATTGGGAGAAGTGAGGAAGGAGATTTGTGTTGGCAGCAACTTTAAATCTTGAAGTTTCTAAAAAAGAGCGAAGCCTTTCAACTCGTTTGTTGTGGAGCCTTTCTCTGGGAAGTTTGTTTTTGATCGGATGTGATGAAAAAAGCCCCATGGTGCAAGAGCAGGCGGCACCCGTGATCACGCAGGTGAAAGACAAAGAGGCTTTTCAAGCAAGTGTCGAGCAGGCGGAAAAAGATCGAGAACTAGAAGAACAAGGCCTGGCTAATGAGTATGATTTAGGATTGCAAAACTTGGAGAATCAACGAGAGATCGCCGAAGGCAGAAAAGAAACAGCCGAAATAGAAGCCTCCTTGAACCTACAGGGAAGACTCGCGGAGTCTAATGCAAGGCTGTTGGCAGCTGACAAAGCGGCAAGCGCTGGTACAACAAATGCTTTGGTGGGTGCTGGGGCCAGTTTGGCGGGAGGAATTTTTCAAGCTAAGGCTCAGACTGAGATCTTGGCAAAAAACGCGCGGTTAGAGGCTCGACAAGCTGAACTTCAAAAATATACGACAGACGCACAAAGAGAAGTGGCTATGGCGAATCTTGAAGCTCAAGAGCGATTGGCCGACAAAAGAATTCTTGAGGCTCAAATGAAAGCAAATGCTTGGGCTAAAGCGAGAGGGCAGCGGATCCCCTACCCAGAGATTGAAAATCCAGAGGGCGCTAG
>JBMTHG010000355.1:0-1213 GCA_049436045.1 Bdellovibrionota bacterium
TGCCATTTGAGCCTTGATTTCAAAAGCTTTCTTTTCTTCCTCGCTCATCGCGTCGTACCTATTTTTACCCTTGTGTTCGAAATCAGTCAGTCGCCGACTGAGGATTTCATAAGCTTCTTGATGCTCTTGGAGTTGCTTCTTAAGTCTATCGAGCACAGGGTGGTCGCCTTTTGATTCGAGACTTTTGATCTGTTTCTCAAGAATAGATTTTGTTAATTCCATGTTACCTAAACGAACTAAGACATCTTTGATTTGTTGGGCGCTCGGCTCGGTTGTCTCAGTGAAGATTTCACCATCAATCATTTCCTGAATGGAGGGATAAATCTTCGTTTTGTTTGCCAACTCCTTGGCTTCGCGCGCTTCTTGAGCTGCCTGCTCAATCAAGTCATTTTCAAATGAATATTTTTTTTGAGCCTGAGCACTGAGAGACGGAAGTGCCAGTGTCAAACCGAAGATTGCCAGCTTCAGACCCGTTGAATTTAGAATGTTTGTTTTCATATGTTTCTCCTAAGTGTTCTGTTTAAAAATTTATCGCTTCGTCACTGTGACATAAAGGCCACCTGAGTTATCACCAAGACTTGCAGGCAAACTGCCATCGCTATTTCTAAAATAAAGTCTGCCAGATTCGGTGACTTCGAAGAGATTATCCAAAGACTCATAGTCTTTTGCGATTTTGATTGGCGAAGTCTCTTTAAAAAAGTTTTCCCCCATTTGAGGGTTGGCATCTGGTGATTCAAGGCGATCTTCATCGTGAACGATCTTCATAATCAAAAGATTTTTTGGGCCAATCACGCAGTCATTTTCAGCAAAACAATAGCTTGATGAATCAAAAGAAGGGCCAGTGCCATTGCAGCCTTCAGCACCACACCAGCCTTGTCCGCCGTTCCACTCGCCGGTCGACTCAATTTGAATAAGGTCTCCGGCCTCAACCGTCATCGGAAACGCCTGCCATGTTTGAGCCGCAAAAATAATCTGCGATTGAGATTCTGGAATTGGTGGGGGTGGAATGATTGGCTTATCGACAGGGGGCTCAGTTGTTGAGCAAGAGTTGCCTGAGATTCTAGTTTGGCCAAGATAACTTCGATCTTCGCTAGCGGAAGAGCAGGCGGCCATGATGAGTGCGATAAGGCTTAGGCTGATTAATGAAATTTCTTGAATCTTCTTACGTGGCATTTTTCCTCCGGTGTCAGAGGTTGCAAAACAAATGCCAAGC
>JBMTHG010000356.1:0-1210 GCA_049436045.1 Bdellovibrionota bacterium
GTCATTTCCTCGTTACTTGCCATATCTTTATCCTTTATGAAAGTCTATTATTTATTACTTTGCAGGCTGTTTTTCAGCCTTTTGTTGTTCTTTCATTTTTTCTGCTTTTTTAGCCTCTTCGGCATCTTTCTTCATTTGAGCGGGGGTTTTTCTCAAATCTTTGATATTGTCTATTCCCTTTTCCACCATTCTATCCACAGCTTCCTTGGATTCTCTCTTTGCGAGTTCCTTGTCGGTGAACACCTCATATTGTTCATTGTCGATATAGGATATGACAGGTTTCCCTATGCCAGTACCCAAACTCTTCAAGGTTATAGTGTGTCCTTTATACTCGAAATCAACCAAGAAAAATTCCTTGGCCATCATGGGGTCTACGAAGAGAGCTTGTTTTTCCGCATCCGCTTCCGCGGCCGCGGCGGCCGCATCCCCAGCTTCAAGTATCGAAGATCGAATCTCGCGATCCTTTTCCTCTAAAGATTCTTGAAGCTTTTCGGATATCAAAGCAAAGAGATTCTTCTTGAAGGATTCAAAATCCTTTTCACTCAAATTTTCTATGATTTGAAACGATTTTTCTGTCATAGTCCGTATTCTGCCTGATCCTGTGGAATCAATCCCTTCTTTCTTTCGATGTCTATCTCTTTTTCCATCTTCTCAATTTCCTCGTCGGTCAACTTGAGCACGTTCTTGCGAATCCAATTATAAGAAAAGAACTTACCGACATATTGAGTCATATTCATCAGTTCGTCAACCTTGTCCTTTCGGAGTTCGGCTTCCTTGAGTTCGGAGAAGTATGTGTCTCTCTTGAAGTCAAAGTGAACATCGTTTTTAATTTTTTCCCACTCATCCTTGGTGATTATTTCTCTCAAAATCAATTGTTTTCCGAGGAGATCGTAAAAAAGTTCACTGAACTTAGCACGAAGGCGATTCACAAACTTTGTAAACTTCACTTCATCCCGTGTTATTTCGGTTGACCTTCCCAAACTAAATCCCGTTTCACCTTCCAATCTAGAAACAGGAACATTCAAAGATCTATACATCTTCTTTTGGAAATACTTCACGTCTTCCATTTCAGATAGGTTTTGTCCACCAGGAAGAGTGGTTATTTCAGTTCCCTTTCCACCTTCTCGGCGAGGCATCCAATAGTCCTCAAGCATCGTCATGAATCTTCTGTCATCACGAATTTCACCAGTGTTCGCATCATAGACCAACT
>JBMTHG010000357.1:0-1206 GCA_049436045.1 Bdellovibrionota bacterium
CGATGCGGGTTACGATGTTTTGGGCGCGGGGGCCGATGCTCCAGAAGAGTTTGCTCGTCAGGTGCTTCGCTTTATTCGAGAGCCGCAGCTTGGAAAAGAAATGGCAAAACGTGCTCAAGAAAAGATGATTGCCCGATATTCTTGGACGAGCATCATTGGGCGTGTTGATGAATATACGAATGAAATTCTTGATCAGATTCACTCTGCAGACTCTATAAAAGCTAAATCTCAAACAAAAGCATCACAGGGAGCGATGCTTCTTCAATCTGATTCTCCTCAAGAGGCAGATCAGACCAACGCAAATTCCTAGGTGGCCCGGGGCGAGAATTCTCGGTATATTTGCGCTTCGAATAGCCGATCAAATGATGAAGGAAAAACAAGACTGGGGTGGCAAAGTTGACTCTTAAAGTGGCCATTTCATCCTGCGGAAGCATCGCGCGAAGACACGCTAAAAATCTTCAGGGTCGAGCTGATCTCTATTTTCACAGCCGCTCTTTTGAGAAGTCAGAGGCGATGGCGAGAGAATTCGGTGGGCAAGCCTTTAAAGGTTCATTTGAAGATTTAGTTTCAGAAGACAAGATCAACGGAATCATTATTTGCAGTCCGCCCGAGCTTCATTTTGATCAGGCAAAGCTTGCTCTTCAAGCATCAAAAAATGTTTTAGTAGAAAAGCCACTTTGTGTTTCTCCTGAAGACTTAGAATTGCTGGATCAATGCGCTCAAGAAAACCCAAGAACCTTTTTGGGGGTGGCTGAAAATTATTATTACAAGCCAAGTTTTAAAAAAATTCGTTCTTTGATTGAGCGTGGAGTAATCGGCGATCTTCGTCGGCTCGATATCAAAAAACTAAGCATGCAAAATCCAGGCGCTTGGAAGACGAAATATGGAGCTCTTTTGCAGGGTGGAATTCATTTTGTGGCTTTAATGAATGGATTAGTAGGAAAACCATTTAAAAAACTTAAGGCTGAGATAGATGCTCGTGACAAAGTAGAGCGAACGAGTTCTCTTTTTGTTGAATACGAAAACAAGATTCAAGCTCGACTTCGATATTCTTGGAATCGGCCAGCGCTTTTGAAAGGCCTCTTTCAGCACTCTCGAATCGAGGGGAGCGAGGGCCTGTTTGTTTTTGAGAGCAATGGCATCTATATGAATTTTCGTTCTTATCGAATGGGGGCTCCAGCTTTTATTCCGTTTTTCAAAGATATC
>JBMTHG010000358.1:0-1203 GCA_049436045.1 Bdellovibrionota bacterium
AAGTTTGCGAGTTGGATCGCTAAATCCGTTTTAAGATTTGCCAAAGACTCCAGTGAATCTGCTTTGCCATTGGCAAAAAGATAAAATTTAATCTTAGGCTCAGTACCACTGGCCCGCACAGCATAACTCATGCCTTGGCTTAAGTGAATGAAGAAAAAGTCCTCAGCAGGGATCCCCTTCCCATCGGCATCAAAAATTTCATCTCGAGCAAAATCCTGAACCTTTTCGACCAATAGACCGCCGAGCGAAGTAGGCGGATGATCCCGATAGCTTTCGAGAATATTTTTAATCTTCTGCGCACCCAAAGCCCCTTCGTAAAAAATGCTTAAAGTCTCTTCGGCAAAATAACCGTACTTAAGGTAAACTTCATCGAGATAATCGAGGACATTTTTATTTTGTTTTTTAAGAGACGCAAGCAGTTCACAAAAAAGACCTGCCGCAGCATTCGCATCTTTATCGCGAACGAGATCGCTGGCAAGATAGCCATAACTCTCTTCACCACCAAACACATAAAAATTGCTGTGCTTTAAAAGCAGCTCAGCTCTTTTTCCAAAAGGAAGGGTATCGTAAGGCGGGGCCTCTGGACACTCAGCCTTAAGCCTATTTTCGTATTCGAGCAATTTTTCTCCAATCCACTTAAAGCCTGTAAGGGTATTCACGCATTTAAGACCCTGCTGATGCGCAATGGCTTCCTGAAGATTGCTGCTTACAAAAGTTTTCACCCAGGCCGCCCGTGGGGATCCTGATTGAGGTAGGTAGCCGAGTTCTTTTAATTTCAAAATCCGGTATTCACCCAAAAGAGCGCCTATTGCGTTTCCGCTAAGCAGGTGATAATTCCCCAAAGAATCGGGAACGGCCATTCACTTTTTTTGCTAACTCAATGCCTAAACTTAAGGCCTCGCCATCTTCGGGATTAGGTGAGTGCACACTTGAGAAATTAGGGTCGAAGTTTAGCTGAGCCTCTACGAGTTCTAAATCCACCCCAAGGCCTCGTAAAAAAGGCACTGAGGACACAGCCGCTGTTCCATGAATCGGCGTAAAGATGACTTTGGGTTTTTGATTTTTGATTAAATGAGGATCCAGGATTTGCTCTTGAAGCACTTTTAAATAAGCTTCATCTACTTCATTCGATAAAATTTTTGCTTCCAGCTCTTCAGCCCCTAAAAAAGGCTTAAGCTCCTCAAAGCGAATGCGCTCAGCTTC
>JBMTHG010000359.1:0-1186 GCA_049436045.1 Bdellovibrionota bacterium
GACTGAAATACCCACCGCAGAATTGGCTGATAAGACTCATGAAATATTGAAAGCAAGCACAGCCTGAACTCTTTGCGATTTCTGGCTTTCATAATAGTTCAATGCTCTCTCTGCGTGTTCGGGTTTTATCTCCTGAAGCCAATACAAAAAATCTTTTGCGGCTTTGCGGTTGTTGCAGGGTTTGCAACTGATAGCCAAGTTTGTGATTGAATGCTCGCCACCTTTTGCCAGTGGGTTCATATGGTCAAAAGCTTTTTGAGTGTCCTTCAAATGTTTTCCGCAATACAGACAAGACTTGTTAGCTTTTAAAAGTTTGCCTAACCGGAATGCGGTCAATGTGTTGTCTGCTTGAAGTTTTTGTCTTTTATTTCGCCTAAGAACACCAACCTTTGCTTTGTCGCCTCTGCCTTCTAGTTCTTTTCTGATTTTGCTTCTGACTTTTTCTTTGTCTCGAAAGCTTTTGTCGATTTTGTATCGAATCCTGAAGGCTTCTGCTTGAGATATTCTTGGATTCGCCCAAGGTTTTCCTTGAGCTGCATAGAATGCCGCAATCTCAATCTCTGGCGTTGATTCATCTTTGATTCTTCTTTGGATTTCTTTCTTCAACATTGAGACTAAATCTTCTTTTGGGTCAGATAATCCCAACGGCTTAAAGGTTTTATAAACGTAATAACAAAACGCTTTGAAATAACCTGAGTCTTTTTCTCTGAGGTTTCTTTTTAATCTGTTGGCTGGACTTGCATAATATTTTTTCTTGTATTCTCTGCTTCGAGCGTTGCGTTGCTCTCTGGCTTCATCTGAAGCATTGTGCTTTTTAAATTGTTTCTCAGCAGACTTTCGACTGAGGCAAGGCTTGCAGTGTGAACCTCTTAAACACCACTTCCTGTCTTTATTCCGTAGTTGCTTCCATCCCCACTGTTGAAGTTCAGGTGTCATCAACTGCCCACAAGTCTTGCAGTGAATTACTTCTGCAAGCTTCCGGTTGACATACTCCTCGTCATAAATGTCCGCCATTACCTCATCTGCTTTCGCAAGGTTTCAAACCGTTTGCGCTCGTCCTCAAGTTCTTGAAGCTCAACGTGGCTTCTGTTCATGGATAAGTGATTCATTCGCAAAGGCTTTGACGGATTCCCAATGTAGACAACACCAGGCTCAATCCGACTGCGAGAGTGAACAACCGTACCCA
>JBMTHG010000360.1:0-1183 GCA_049436045.1 Bdellovibrionota bacterium
TTGATAGAGATAAGAAAAATTGATTTCAAATTTTTCGGTCGGCATCAGACCGACCCGCCAACCCATAAACCATTCACGAGGCGTTGCCCGATCTTCTTCCATTCGAGAAAGAAAAAACTCAGCCTTCAGATCTCCCAGATAATTTAAAAAACCTCCCCAGCGAAACGGCTTTGTGCTGAGTCGAAGCGTATCCATATTTTGTGCGGAATCACCGATCAAAATTGGATTTACAAAAGACTGCCCCCAAAAGAGGGGCTGCCGCCCGAACGAAAAAATTAAACTTCGAAAGCTCGTCTCAAAGTAAAGTTTTTGAATTTGAGCTGCGACACTGCCATTTTCAAAATCATGAAGCCCCAAAAACGACGCTGCAAAAGCTAAATTTGAAAAAGGCTGTGATTGAATTGATACTTCTGCAAGGCCTGAACTCCCTGACACTCGCGGCTCTCCTTGAGAGCCAAAATAAAAAGACTCATGAAAAACTGGAAAATCTGCTGGAAATGAACCCACCAATTTTCGCTTCGATTGTTCGTTCATGATCCATGAAAGATTGACAAAGCCTTTGGTTTTTTTTTCCGCTTCAGGGTCTCTCGGACAATTGAAAGAGCTCAAAAGACTGCTCTGATAGCCCCAAAATCCTCGGCAGTCTTGAGTCTTTAAATTTAAGGCTTTTAATCTGAAGCGCTCAAGTCTATCTTCAGAGTCTAAAAACGATTGTGCAAAAATGACAGAATCAGCACTTATCAAAAAGAAACCTAACAAAAGCAGATGGATTCTGTGTGCTGTCATTACGATGATTTGTTTCATTTCTCAGGACTTTAGGAAAGAGAAAAGTCTTCAAGCGGCCATTCGCCCTTATCAAGCGATTGTTGTTACAACACCCATGATTCTTTTCTTTGCCGGCGTCTTGATCAGCTCCGCATGGATTGAACCTGAAGATCATCTCAAAAAAAATGAGCTTCAGAGCTTAAGAGAACTCGATAAATTACAGAATCAAAACGCCGCAAAGCTTATAGATAATATCTCTCTGCCGAAATCACACCATCAATCCCTTCGATTCGGATCAAAACTCTCTGGAGCTGGGCTAAATCGGGCAGCGCTACCTCAAACAAGATACTCGCTTTTTCATCTGCATGCATTTGAACCTTCGCATTACTGATGTTCACATCAAAGCTTGAGATCACTT
>JBMTHG010000361.1:0-1176 GCA_049436045.1 Bdellovibrionota bacterium
AGATTTCTGTCTTTCGACCGCTGAATATCTCGCACGTTCCGTGCTGCCTGATATCTATCTTGTTTCTCGACCAAATCCGCGAATGAATTCAAGGACGAAAACGACTCGATGCGAGCGAAAAGTTCGCGAATATCGCCAGCTTGATTGTCATCCGCCCGGCACTCAGCCAAAACATAATTCGCGAAAGGATTTTCCGCAGCCCAATGCATGTACTTTTCAGATTTCGAGATAATTTTAGGTTCTAGATTTTTTTCATTTCTCCGAAACGACTCTGATGCCTCGCGCGAGCGTTCGCCGCCTATCAGCACCTCAAAAAGACCTCGATACTCACTCAATGAATTCGAGTCAATAACTATGTTCGTCAGTTTTTTTGGCCTTGCAAAATCAACGCTGAGATCAAAACTCCAGTTTTCATCCTTGCTACCGCGTTGTCGCAGCTCGCCACCGAGATCAAGCGATGCGATCCCTGCTGGGCCATGGGTAGAGCCGTCGATTTCAAGTAGATCATCAATTTCGTTGTGAACTTTCAATTGCTCAGCGAAAATCGGCGGCAGAATTTTTGCATTTTTATTCATGAGCTGGCCCTCATCACAGCACTTTTCAAAAACTCATTCAAGTTTTCAAGACGACGACTTCGAGCCATAGATATCTTGTGTTTGACAGAATCAGAATCATTTTCGCCGTGAAAGTACTTCGATCTTTCGTTAGGAAATCTCACGTAAAGCCACTTCCAGAGCAGCCCTTGAATCCACGTGGCACCGCGGATCGGTTGCGGTGCATCATTCCATTCTTCCATGAGCTCTTGATAGTGATCTGGTGTGACGGCAACACCGCTGCATTTCAAG
The DNA here is from genome assembly GCA_049436045.1 of Bdellovibrionota bacterium. Taxonomy (GTDB): domain Bacteria; phylum Bdellovibrionota; class UBA2394; order UBA2394; family UBA2394; genus JBMTHG01. Next base: position 846 of record JBMTHG010000361.1, read on the forward strand.
ACAACACCAAGTGCATTTTTAAAGTCTAGAAAATCTACTGCCAGTTTTTTGTCAGTGATTTCGTTCAATAGTTCGGTCAATCTTTGATACAAAAAATCGACATCATCCGCAACCAACGACTCTGTGACGTAAGTCGAACTGTCAGCTTGTGAGAGCGGCTTGCCCTTTTTGGTCTGGATTCTTTTACCCGTCGATATCTTCCGAATTGTCTTCCTTTTTTGCTCAACTACGTAGTCACAAACCTTTTTGCTTGGGCGTTCAATTCGAAATTCCTCAATCTGGGTTTGACGTTTTCGAACATCCCACTCGGCCGCATCATAAAAAAAGTATT
>JBMTHG010000362.1:0-1175 GCA_049436045.1 Bdellovibrionota bacterium
AGGGAAGTTCATTTGTGGTCATGGGCAGAAGTCTCTATCAATCGAAAGACTGGAAAAAAACATGGGAAGAAATACAATTTACTATGGCCGAAATCCGCTCATCGAAGCTTTAAAAGCTGACGTTTCGATCAAAAAAGTTTTCACAAAATCTCAAAGTGATCAGCGCTTCGTGGAAGAAATTTTTGATCATTTCGGCCGGCATTTTCCCATTGAAAAGCGATTGCCTAGTCTTGTTTCGAATGAGCCTCATCAGGGCGTGGCCTTTGAAAGTGATCACGATTTTTACATGGGCCAACGACAATCTCTTGATCTAAAGGCTTTTCCGCGGATTCTCTTGTGCAACCATCTCCATGATATCCATAATTTAGGGGCTATTTCTCGATCAGCGGCGGCCTTTGGCTTTGATCTCGTGGTTCACGAAAGTCGTCGGAGCTTTTCTTTGAATGCGGCCGCTGTAAAGGTTTCGATGGGCCTGGCCTTTCGAATCAAGTTTTTGGAGGTTAGTAATCTTAGGCCCTTGATGGATACTTTAAAAAAGGGAGGCTTTGAGTTGGGGGGGCTTGGAGCCTCGGGCTCGCTTAAAATCTATGATTGGCAGCCCAGTGGGCCAATAGCCCTTGTTTTGGGATCCGAGGCAGATGGGATTTCAAAGCCTATTTTAAAAGCGCTCGACTTTGAGCTTTCCATTCCGATGGTCGATGAGATCGACTCTCTGAATGTTACTCATGCGGCGGCCATTGCCATGGGCTGGATTTATTCACGATCTTTAAAATCTTAAGTTGCTCGCCAACCAATAAGAATTTATGCATATATTCATATTCCGTCTCATGGCAAAGTGAGTGGGGTATTTGCTGGTGTAGCTCAATTGGTAGAGCAGCTGATTTGTAATCAGCCGGTTGCGGGTTCGAGTCCCATCACCAGCTTGTTGCGGGTGTAGCTCAGTGGCTAGAGCATCTGCCTTCCAAGCAGAGGGTCGAGGGTTCGAATCCCTTCGCCCGCTTATGTTTTATATTGGGCAACCATGACGTGGAGAGATACCGAAGCGGTCAAACGGGGCAGACTGTAAATCTGTTGGCTCACGCCTTCGAAGGTTCGAATCCTTCTCTCTCCAAATTTGCCCATGTAGCTCAGCTGGTAGAGCACTTCCTTGGTAAGGAAGAGGTCACCGGTTCAAG
>JBMTHG010000363.1:0-1175 GCA_049436045.1 Bdellovibrionota bacterium
GGGTTGGTATTCATAACTTAGTTCTTGTTCTTTATATCTTTTGGGTTTTGATGTTGAACAGGATTTGGTCGATCGGTCGAAATCCCGAGCGCAAAAAGTTTCGAAAGCGCGATCCCAACAAGCCATTGAAGGTTGGCGTCGTCAGCGAATATTATTTTCCTCACATCGGGGGGCTAAGCTTCGATGTTCATCATGCAGCCATTGAATTTACGAAGCTGGGATATGAAACAAAGCTTATCACTCCGAATGTCGATGATCCAAAATACAATTTTCAACATTCTCCCCATGGTTTTGAAATTCTTCGAGTTGGAAAAGCAGTGCCCATCATTGCGAATGGAAGCTTTGCAAAGGTTTGCATGGGCTGGCGTTTGGGTCGCGATGTAAAGAGAATCATCGACGAACAAAAATTTGATGTGATTCACATTCATTGTCCTATTTCTCCTGTCTTGCCCATGCTGTTTCAGGTTTATGCAGACTGTCCAATCATCGGCCACTTGCATACGCTTTTAAAATCGAAAAGCTTTTTTTATCGAATGTTTAGAAAGCCGTGCTCTCGATTCATGCAAGACTTTGAGGGGCTTGTTGCGGTTTCTGATGTGGCCGCCCAAACCTTTGAAAAGTTTTTTAACTGTAAATTCAAGGTGATTCCAAATGGGATTCCCGTAGACGATTTTATTGTTCCACTGAAGCCCATCGAGAAGTTTGATGATGGCAAGATAAATCTATTTTTTATCGGTCGGATGGAGCCCCGAAATGGCATCACAGTTTTGCTAGAAGCTTTTCGATTGATTCACAAAGAAGAGCCCAACACGCGCTTGATTTTGGCCGGAGACGGCCCATGGCGCCCATTTTTTGAAGACTCAGTAGAGCCCGAGTTAAAACCTCATGTTCATTTTGTAGGGATGGTTCGCGACGATAAGCCTCGATATTTCGCCACAGGACACATTAATATTTGTCCAACGGCAGCTTCTACAGCCTCTCTCGGCTTGACTCTTTTAGAGAGCATGGCCTCAGGAAGACCGACTGTTGCGAGTGATATTCCGGCTTTCAATGAAACGATCGATGCAGGTTACGATGTTTTGGTTGCGGGTGCCGATGCTCCAGAAGAGTTTGCTCGTCAAGTGCTTCGCTTTATTCGAGAGCCGCAGCTTGGAAAAGAAATGGCAAAACGTGCT
>JBMTHG010000364.1:0-1168 GCA_049436045.1 Bdellovibrionota bacterium
AATCTTAAGGATCACGACCCAACTTTGTATCTTAGGGATGAAATACGGAGCAATTTTTCTTGGGGCAGTGATAAGCTCGCTATTTGTCCTGGGCAGGTCCATGAAGGGAAGGGTCAGCGCTGGCTCATTGAACAATTTTTAGCTAGTAAAGAGCTTTACGAGCATTGGCGCCTTCTCATTGTGGGCCCTATGCGGGCTGAAGAAAAGGAGAAATTAGCTCAAATCCTTCAAAAAGATACCCAAAAGCGCGTGGAACTTCTAGGTCGACGAGAGGATCTTCCCGCATTGCTTGCAGCTTCAGATCTGGCTATTTTTCCTGGAAAATTTAGAGAGAGCTTCGGTATGGCGGCCCTGGAGGCAGCCTCAATGGGACTTCCCTTGCTTTTAACTGCTGCGGGAGCCCTTGCTTATAATTTTGAAGCTTACCCGGGTATGGTTTCTGTAGAGGGTCGGCCGAAAATTATCGAGCTTTGGGAGTCTTTAGACGAAAAAGGGCTAAAGGCACTGGCTTCAGCTTTGCCTAAGGAAAGAATCGAGCAACTCGTGTCGACGCAGCGCTGGGAAAGGGATTTGAGGCAAATTCTTTCTAGCAAGGGGTGAATTTGGAGGCGCGGGTCGGAATCGAACCGACGTATAGGAGTTTTGCAGACTCCGGCCTTACCACTTGGCTACCGCGCCTTTCATGTGAGGCTTAGTTTAGGATGAAAACCGATTTTTTTGCATTTGACAAGCTCTTTCTCTTAAAAAATTTCTGATCAAATAAGCTAGACTTTCCTTGGCTTGTGGTGTTTTACTAAGTGGGCTTATGCCTGCAACTATTTTTACCATTGCAAATCAAAAGGGAGGCGTGGGGAAAACCACAACTGCCGTTAACCTTGCCGATGGCCTGGCTCGAGAGGGTGTGCCAACTCTGCTTATCGATTTAGACCCTCAAGGCAATGCAAGCAGTGCCCTGGGCTACGAAAAAGAGGAGGGAGCGAGTCTTTATCAGCCGATGCACGGTGAAGGAGACGCCTTAAGCCGAGTTCAAAAAACGCGCACAAAAAACCTTTCGATTATTAAAGCAGAGACCGATTTAGCGGCAATTGAAGTTGAGCTTGCCAATAAAAAAGACTACCTCTTAGCCTTAAAGCGAGTGCTGAGTCCTCTTCAGGAAGCGGGCTCTTTT
>JBMTHG010000365.1:0-1157 GCA_049436045.1 Bdellovibrionota bacterium
AGTTTTTGATAGATCTTCGCTTGTGCTGGGTTCTTCTTACGCATTTTGTCAGCTAAGTCAAATGCTCTCATAGCAGTTTCTTTTGCGCCTTCTTCAACCTGCTCGACCTCTTCTTGCATAGAATGCGGTTTTGTTAAACCCTTTCTGGCTTTTTGTTTAATATAATCAATATTACTATCAGTAGGTTTTGTGTCAGGTTTTGCAGGAAAATTCCGCGTTGCTTTATCTAGTCTATGTGCACTAGAACGCACAGCCGCTATGTCTTTTTCAAAATTTTTGGCTGCAACTTTACTAAATGCTCGTTTCCAATCTTTTGCTGCTTCATTCGCCTGCTCGACTTCTTCTTTTGCAACACCTTTGCTGGTTTGATAGGTGTGTCCTGGTTTGAGCTTCTTAGCAGTCTCAAGATCTCTGTAATGACCAACTAGATTGCCATCTTTATCAAGAGCACTTACGCCTTTGGCTGGTTTTTCTGATTTCTCAGTATTTGGATCATAGTGCATCACGCCACCAGAACGACCAAAAGAAACAGCTTCTTCTCTAACACCTTTCAAAGCAGCTTTGACATATGGTTCAGCAGCTCGCTTTAGCCCAGCGGCTTTAGTTTTTAGTCTATCAATACCAGATAGTGGTTTCATACCAGCTGCTTTGCGATTTGCATCATCTCGTTTAAGCCTACTTGTATAGAAACTTGCCTGAGCACTTCTTTGAATACTTTTTGCTTTTTCTTCTGGTGTTTTTGGATTTACAATTCCAGAAACATTTTTTGCAACTGTTGCGGCTTTTTTAAGAAGACCTTCTTCGACTGATTCGACTTCTTCTTTCATTCCCATCTCTCTCATTTTTGCTCTCATTGCGTGTCGTGCGAGCCATCTTGCTTGTGACATTGGTCCCCCTGGTCCTCTGCGAACTTTTTTCTTATCTGGTGTAAATGGTAGATCTTTTTCTTTCATTTTATCGTTTTGCTCGATTTCTTCCTTACGAATCTTCATTAGATTGTCGTGGAACTTTGCAGCCTTTTCTGGATCAGTCTTGGCAAGACGATCATAGATCTTCTTGTTATTTTTGTCCACATCTGACTTTGTGCCCATACGCCACTCTGCGCGCCAATATGATGGCTTGAGTTTCTTTTGGGCTTCATCGAGTTCGACTTCTTC
>JBMTHG010000366.1:0-1157 GCA_049436045.1 Bdellovibrionota bacterium
GCGATCTATTCTGTTTTGCGAGGCAAAGACATGGCCACTGATCAGTTCTCTGACAGTCTTCGAGATGAGCAGTTTGAGAAGCTTAAAGAATATCACTCTGAGGTTCTCAATCTCACCAACTGGCATGAGTTTCATAAATGCTTACAGCTCGCAGGCTTTCGCAACGAAAATATGATCTCATCTCGTTTGGCCATTCTTTATGCCTATGCGCTGTTTTTGATCGGAAGATGTGAACACAAAATCGATTTGGCTGAACTCCGGCCTATTATTGCAAAATGGTTTTTCATGTGTTCAATCACTAGTCGATATACAGGCTCACCTGAAACACGATTCGAAAGAGATTTAAATGATTTCAAAGATTGCAAAAATGCACAGGAGTTTTTAAACGCCATCGAAAATATCATATCGACAGAATTGACCGATGATTTCTGGAGCATCTCGTTGCCAAACGATCTCAACACTTCATCGGCGCGAAGCCCCTCTCTCTATGCTTATCATGCGGCGCTTAACCTGCTCGATGCGAAGGCCTTGTTCTCAAAAATGAAAGTTTCGGAGTTGGTAGATCCGAGCGTTCGAGGCAATAAGGCGGCACTTGAAAAACACCACCTATTTCCGAAGAAGTTTCTAGAGCGAAAGGGAATCTCTGGTCAAAGAAAGACCAATCAGATTGCAAACTTCGCACTGGTTGAGTGGTCAGACAATATAAAAATTAGTGATGATGATCCGGCTGCATATTTCCCAAAACTCATTGAGCGATATGATCAAAATGAGCGAGCTCAACTCTATTTCTGGCACGCCTTACCAGATGGTTGGGAGAGCATGAACTATGAAGTCTTCTTAGAAAAACGCCGTCGAGCTATCGCGGCTGTGATTCGAGAGGGCTTTCGATCGCTTTCAAGTTCGAACAAAAATGAGATTGAAAGAAAAGTGGGATAACCGATGAGTCGAAAATAAGCGTGTTGACTTTTATCTCACGTCATTTGCTCATTTGTTGACGCATGCATCGTGCCAATCAAATCAATCTTTGGGAAAATATTTTTCCTCATCGCTCGACAACTCGAACGAAACTACTGAATCATCAGTTGATTTGTCGATTTTCTGACATCTTATTTAGTTTGCCAATGCCGGGTAGAATTATGAAAAGGGGTCTTTGTTAA
>JBMTHG010000367.1:0-1153 GCA_049436045.1 Bdellovibrionota bacterium
AAATCGCGAAAACCAGAAGCCGGCTTGGTAGAAACTCCTTTTGCAGACATACTCAGCGACAGTCTAACAACTTGTGGTCATCGCAGAAATAAAATTTCTCGATATTTCGGTAAAGGCCATAAGTCATCAGAAACTTGAGATTCTACCTCATCACAAAGCTGTCTTAATTTTTGCATTTGAGGAAAAAGCTTTTCACTGAGATGCTTTGATTTTTTCAGCTCATCTTCACCAAAGCTTTCAGAGGTCTCCAGATCGGCTTGCAGTTGATCTCGAGACGCTAAAAGCTGCTCATAAGAACTCACCAAAGAATCCAATCGCTTCTTCGTCTGTTTTGATGACATTTTTACTAAATCTAAAGATTGCTGAAGTTCTGTTCTTTTATGCAGCTCTCTTTCGAGTGCCGAGAGCACTTGAGTGTCAATCATCTCTAAGAGGGTGGCGGCTTCCATATCTAAGTGTTTGTTGTAACGCTCCAGATTGATATGATATCGAGCTTGCAATTCTGGCTCCGAGAGAACGCCAGAGGAAATTAGAAAATCCGTCTGCTTTTTGTCTTTAAGAATACTAAAAGCTTCTGCAGAATTTTTTAAGTGCGGGAGTTTTCGCTTTTCAGCTTCTTTAACCCAGTCATCTGCATAATTGTTTCCTTCAAATCGAATCGCCTTAGATTCGAGAAGAGTTTCTCGAATCAAACTCAAAACCGCTTCATCTCGAGAACCCGAAGACTCTAACAGCTTCTCAAGCCGATCAGACATTTTTTTGAAAGCATCAGCCACAGCCGCATTTAAAAAAGCCACTGGAATTCCAACATTCGCCAGTGAACCCACCGCACGAAACTCAAACTTATTTCCCGTAAAAGCAAAGGGCGATGTTCGATTTCGATCGGTGTTATCTTTTGCAACCGCCGGCATGCTCGAAACTCCCAGGCTAATGATGGTTTCTTCAGGGGAGTCACTGATGATTTCACCTTTTTCAATTCGCTCGCAAATTTTTGAAAGCGTATCTCCCAGAAACACACTCATGATTGCGGGGGGTGCTTCGTTCGCTCCAAGTCGATGATCATTTCCAGCAGACGCGATTCCGGCTCTTAAAACCGCCGAGTGTTCATGCACCGCCTTCAACACCGCGCTCAACACCGCAAGGAATCGCAAAT
>JBMTHG010000368.1:0-1153 GCA_049436045.1 Bdellovibrionota bacterium
CTGCGGCACTGGTTGCGGATTTATAGAGGGCATCTCGAAGGCTATCGTTTAGGGCCTTATCACGATAGCGCCAGAGGAATATACTTGTGCCCAAATGAAAGGCTGATGTGACAGCAACAACTCCTGCCAATTCTGAAAGACAGAAGATCAACGGATCTACAACTGCATCGACTGTGCCATCAAGCATATCGACTACTTCGGCATGAGTTACATCGACCGATCGTATTTCTACTTCGATTCCGAGAGCTTTAACTTTATTCACAACTTCGTCGTAGATATCGCGGTTCACTGCATAGTCAACTTTATCAACCAAGACATCTCCGTCCCAAATCTTGCCCTCAAGCAAATCAGACTGTGTGTTTTTAATATCTTCGATAACGGTGCTGGCTTCTTGATGAAGCTTAACAGAAACATACCTTGCTTCGTCTGAAGAGCCCAAGATGACATCGTATCCTGGCTGGTTAACAGACTCAGGCAACCTAGCCATGTCGCCCATCTGCTCCTGAAATCGTATCTCGCCCACACGACCTTTTATGTTGTTTAAATAGGCATCGAGTTTTTCTGGGCTTTCAAGAAAGCGAGATCGAATGATCTCTTTGATCTCAGCTACTTCATCTGCCTGATCACCTTTGAAGAGCGCAAAAGCTTTTTGCAAATCGGGCGGAATTTTTTTCTGTAGGAACTCATCAGTTAGATACTGCCCGATGAGCACACCGCTCATGATGGGAGAGCCTAGAAAATCATCAACTTTTTTATCAATCTGCCAGCCGGCCACCACATCTTTGATCGATCTTTTTGATCTCTCGTATTTGATTAAAAAATTTTTAATGGCCACGGATTTTTTTCTCTAATTCTTCTACACGATTTAAAGTTTCTTCTAACTTTCCGGCTAAAACGTCGTTGTATTGCTCTTGCAAAACGATATGAGCTGTTAACTTTTCCATGATTTTCTTGCCTGAAATACTGTCGAGCTCGTTATTAACGGATTCTGAAATTTGCGAAGCCGTTTCACTAATCCTCGTTTTTTTCAGTAGATCGTTACCGGCTCCTAGAGCTTGGTCGACGAAATCTTTTGCGCCAGATTTTTCGAATTTTGATTTCAAAGAGCTGATTAAATTATCGGCGGCTTCAGACAATCTAATGCTATTATCAT
>JBMTHG010000369.1:0-1153 GCA_049436045.1 Bdellovibrionota bacterium
GGGGCGTTCCTGAACGCCTACACAGAAAACGAGGTCTTCAAGAAAAACCCCTTCGCCACTCTCGATCAAGATGGCGTCGGTCAACTCATGCGCACCGCCATCGACAAGGGGCGTTCTTCGCGCAAGGACATCAAACTCGGGATCTGTGGTGAACACGGTGGTGATCCAGACTCAGTGAAGTTCTGTCACAAACTTGGATTGAACTACGTGAGTTGCTCGCCATACCGGGTGCCTGTGGCCCGCTTGGCCGCTGCCCAAGCGGCTCTAGAAGGCTAACCCAATTCTGATAAACAAAAAAATGAAGCCGCCCGTGGAAAATTCCACGGGCGGTTTTTTTCTTCTGGTGCAGTGATGGATGTAGTTCTAAAACCCTGCGAGGCCTTATCAATTCTGCTTCTAGAGGTGTGCGACAGTTTGATTGGGGACAAATGGAAATGGGTCGGGGAAGTTCCGTGAATGCCGATAAAGAAGCGTGAAGCCGCTTAAATAAAGCTTGTGCGGTAATTTGATGATACCGTTCAGCAAGTCCGTGAAGAACGAAATATTCGTCTTCAAGGGTAAGAATCGCGACAAAAGAGCTCCAAAAATCAAAAGCAAAGGTGTCGGCGAATGATTTTTTTGAAAAAAATCAAAGGGGTTAAGATAAATCGAAGAAGGAGCTAGAGGCTCATGAATGCTTGCTCTATGGGTAAATGCGCTCTCAGAGTTTTTTTGATTTCCGAGGCGGATCAATTTTTTTTCTAAAAACATGTTGACCATTTCAAAGTCTCCACTATGTTGCCCGTCCCGCTGGTGACACCACCAAGTGGAATTGATCTCAAACGAATCTTCAAAACCGCTGTGAATCACATTGAAAAACCATGTGCACAGCCATGATTCGAATTGAAGCAGATATTTGATAGTCCCATTCGAGTTTTACCGGATCGGTAAAATTCAGAACGCAATTTTAGAAATGACAAAACAGCAATTGCTGAATTGTGCGTTTCTCGTCAAAATTTTGTTTTTTTTAGCTTCGACGTCGGTCGTAAACCATTCTCACGGTTTGCGACTAGATTTGTCAGAAACTTTTCAATCTGTTTAGCGCAGATTGAGCAAACTTTTCAACGGAGAGTTTGATTCTGGCTCAGAACGAACGCTGGCGGCGTGGATAAGA
>JBMTHG010000370.1:0-1150 GCA_049436045.1 Bdellovibrionota bacterium
AAAGAGCTCTCTATGCCGTTCAAATCTTCTGGAGATGTTTTCACAATCTCGTCAAAAAAAAGTCCTGCGCGTAATTTGAGATCTTGAACAATCTGCTCTTGCTCTTTGGGCGACTCGCTGGCGAGGTCAGCCCTCTTTTGCAGATATTCTTTAGCAATAATATTGAGAACTAGGTCCTTAAAATGGGTCTGAGTCGTTTGTGTGCTTTCTATCAATTTGTTTTTGCATAAAGAGGATGCACTCACTTCCATGCCAGTCGCAGTGAGCAAAGTTGCGACACTCACAATCAATATCCGAGAAATTCTCAAAAGCATTAGCTCTTTGACTTAGCACGTCTTCAGCCATGAGACCATGGGGCTCATTTTTTTGAGAAAAATTCGATGCTTAGTGGGTTTAATCTTTGAGGCGTTTTGCGAAATCAATAAAGCCATTGAGCATTTGATCGCAGAGCGTTTTCAGAAAGCTGTCGACGATAGACCCATCAGCGTGAATATGGCTTTCGGCGTCTCGAATGAAGAGTGACTCAGAAAAAAGATAGGCTTTTCGATACAAAAAGACTTGTTGCATTTGCTCGACCGCGCGCACTCCTCCAAATTTGCCGGCACTTAAACCCACAAAGGCGGCAGGCTTTTTGAGTAAACTCTCTGGAAAAGAAAGCATATCAATAAAATATTTATAAGCGCCGGGAGCAGAGCCATTGTATTCGGGAAGCACACTGATAATCGCATCAGTTTTTGAGATGCAAGCTTGAAACTCCTCAAAGGCTTTTGGCTTTTTTTCATAAACCTCTGGGCTAAAAATCTCTGTCGGTAGATTTTTCAAATCGAGCAATTGAATCTGATCTTCTTCGGGGGTCAAGGCTGCGAGTTCTTTCTGAAGAAACTTAGAAAGCAGCAAGGTTCTGGAGTTTGATCGATTTGTTCCGGCGATAATTGTCCAGTGCATGGGTCTTTTTTCTTCTATTTGCCTTGGCTTGCAAAGCTTTTTTATAGAGGATAGCTATTTAATTAGTATTCAAAACAGTTCTCAAAGAGAGGCCGATGACTTCTAACAAACGATCGAAAAATCTTTGGAGCCGATTCGCTAGAGAATCCAAACGCACTGAACGACGGATTCTCATTCGATGGATTCGATTTGCTCGCCGACACCG
>JBMTHG010000371.1:0-1147 GCA_049436045.1 Bdellovibrionota bacterium
CAGCAAAAGACCATAATCTCGAAATTTCAATTGAAGTTTCCTCTGTAAATAAAAAAAACCTTGAAGTCCATGCCTCCATGCCCAGGGAATGGCAAAGCCTTGAGCGAATGATTAACGAAAAAGCGCGCAAGCACTTTCAAAGAGGCAAGCTGAATGTAAGCTTAAAAATTACTGATCTTAGCGAAACAGGAGGGCTTTCCTGGGATGAAGCTAAAATCGACGCTAATGTTGAAAAAATTCAAAGTTTTCATAAAAAATACAATCAAGCCCCAGCAATAATTAGCCCAGAACTCATCCTCAGTCTTGCTAAAGGAGCCAGCGCTCTAGCCCAACTCCCAAGACCTGACGACTTCATAAAGCTCATTGAAACCATCCTAGATGAAGCCATGAATAAGCTCAACCAAATGCGCATCGCAGAAGGCAAGGCTCTGGGCCAAGATATTACTGAGCGCCTTGAAATTTTAAACCTCTACGTTTCACAGGTTCGCAGCCATGCTCACGATGCCCTTCCACGCCACCGCCAGCTCTTAATGCAAAGGCTTGAAAAAGCAGAGCTTACAATGGACATCAATGATGAAAGACTCCTCAAGGAGCTCGCCTTCTTTGCCGATAAATGTGACATTAGCGAAGAGTTAACTCGCCTAGATTCCCACATCCTCCAAATGAGCGAATCCACTGGACTCGACGACGTCGCCATTGGAAGAAAAATGGACTTCATCTGTCAAGAAATTAATCGCGAACTCAATACCATTGCCAGTAAAACCAATTTACTTGAAGTGACTAAAATCATCATTGATTCAAAAAATGAACTTGAGCGCATTCGTGAACAGGTTCAAAATGTCGAATAAAATAATAGATTCGAATACCTTAATCATGAAAAAACTGCTTATCATTAAACCCTCCTCTCTTGGAGACATCATCCATGGCCTGCAAATAGCCACAACCATCAAACACTTTAAGCCTGAAATAGAAATCAACTGGGTTGTGCGAGAAATTTTTAAACCCATAGTTGAAAACTGCGAGGCTGTCGATAAAGTCTATGTCTTTGAACGCAAAGGCGGCCCATTTGCTTTTATTAAACTCATTAAGCAAATCCGCACCCAGCGCTTTAACTGGACCTTCGACCTTCAGGGCCTTGCAAGAAGCG
>JBMTHG010000372.1:0-1146 GCA_049436045.1 Bdellovibrionota bacterium
GCAAAAATATAAGCTGTTGCACTGCCTCGTTGAGACATTACATAAATTTGCGAGGCCATTCCCCAAACACTAACTCGATCTGCTGGAGAGGAGTTTTCCTGAACCCATTCAGCGAGTTCTTTCATTTGATCTTGACGGGCTTTGCTGAAAGCCCAGTTTTTATGAAAGGCCTCTTGAAACAAATTTAGTGGAAGATAAACACAAAACGGAAGAGTCAAAAAACTCAACATGAGCCATCTCTTAAGCTGGCTTAGTCGATTGAGTTGCTCTTGAGCAACAGGCCCAAGGGCAACGCAAAGAAACCAAATTGCTGGAACAAAGTAGTGGGTATAATGTCGTCCTGAGAAAAAGGCCGTAGAAAGAGCCGCAAGGGCGCCGATCATCCACAGGAAAAACCAAGCGTCTTTGTAGAGGCGAGGAAGCTTCACCAAAAACAATATCCAAAGCGGAAACCACGAACCAAAGATGCCCAACAGAACCCACCAGATTTTTGTCTGTTGATTTAGCTGAGCCGAATCTTGAGTCATGTACCCCATTGTTTCCAAGCCAGCGTAGTATAAAAAGTCGCTGGCGGCATTTTTGGAGGCGAAATAAAAGTAGACTGAGCCAAAAACGAGCACGAGGCTTAAGAAAGAGCCCAGAGAAGACCAAAGGCTTAGACTCCACTTTTCATTGCGTTTTGATTGTGTGAAGCAAAAATAAATCCACGCTGATAGATAGACACAGGCATAGATGAAGCCGCCATATTGTTTCATCAGGCAACTCAGTGCTGCGAGGAGTGTCGCAAAACTAAGCTGGAGTGCCCGATGCGCCGATGATGTTCGGTGAAGAAAGGCCTGAATGCACAAATGACAAGCTGGCGCTAAAAAAAGAAGCATCCAATACTCTGCGTTTGCGGCCAATATTCCCCTTAAAAGAGCGCTTGAAAATAATATGTAGAGCCAAAAAGACCAGATCGAGCCAGAGAATCGGGCGGCGGCTATCGCTAATCCCAGCGTAAGAAAAAAAATCAAAAAATGGATGACATGGATGTTGGCCCATCCAAAAATTGAGCCGACAAGAGCAAAAATCCAAATGAGCCCTGGAGGCTTTCTATCGATTGCGTCGACATATAGGGTTCCGCCGCTTTTCACAATCTCCCCAAAT
>JBMTHG010000373.1:0-1141 GCA_049436045.1 Bdellovibrionota bacterium
GATAAGTCTTCATGTAGCTATAAAAAAGCTCTCTCTCTTCATCTGCCACTTGAGCGGGCTCTGGCACGACGATTGGAGCTTTTTGCTTCTCAATTTCAGCTCTCAAAAGAGCAATCTGTGGATCTTGTGGATTCATTTTCTGCAAAGCTCCTAAGAGCGACTCTGCTTGCGAAAGATCTTGCTCGCTCAAAAGAACTTGAATCTGCGCGCTTAAAGCCTCCTCAATCACTTTTGTGCTGCTCGTGTCTTTTAGATACTCAGCCAAAACGCTCGGCTCTTGCATAAAAAATCGAATCACCGAGATTGGCAAACTTTGAACTTGTTGAAGCAACTCGCGAGGAATCGGCAGAGCCGTAGACTCTAACTGCGCCTGCAGCTGCTTGCGCAAGTCTTCGTCTGATAAGTCTTCGATCGGCCTTCCAAGCTCCGTTTCAATTTTTGATCGAAAGCCCTCGACGGCTTTTTCGGCTTGAGCGGCCACGATCTGGCCTCCCAGGCTTTGTGCATCTTTAGAAAAATCTTTTAGATATCTAAAACTAAAGCTCAGCGCCAAAATCAAAAAAGTGGCGGCCGCAATCAGTCTTCTTTTCTTGGTCTTAAGCCATCCTTTTTTCTGTCGGCCCATCGAAGCAGTCGCTGACACAATCGTCTCTCGAACAACTTGCTGATGATGAGTCTCTTGAAGCTTGTTTCGAGAAAGCAAAAATTCAAAAACGATATCGCCAACATGAATCGTATCGCGATTCATAAGAGCTTGAGCCTGAATGATCGCTCCATTGACTTTAATTCCATTGGTGCTTCCCAAATCCAAAATTTGAATCTGATCGCCAAGATAGCGAATCTCTGCCTGAAATCGAGAGATGCTTGAGTCGTCAATCACGAGCTTGTTTTGAGGGTCACGACCAATCGTGAGGGGAAGTTCCGACAAAGAAATCTCTTTTTGCCCCTCTAAGCCCTCCTTGCAAAAAAGTATCGGGCCAGAAAGTTCTTCGTATTGAAACTCTTGCGTTCTTCGAAAAGCCTGTGTGGCACGAGAATCTTCAGATTCTTGCTGGTCATCAGTTGAATCCATTTCGGCCTCAATATTTAAAGCCGCCTCTTGCCCTTCTTGAAATGAAGCGCCCGTTTGATCTAAAACTGG
>JBMTHG010000374.1:0-1136 GCA_049436045.1 Bdellovibrionota bacterium
GCCATCACGTTAAAATCAGGCCTTCTTTGAAGCTCCAATAAAAACATGTCAAAGTCAGGAATATGAAGAACAATCTTTTTGCCAGAGCTAGAATTTACAAGATTGTTTAAGGCCGTATTGAAATTAGAAGTGCCATCAATGGGTGAGCCGTCTCGCACTGTTAGAGAAGCATCTCTCCAATCGAACTGAGCAAAAACTAAACTCCCCGGCTTAAAATTCTCTAAGCGATTTTGTTGGTGCTCACGAATCAATAATTCAATCAGGCTGGTTTTTCCGACTCCGCTATTACCCGTCAATAAAATGTTTTTATTCGCCTCAATCAGGGCTTCCATTTGCGTGAGTTCTCGCGATCGACCGACGATCCAATCTCTTGAGTGAGGCCCTTGCATTTGTCGAAATAGGGCTGAAAAAACAATCGAGCAGGCCTTGTCTTCGGAAGCCTCTGAGCCAAAGCTTTTTGAGGCGGGCAAAAGCCACAGAGTCAAAAGACCAAAAGCCAACAATACTAAAGATAAGATCTGGCGTTCTTTAAACTGACCCAGTGAACCAAACTCGCGCACTTTCATTCACCCTCCATATATCTCAATAAGTTTGCAATTTATATGCCCCGTCAGCTAACACTCGAAGGCCCTTTAACCGAGTTTTAATTCGATTCAATCTTTGTTAAGGCCAAGTTTTGAGGCATCTTTGTCGCAGAAAATGAAGCCTTTGGGTCGCAGTAAGAATGATTTTAGGCCCCTTTTTCGACTATTTTGCTTGGCCTCAATTTTGCAACTTGAATTTCAGAAGTTGAATGGCCTAAAGTAGGGTCCTATAACGAGGGAGGTTTATAGGGCTGGCTTGGCAAAAGACAAAAAATATGTTTTACAAGCATCGAGCTCTGAATCTATGTAGGGGCTCAAGACCTAGTTTAGGGGCTGATTTTAGAAGTTTTTAGGATTGAGTATTGAAATAATTGAGAATCGTGAGAAGAAAAGGAAAAGGTGCAGAATGAAACAACTTAAGAAAAATTTGATGTTCGTAGGAGTGGCCGCTTTCGGACTCCTCTTGACAGCTGAAGCGCAAGCTCAAGTGACTGGAAGAGCTGTGAAGGTCAGACCAGAGGTTTCGACCCGAGCGGAAACAGCAGGAATGTC
>JBMTHG010000375.1:0-1131 GCA_049436045.1 Bdellovibrionota bacterium
GCAGTCTTTGGATGTTGGAAAGCCCGGTGATGCCGATTTCGATGCCCGAAAAGACGCTCACTTCGATAGTGTCACTGAAAAATTCAACAGCATGAACCAAGCTAGGACAAGTAATAATGAGACCCTAATCGGAAAGTCTCGGGTGAGATTGATTTATCAAACCTCAGGCGCTGATTATGTCTTTAGATTCGACCGGCCTAATAGACCAATGCAGCAATTTCAAAATAATGGGGCAACTTATTAAAGGTTTATTAAGAAAGAGATTGAGAGATAACAAAGGTGAAAATATGAAATCAAAAAATCAG
Organism: Bdellovibrionota bacterium; assembly: GCA_049436045.1. Taxonomy (GTDB): domain Bacteria; phylum Bdellovibrionota; class UBA2394; order UBA2394; family UBA2394; genus JBMTHG01. The sequence continues at coordinate 306 of JBMTHG010000375.1, forward strand.
AAAAGAATGAAAACCATAACTTGGTTCCACTTAAAACTCTTTTTGGCGCCATTTTTTGTCATTGTTTTGGCTTTCAAAAGTTTTGCTGCTCAAGCGGATTCTTGTCGGCTCATTTTTGAAAAGCTATCATCAGCTATGGAATTTGAGTCGATTTATTCAAATGATGCAAAGACGCGAAAGCAAGCCGCTTACAGAACTCTTGACTTCTTGATCTCCGATGAAAGTGACCGGTTTGAGTCTGCTTTTCAGCGAGTAAAAAATTGGGACTCTCGTGCGGTGCCCGCTTTTCTAGAAATCTTTTTAGACTCAAATGAAAGTTTAGAGAGGCGAGAGCAGGCAGCCACGGTGTTGAAGATTATGGCCCAACCAAAGGCTTTGTCAGAAATGATCGAAGCTTTGAAGTGGCCAGAACCTCGGCTGCGAGCGAGGGCGGCGGGGGTGCTTGGAAGTATTGGCTCGCCTGAGGCGCGAGAGGCGCTGCTCGAGGCGGCTCGAGACAAGGAGCCTAGTGTTAAGCAAGCAGCTGAATTGGCGCTTTCGAATTTGCTCACGAAGAAAAGGCAAAAATTCTTGATGGCGAAGCTCGGCGAAAGATTCAACTACAACAAACCAGAGGATTGGTATCAGCTGTCAAAGAGAGAGGTTCAAAGTGTGGTGGGTTCTGGGATTCTCAATCAGTATAATGGTTCAGTCGCAGAGATGGTGATGGCTTTGGTCGAGGCGCCCGAAGGCGGTTGGGTCCCTTGGAAGTTTAGCCAAGTTTCCAAGGGCTTTTGGGATGATGAAGCGAATCAAAAAGCTTATATGAAGTGGTTGGGCGAAAAGC
>JBMTHG010000376.1:0-1129 GCA_049436045.1 Bdellovibrionota bacterium
CTTTTTCATAGAAACCCAAAAGTCTCTTAAAGAAAATATGTTTCTTGAAGTTTTATGATGGGCTTCGCATACTGTTCACGTGAGCTGTCTTTATTTTTTGCTTCTTAATCTGTTTTTTGTTGACTCGAACTCAGAGGTCATTTTTGAGCTTCCGATACAAGAAGCCCCCTCTGAATCGACGCCGAAAGAAAATGATTTCAAACCTCAGGCTTCTCTGTTTGAGCCGGATCAGTTTTTTGAGGAGTTGCGAGCAGCTCCAGATCTCGAAGCAGCTTTTTTGCTCAAGCTAAATTCTCGTTACCAAATCATTGTTTTGCGAGAAGAGGGAGATTGGATCGAGGTCGATGCGCTATCTCCTGAAAACTTTGAGTTTCGTGGTTGGATCAAAAAACGAGCTATTCCAGCGGCTCCGCCTGTTCGCGAGATCTCAGTGATTCAAAAAGAGAAAGAAGAAGCCTCTCCGATTGAGAGCGAAAAGTTTCGCTGGTTTTGGGAAGCTGATTGGAATGACAGAGGTGAATGGGGCTTGCCCCTAGGAATTCAGAATATTCGACTGTCTCAAACTGGAGAGACGGAAGAAGACGGCAGCGTTTTGATTCCGGGATATCAGTTTTCGGGTTTTAGCCTCGGCAGCTCACTACGTTTTTCAATTTTTGAAACCTATTGGCGAAGCTATAGAAGTCGGCTTCAAGTTGAGGCTTCATACCAATGGGGTTTTTATCAAGTTCGCTTTGCGAGCAACTTTGATCCCATTGATGTGGCCGGCGATGCTTACAATCTACAAACTCATCGCTATCAAACGCATCTGTGGCAAGATATGCGATTTCTCTTAGGCTCATCTTTTGTCGTTACGCCAGCGCTGGGTTTTGGCTATCTTTATTTTGAAAGCGCCCCGCAACTCAAGCGAACAGATGTCGGAGATATCATCTTCACCGAAAATTCTCTTTCGGCTTTTTTGATGAGTCTTCGAGCGCAGTTAAATTGGAAAGACAAAATTTATATTCTTCCGAGTCTTCACCTTCCCCTGTTTAGCACCGTAACAGAAACTCCAGAGAGTTTTTCTGGATCGGGAGATCGAACTCTTTTGAAGAGAAAGTCTTTTCCATTGTTCATCCAGCTCGAAACAGAT
>JBMTHG010000377.1:0-1126 GCA_049436045.1 Bdellovibrionota bacterium
GCGAAATATCGTGCAGAGGCTTTAGCACCACCATCATTTGAATCGTTGAGCAGTTGGGATTGGCAATAATCCCTCGTTGTTTCGATTGATAGATCGCCTCCGGATTCACCTCTGGCACAATCAAAGGAACGTCGTCAAAAAGCCTAAAATGACTTGAATTATCAATGACGATGGCCCCTGACTCGGCCGCTCGATCGGCATATTCCGCGGAGAGACCGGCGCTGGTTGCAAACAAAACAAAATCTAGTTTTTTCGATGCAAATGACTGGGTATCGAGAACTTCAACGGAAAGCTCCTGGGAGCGAAATGTCAGTCGTTCACCCAGGCTTCTCTCTGACGCAAAGAGAGAAAGCTCTGAGACTGGAAACTGCCGAGATTCCAAAACTCTGATCATTTCTTGACCGACTAAACCTGTGGCCCCTACTATTCCGACTTTCATTTTTTAGTTTCTCCTCTACCGAAGCTTCGTTAACATAGTTCAAAGGCTATATAGCATGAAAATAAGACTGCTGGGGATGATGTTTGTGATTTCTGCCGCTTTGGGGCCCTTAAAAAGCTCTGAGGCGGCCTTTAAAACCAATACTTTGCAAAGCCTTAAGAACGCAGATGATCCTGATTTTTCGGCCTATGCAAAAGCTTTTGTCGAAGCGGTGGAATTTTCAACTCATAAGACCCCAGTGCGATCAAAACTCCCTGGAGGATTTAGCTTTTACCTAGAATTCGGGGGTTCAGCCTTTGATATGAATGATCAGCTTTTGGTTGATGTTTTAGACATTCCCCCCGGGGGCCGACTGGCCGACTCTTTAGAAAGCATCTATTTCAAAGCCGGAACTGGGCTTCCCTTTGGATTTTCTGCTGAATTGGGTGCCACTCAAGTCTTAGGAAAAAACAAGCTTACCTCCGTTTTTGTCGACTTTGCTTTTCAGGCCTTTGATTTTGCTAACCTAGTCTACACAGACATGGTGCCCAACTTATCGATAAGCACGGGAGTTAACTACATCGTTTCGGGCCCCTCTCTATTCAGCCTAAATTCTCAGGTATTGATTGGCGCCTACCATCGGCTGTGGATGGCTCAAGTAAGTTATATTTTCTCTGTCTCGTGGGCGCAGCTTAGCGATCTCACGCC
>JBMTHG010000378.1:0-1119 GCA_049436045.1 Bdellovibrionota bacterium
TAAAATTTTAGTAATTTCCGAATACACGATCAACCTATGGGATATATCATTTGAACGATTCTCAAAATCTCGAGTTTCAAATTTTTTATCTTCTATTTTTTGCGAAATTTGGGGAATCTCAGATCTCAAGGTTTGAATAGCTTGGAGTTTATCCTGCAACTTAGCTTCCGCTTCTTTTTCTCGCTCTCCAGAGGAGGCAATCTCTTCTTCCATATTGGAAATGCCATCCTCCAGTTTTTTGATTTGAGCCTTGGTTTCCTCTAATTTTTCAATCGATTGCTGGGAACTTTTACGGAATTCAGATATCTCCTCACTCAAATCCTCGTTCCTAGTTTTTTGACGCATGAGATTAGAAGAAATTTCCAAAGCCTGCTCTTTGATCTTACTCCCCGTTTCCAAAATACTTTTTTGAATATGATTAATCTCCCGAGCAGTGCTCTCATTCTCGCTCACAATGATTTGAATTAAAACGATACCCAGAAGACTAATCCCTACAGCAAGAGAGTTTAGTACTATGGAAACTTTACCCATTTGAGAGGATCAAGGGAGAGGGGCAAACGGGAATGCAGAAGGCTCATCTCCAGTAGGCTCATCAGGCATCGGTGCATCATTATTATTGAGATCAATTCCCTGTGGGATAAAGGCTGGTGGCACGAAGTCATCTTCATCTTCCTCAATCTCCACCTCGATATAAGGTGCGTCTTCTTCCGACTTTAGAATTTGTATCTGCTCCTGAATAAAATGGATGCGTTTTTCCTTCGATTGCTCCCACTTCTTTTCCCGTTCTCGGTCTAGCTTCTTGGAGTGAAGAGCAAAAAGATCTTCCTGGTTTTGCTTATTCTTTGATAAATAAGAAGCTTGGTCTATTTTACCAGAAGGGTCTCTCCCCCACATTCTGCCGGACGGGACTCCCTCATGAAAAGGGATCATTTGTCTTTTCTCGATGTTGTAGGAATATCGGGCATCCCAAGCATCGTAAATGGATGGACGATCATTGTTTGCAACCCTTTCAGAACGATGACTGCATCCGTTCATACTCAAAGAAACTCCGAGGGTAATGAGTATAACTTTTTCTTTCATGTGATTAAATTAGACCTTCCATCAGGAATTTGAAAACCA
>JBMTHG010000379.1:0-1115 GCA_049436045.1 Bdellovibrionota bacterium
AGAAAAGTATGGCCCACTGCAGCTTATTTGATGAATCGCAACCTACCTAAGGCCCTAGATTTCATGAATATTTCGTATTAACAAAACCCCAACACGATCTTAAATTTCAATTTTCAGGAATTCACAGTATCTTGATGTCATGATATCGGCCACATCTCTACGCAGCGCCTTGGATAAAACTTATTTTCGAATGAAGGGCTGGAAGTTTAGAAAGCATCAAATTCAAAAAATTCCTGTTGAAATTGAGAGCAGTCGATATTCTGTGAAAACAATATCAAAGCGCTCAGAACTTGAAGCGGTTTGTCGACTTCGCTACGAAGTTTTTTTCAAAGAGGGTCTAGGTAAAAAAGCGGCGATACAGGTTGATCTCGATCGATTTGATTTTGTGGCCGATCATCTTTGTGTTTTTGACTTGGAATCAAATCGCATTGTCGGAACTTATCGATTGTTATCAGATTTGTTTACGACTCAGTTTTATTCAGAGACAGAGTTCGAAATCTCGAAGTTTCTTCAGCGTCCTGGCGGAAAATTAGAAATGGGGCGGGCTTGTATTGCGCCAGAGCATCGGAATGGGGTGGTGATTGCTCTGCTTTGGAAAGGGATTTATGAATATATGCATAAATCAAAAGCTCGTTACCTCTTTGGATGTACTAGTTTTAAAACAACTTCACTGAAAACGATTGAGAAAGTTTGCAATGACTTGCGTGAAAAAGAATCTATTGATGAGAGCTTAGAAATTTCAGTGCTTCCGAAGTTTCAGATTCAAAATCAGTCTTTCGCGAGTGAAAGCCTTGGCCAGCAAGAGAATGAAAAACTATCAGGGCTTGTGCGCTCCTACATCAAGGCGGGTGCAAAATTTCATCCAAAGCCCGCCTTTGATGCTGATTTTGAATGTTTTGATTTCTTCACCTATCTTGATTTACAAGGCTCAAGCGTCGACTATCATCGCTACGGAAGGGCATAGCCTTGCTGGACAGATGGGTCAGAGCCTTTCGATTGGGGCTTTTGTTTTTAAGATTTTTTCTTCGAGGCTTTTTCTACAAACTTCGTTTTTTTAATCATCCCCAAAAATTAAATCAGAAGCTCAGAGAGTCTGTCACTCGATCAGCGGCTGA
>JBMTHG010000380.1:0-1114 GCA_049436045.1 Bdellovibrionota bacterium
CAGCTTGTAAAAACTCCACAAGCTTCTGCCTTAGCTCTTTTTCATTTTCATTGAGACCAACGTCTTGAGGCGCGAGCAATTTTTTTAGAAGAGCTTCTAGGGCATCGAGTTGATTAGCTCGATAGCCCTTCAAAATTTCTGACTCATCTCCTTGCAAAGAGAAATCTTCGCTTAAAAAATCTCTCCACTCTTGATTGTTTTGAATGGCTTCTAAAGCAAGCCGCATCGCCTGAAATTTCTTTTCCGAGAGTTTCACCCGGCGAGAAGCTTCCCGCTGAAAGTCTTCACTCAGCTCCAATGCCAGTCGAGTTCTCTCTTGCCTCCACGCCTCCAGACAAGACTGAGCTTGCTTGAAAAAACCACTAAAACTCCCACTTGGAAGACTGCTTTTGGAATCAATCTCATCAGCTGATCCCGACCACATTTCAGAAAAATCTTCTACGCTAAATTCAGCCGATGCAAAAATCGTATCCGAATTCTTAATCGAATCAAGATCTCCACAAGAAAGAGCTGGCCAAACGACTCCCGGCATTATTTCTTTTCGCTGGCGTGACAACTCCAGAAAATCTTTGACTGCCTGATTCAACTCATCCGCTTCTGAAAATCGAAGCTCTAAAGATTCAAGACCCTCTTTTTTCAACAAACTCTTCCAATACTCCGCCGCTCGAATAAATTCTGAATACTGCGACAAATCAAAATCGTCTTGATTTAGTTTCAACAGATCTGTTTTGAGAGCAAATTCGCTATGATAACTGCTTAAAGTCTTTATCTTGATTAGGTCTTCTTTTTTAAGGGCGAGAAGAAAAGCATACTCCGAAGAAATTTGCTCTTCACCCAGAATAGAAAGAACGAGTTGAACTTTGGGTAAAACTTCTTCGTCAAAGTCAATCGGGTCATTTTTTGGATCTCGAAATCTCTCGAGAATGGGATCGTACCAGCGATCCGTCCACGCCCTATCTTTAGAAAATTCTTCTCCATCTAAAAAGAAGCCTTCTGATCCATAAATTTTAGCCTCCTTCACTACTTTTCTTAAAGAAAGCTGGTTGTAGCCTGAAAAGGCGGTCGAACTTTGAAGTTCCTCCAAGATTTTTGCTTGAACAGCCATGGCTTCAAG
>JBMTHG010000381.1:0-1113 GCA_049436045.1 Bdellovibrionota bacterium
GGGAATAAATAAGTTCCAGGTTTACTTTATTTTGTTCATATCGGGTGAAGATTTCGTTTACTGAACGAGTCTGTCTTTCGTTGAGTTTACGAAAGTTTTCTTTTTGAACCTCGACCGACTCTTGTACATCCTGAGAAACAGTGGAGATTTTTTCTCCCACTCCGGCTAGCCCTTCGCCTACAGATTTAAGGTCCTGCCCCACTCCATCCAAGCCCTTATTGAGTGAATCAATTTTTTGATCAATTTTGGCAGTGGAGGCTAACAATTCATCGGATCTCTTCTTTTCCTCGATCAATAGTGCCTTAGCTTCAGCAGCGGCCAACTCCTGTGCCTTAGCTCGCTCAACTGAGGCAGCCAATTCAAGCCTGGCAGCTTCCGCTTCCTGCTCTTTTTGGGACTTCATTTCAGCCAATTCTTCGGATTTTTTCTTGGCCTGTTCCAAATTTTTAGCAAGCAACTCAAGCTCTTTCTTGGATGCCGCATTACTTTGAAGCAACTCTTCCCTTTTTCTCTCAATTTCTTTTCGTTGAGACTCCAACTCCTGAGCTTCTTTCTTTGCCAAATCGAGAGCTTCTTCGTTCCCTTCAATCACAGCATCCTTGGAAGCAATCTCCTGTTCTTTTTGCTCAAGCTCTCTTTGTCTCTGGGCAATTTCGGCCTCCAATTTAAGTTTTTGCTCGAGAAGATCGTCCTTATCGCTGCTTAAATTTTCTAATAAAGTCTCATTGGTCGCTTCCAACTCCGCAACCACATCGTCATAATTCTCGCCATCCGAGATTCTCTCCACAACTTCTTTGGAAACGACCTTTTGGTCATCCTGCGCGATCACCGCATCCTTTGGCACATCAAAACGTGCCAAAGCAAGAATGCTAAGGAGAAGAAAGTCGCAAACAACGAGCAGCAAGCTGCGGTTCATGCGCTTTTCTCTTCAGATTGCTTGACCAGCAAATAATTGCGGTAAGGCCGAACGATGACAATCTTCAGTGCCGCAACAAATAAAATACCGAATAAGGTGGAAGTGTAGGCACCTATCAGAGCATCCTGCTTCACATCTAGTACAAGCAGTAAGATAAGAGATAGCACAGTTCCCCCAAGACCCACATACAGACCGAG
>JBMTHG010000382.1:0-1112 GCA_049436045.1 Bdellovibrionota bacterium
TAGAGCAGAGGATTGAAAATCCTCGTGTCGGTGGTTCGATTCCGCCCCTGGGCATTTTTTGAGACCGATGAGTCAATAAGCGGTTTACCTCAGATAAATACACGACTAATTTTGAGTTCATGGTTCGAGATAAAATTCTCGTTACGGGAGCCGCAGGCTTTGTTGGAAATGCCGTCGCACGGCAGCTTTTAAAGCTGGGCTACTCTGTGTTCGGCCTCGATAATCTCAACGATTATTATGATGTTCGACTGAAAGAAGCGCGAATTCATCAAATTCAAAGGGAAAAAGATTTTGAATTTCGAAGGCTCAATATTCATGATCGCGCAGCATTAGAGGCTTGTTTTAACGAATTCAAGCCGCAAAAAGTGATTCATCTGGCGGCTCAAGCTGGCGTGCGCTACTCGCTTGAAAATCCTTACGCCTACATCGATAGCAATATTCATGGATTTTTAAATATTTTAGAAAACTGTCGGCATCATTCCATTGATCACCTGATTTATGCTTCATCGAGTTCTGTTTATGGAGCTAATAAAAAAATACCTTTTTCAGAAGATGATTTTGTCGATCATCCCATCAGCTTATATGCAGCTACCAAAAAATCTAATGAGCTTATGGCCTATTCTTATAGTCATCTCTATAAAATTCCCATGACGGGTCTTCGATTTTTCACGGTCTATGGCCCCTGGGGCCGCCCGGACATGGCTTATTTCAAATTTACTAAAAGTATTTTCAACGGGCAGCCCATTGAAGTTTTTGGAGATGGCAGTGCAGAGAGAGATTTCACCTATATTGATGATATTGTAAGTGCATTGATTAGTTTGATCGGAGTCAGACCAACACCCGACGCAAACGATGCCGCTCATTCTATCTACAATATTGGTAATGATCGCCCAGAGAAACTTTCAAAGATGATAACAATTTTAGAAGAAGTAATTGGAAAGAAGGCGAAGATAGAGTTTAGATCCCCCGCCCCAGGTGATGTGCCTCAAACGCATGCTGATTTAGAAAAGATAAGACAGGCTATTCATTATCAGCCCCATACGCCGCTCTATGAAGGGCTCAGATCTTTTGTAGAGTGGTACAAGCTTTTTTATCAGGCCGGTTAAATGAGT
>JBMTHG010000383.1:0-1112 GCA_049436045.1 Bdellovibrionota bacterium
TCGCTAGCAACAAAAAAACATAACGTCTCTGAAACTTGGGATCAATCCACTTCACGCGACGCTTAAACTTTATTCGATGATTATCAACTTGATCGGTCATGACTGCGCTTCCTTCAATATTCAGACTCTGTCAGATTAAAATAATGCTATCTCCGAGTCACCGATTAAAATCGAGAAACTGCCTCTAAGCCCGTGACTTCTACTTTGATGCCATTCTTTTCGTAGTCTTCCAAACGATTATGAAGAGCTTGAATTCCCAAATCCGTGACAAAGTTTTTTTCATACATTTTATAAGCTTTGGGTCGAAATCGCTTAAAATAAGCGATGTCTTCTTTAGAAAATCGCCCCGAAGATTTTATTCTATAAAACCTCTCAAAATCTGAGAGCTTATAGGATTCACCGAATTTCCAGCCCTCCATCCCTACTCGAATTTTTTTAATACCTACCGACTTTAAAGCTTTTGCTGAGGGCATTTTCGAAAATGGCTCAGTGTTTCGTATGAAATGCACATCCATCACTACAAGATTGCCGACTCGCACGGGATGCTCTTCTAATAAATCTTTTTCAGCAATCAAATCACGCTTTAGATTGTTATAAAACAAATGCCGAGCATGAAAAATAACACTCAACGCTAAACTATGATCCTTAACACTTTCGCTCTCTACTCGAACTCCTTTTGAAGCCTCAACAAAATCTCTATAGTCTTGAGTGAAAAACATAGTCTCATCTGTTATCGGTCGACCGACATAGATAACCTCCTCATAAATTTTACGCTCAGGATCTTTTTTTGGTCGGTCTGGCTTCAGAAAATATCCAAAAAACAAATCAAGAGCATGGCCAGTACCCACAAAGAACAAATTAAGCTCCTCTTGAGGCCTCGAGGTAATCATTTTAATCATGTTATCTCTCATCGTTTTATTGCGATCTTCATTTTTCACAACCTCCTTCGGTTTGAGGTTAGAATCTGCCGCCATCAAATCAATTTGATCGAAACTTTCAAAACGCCTCGCCTCGACTGAGCTAAACAAATCATAGGAATCAACCTGGACCTTCCCTTTGAAAAGCGGCTTTTGAAACTTTACACTCGAATTTCCCTTTTTAACATGACTGAT
>JBMTHG010000384.1:0-1112 GCA_049436045.1 Bdellovibrionota bacterium
CCTTTTTTTTTCTGTACTCAGGATGGGAAATATAGCCAATTATGAAAGCAGACCACAAGAACCATCAGGAAATTCATGAAGCCTTTAAGGGGAGTAATTTTGAGGACAAGCTTGCTTTAGCTTGGGGGCGTTACAAGAAGCATGCATTTTTGCTCGTTCTTTTTGTCGTCCTTGTAATGCTGGGTTTTCAGGGTGTGAGTTATTTTAAGCGAGCTCAGATTAGGGCCCTTCAGGAAGAGTACCAGGATGCTGAAGATGAATTTCATGAACTCGTGTTTGCGGAAAAAAATCCTAGGGAGCCCCTGTCGGGCCTTGTTTTCCTCAATGCTGGAGATCGGGCCTATAATGAAGGTCAGTTTGAAGAGTCTAAAGGCTATTATGAGAAAGCGCTTGTACCTTTAAAGAAGACCCCTCTAAATGGCCGGGCTCAGATGGCTCTAGCACTCGGTGCTTACCGCGCGGGCCATGTGGATCAAGCCGAGGCGAAGCTGAATGCCATTCTCAATGAAAAAAGCTTTTTAGCTTCGGTGCGTGCAGAGGCGGGCTATCAGCTAGCGCTACTTGCGCTCGAATCTGGAGACGAGAATAGGGCGCAGGAGTATTTGGCTTCGGTGTCGAAGCTTCCTTCGACCGGTGTTTGGGCTCAAAAAGCGATTCTGCTTGCGGGCCTTATCCCCGAAGTGATGGGCTAGTCTTTGCTTTCAAATGGCCGAAAGACTCCAGCTGGCTACCCGTGAGTCTCCGCCGCTCTGGGTGATTGGCGTTGTAGGTTATGATGATATCCTTATGCCTTCTGGTGAGCGGGTTCATCAGCTGGGCGGAGCGGCTGCTTATGCCTCGATTGCTGCGAGCTATTTTACAAAGACGAGCTTGGTGAGTCTTGTGGGCAGTGATTTTAGCCAAGAGGATGAAAAACAGTTTACGCTTCGTGGGATCGACCTGCGGGCTTTTAAGAAAATTCCTGGAAAAACTTTTTATTGGAAAGCCCGTTACTCAGAAGGTTTTAAGTCCCGTGAAACGCTCGAACTTGAGCTCAATGTTTACAAAGAGTTTAGGCCAGATTATCCAGAAAACTTAAGTTCCTATGTTTTTCTTAGCAATATGGATCCAGA
>JBMTHG010000385.1:0-1108 GCA_049436045.1 Bdellovibrionota bacterium
AATCAAAGCTTGGCTAACGCCACTGCCGGCCCCGTGCACAAGAACAGGCCCTGATTTCAAATGTTCAAGACCAGCCTTCTCAACAATCATTTGCCAGGCCGTCAAATAGACGAGTGGAATCGCTGCCCCCTGCTCTGGACTTAAGTGACTTGGCAAGGCTGAAACAAACTTTTCATCTATAACGATCTCTTCGCAAAAAAGTCCGGGCGAGTTCTCACCTCGAATCGAATAATCTGGCGCAAGATTTTCAGGCTTTATATCTGAATTCGTATGCCCCGGATAAACAACGACGATTTGACCTTCATCAAAAAGCTTGGACCTCGACTCAATGATTCGACCGCAAAAGTCAGCCCCCGCAATATGAGGAAACACATACTTCAAATGAGGAAGTCCACGGATGACCCACAAGTCTAAATGATTCAGACTTCCCGCTAAAAATGAGATTCGAAGTTCTCCCTCTTTTAAATCTCGCTTCTCGATTGGAATATCGCCAAACTGAATATCACCAGCAGAGCCTGTCTTATTGAAAAAAATTGCCTTCATCGATTCGTCCTCTGTAAATAAAATGATAAGCCAGAATGGCTCCTAATCGAGCGGAATCTTCCGTGAGTGGATCGAGCTTTGGTGCGCTCTCATAGATGCCAGCCCAGCGCGTCTGCTTTGAATAATAACGAACAATCTCAATGCCAACCGAAGGACTGGGGCCAATGAAGCTCGGTGCAGAAACTCCACGAATGCCCGCAAAGGCATCTAAGCAAATCGATAAGCCAGTTGCTGGTGAGAGCTTCGGCCACGGATTCAAATAAGAAAGACACTTCATCTTTTGATCTTTTGCCCACCTGATATTTTCACTCGAATTGCAATGTGCTTGAAGACCCCACTGAATGATATGTCGACCTCCAAATCTCTCCGAAAAACGGCGAAAGGCTGTTCCTGAATTGATAGCCTTCGCGACTTCTCGAACATCTAGGTGCGCATCGATATTGAGAACCTTTGAACTCGTCGATCGAAAAAAAGCGCTCGCATCTGGATAGGCATAATCATGCCCACCGCCTAGGGTCAGAACTCGATACGATCTCTTGAACAATTCATAAAGCCGACTCTCTGC
>JBMTHG010000386.1:0-1106 GCA_049436045.1 Bdellovibrionota bacterium
CCGTCAGATTCAACGGCTGAAACGACGCTAGCATTTGCGAGAATGCCCCCGATTAAGGCTCCCGTCCAAATCGTTCTTACAGCATAAGCTGTGCTCGCGTGCTGCACTTTTAGTCCGTATTTTCCAGCATTTTTGACGCCGGCGGAATCGCGAATTTGAATTTGAGAGCCAGCAACAACTCTAACTCCTGAGCCGCCTCTACCTTCCATATCGAAAAGACAGTTAAGCGTTGGCATTCGAGTGCCTGTTCCAAAGAGAATATCTTTTTTTTCTGGAAACGACTCACTGATTTTGACAACCGCATCTTCACATTGAATTTCAACAAATGATAAGTCTGTTCGATTCAAAATCGCCCCATCAGTAATTCGATGACTGCTCTCTATGAGAATATTGATCGTAAAGGTATGTGGATGATATTTTTGAGCCTCATTGAGGGCGCTTTGTAAATTTTGAAATTCAGAAGGAATTCGAAATGTTTTATTTTCAGTGAGAAGGTTTGAGATCGATGCAGTTTGATTGCTCGTTGTTGATGGCGTCGTGTTGGTGTTGGCGTTGATTGAAGGCCTGCCGTTTGTCCCTAACAGTCCAGTCCTGTTTTCGTTAGCCGGGCTACATGCTAGAGTAGATAAACTCGCCACTGCCAAAGTGAAAAAGCTCAATTTATTCATCTTATTCATCAGATTATTCATCAGACCACCTCGATTTCCATGAATTTGAGTTTTGTGAAATAACCACTTCAGCAAGAGCTGCAAAAACTGAGCCAAGATGAGACTTTTTGAAACGCTTCAATTGGTCTTTAAACGTGTTTTTTCGAGGCCTTTATCTACAATTTTATTTACTACGCAAAGTTTTCATTGAGTCGACTTTTCGATTCATGCTTTCCTTGAGGCCTAAGCAAAAACTCATTCTTTATTTTTTAAATCGTGTTGAAAAAGTCGGCAATCGTTTGCCTGATCCAGTGACTCTGTTTTTTCTTTGCGCCGTGGGAGTGCTTATTTTTTCTTGGGCTTTTTCAATGATGAATCTCTCTGCGATTCATCCGGCTGATTCACGTGTGATCGAGGTCAAAAATCTTTTGAGTCTCGATGGCATTCAAATGATTTTAA
>JBMTHG010000387.1:0-1104 GCA_049436045.1 Bdellovibrionota bacterium
TTTTTAAGCATTACACAAAAAACATTGACAGGCCGACAGCAAAGCATCTCGCTTTTATTTGGAATGGCGGTGGGTCTGCATGGGTGCGAGTTGACGCGCCAAAAGACGACCATAAGCAAAGACAGCTTGAAATTTATTGGGGAAAAGTTGTAAAAAATCTCCCTTGAGGGTTCTATTTGCCTATTTGCTATTTCCAAGTTTCCTATTTGTAACTTTTTTGTTTGACATTTAATCAATAATCAACAGAGTAATAACCATGACAAAAGAAAAACTGACAGCAATCGGCGCGACTGAAATCGCTATTGAAAAGTTCCAAGAATTGAGCCAAGCAATTTATGAAATGCAGTTTGAGTACGCAATTCCTCATGAGTTGATTGATTCTCTAAACAAGTCATTCCAGAAGTCCCATGAAGCAAACAAAAAACTTCATGAGATTAAAAAAACTCTCTTGACAGAGCTTCTTAATCCCTCAAAGTAATAACCATGCAATACGACATCCGCAAATTAAAGAATGGTTTTACCCTGCTTCAAATTAAAGGCCGCCCCGAATGGGGATTCTATCGGTCAAACGATGGGGCTTTCCATAGCGGTGACACAAAGCACATCGCCCGAAACATAAACGAAATTCTTTCCTATCAAAGGGCCGTTGCCGTTTCTGTTCCAAGGCTCAATAAATTTTCTTGACAAAACAAACAAAACCAACATAGTTAAAACCATGAAAAACCGAATAGTAAAAATCCTGATGGAACGCGATGGCCTGACGCAAAAAGAGGCTGTTGACAGCTACAATGAAGGGCTTGCCGCCCTCAATGAATATCTTGAAGCTGGCGACATAAGCTCAGCTCAAGATGTGTGCGAAGAATTTTGGGGCCTTGAGCCTGACTATCTAGACGACATGATTTTTTAAGGTCGATTCGGTTATTGTCATGGGTTAAGCCCGCCCCGCTCTTGGGGCGGGTTTTTTGTAAGTTGTTGAATATCAAGGACTTGCGGCGCGGGGGCCGCCCCCGTCGCGCAAGTCGTTGAACATCAAGCACTTACGAAGGCGCAAAAAAATTCGTGTTTTTGCTTGACGCTCACCGTCAACACGCTAGTCTGTAATCA
>JBMTHG010000388.1:0-1104 GCA_049436045.1 Bdellovibrionota bacterium
CCCGCGGGTGAGGATCGTGCGCAGCGCCGCGTAGAGCGTCGTCGTCTTGCCCGAACCCGTCGGCCCTACAACTAAGACTAAGCCATTTTCAAGAGCGAGTAAATTTTGAAGTCGCCTTGCATTTTCTGCGCTTAAGAGCATGCTTGAAAGATCAATACTCTGGGCATTTTTTTCTAAAATGCGCACCACCAAAGACTGCCCATAAACAGTCGGAAGAAAGGCAAGACGGAGATCGTAGTCACCAGCTTTGACGCGGACACTCAAGCGGCCATCAAGCGGGTTTTTATGTTGATCAATCGGGAGATTTGCCCGCACTTTCAGCGCATTGATAAATGCTCCATGTATGCTTTTAGGCAACTCACCCGCTAATCGCAAACGCCCATCAATGCGGTAGCGTAGGCGAATATTTTTTTCAAAAGGCTCAAAATGAATATCCGATGCCCCCTGCGCAATCGCCTCATGAAGGGTATTTTCAAAATAGTCCAACTGTGAGTGATCAAACGAAACCTTAGGTTCACGAAAGGCTAAAGCAGAGGCCGCTAAATTTTCTCGGGGATAGTGACGCGTTATTTTTTCTTGAATGACCTCTTTACTGGCTCGCCAAAAAACTAATCGCTGCTTAAGCAAATGCTCGAGTAAATCTTGCTGATCTAAATCACAATCTTCGCTAACCGCTAAATGGAGCTGCCCAGCACTCAGGGCAATAGGAAAAGCTTCAAAATCCAAAGCTAACCGCTGTGGCAGCAAACTCAAAGATGCTTCACAGGGAGACCAATTCGACCAATCATAAAGCTCCATGCAAATTCTCCGCTTAAGCCTAGGTTAAGCTTTTTAAAAAACGCAAGTCGAGCTGCTTTTTCAAGCACTCGCTCGATGTATTATTGATCAGGACAAAGTCAGCCCTAAGCATTTTTTCTTGAGAAGAAAGCTGCCTTGACTGGCGCCCCTCAAGTTGAAGCAAGGAAGGGCCGATTTTTTTAAGCCTTTCATCTTGAACATTTTCCGAAGAATAAACACAAATAGTGTAGTCGAAATCCTTCTCTGCCCCAATTTCAAAAAGTAAAGGAAGTTCAACAACCCACTTAGCAGCAGGCGCCTCATTAA
>JBMTHG010000389.1:0-1103 GCA_049436045.1 Bdellovibrionota bacterium
GCTCGGGCATCACGTCTTTTGCTGCCGCAGAGTCATCACGAAACTTCGATTCAATCTCAGGTAGATAAGATTATTGAAACGGCGGTGAAGCACATCGGATTTAGACATGGCGTGATGAATATTGAATACAAAGTAAAAGCCGATGAAGTTTTTCTAATTGAAATCGGCTACCGCATTCCTGGCGATCGCATTGCAGATCTCACTCAAATGCACTACGGCATAAGCCTTGAACGAGCCTTGATTCGCGCGCGACTGGGCAAAGACATTCACGAGATTCTTCCAAAAGAGACTGCGGAGCCTTATTTTTATGGCATCAAGTTTCTTTTTTCTGGTGATGTTTTGCCAAAAGCTCCTTCTACAGTGGAGCATGTGATAGAAAAAGCTAATTGGGTAAAAATGACTGAAATCAATACGTCAACTTCTGAGACGATGTTGAATCGACGACAAGGTTTTGTTATTTCTAGATCTCTTAATCTTCCTGACTTGCTTCAGTTTATTGGCGAAACTCGATTCATCTTGATGGAGTCGAGGGCCAAAGATTGTTTTGGGTTAAGACATCAAGTGTTGCGCCCTCATCAATCGATCGAAAATTGTCACTACCCTCTCGACGATCGAGATGATGCTCATCATGTGAAGATTATTCACGGCTCTAAAACCCTTGCTGTTGGCTCGATCTATCATGAAGATGAAAATGAAGTTGAAAAAACGAAGGTATGGCGTTTGCGCGGAATGGCCGTTCTACCCGAGTTTCAAGGAAGAGGTTTAGGCGGTCACGTGTTAAATTCTTTGATTGAATATGCGAAAAGCCAAGGAGCCATACGCATCTGGGCCAACGCAAGAACGACGGCCGCTGGCTTATATCTAAAACACGGCTTTTCCCAAGTCGGTGAAGAGTATGATCTTCCAGGTCTAGGGCCTCATCTACATTTGCGAATCGAACTCACAAATTAGCTCGAACGGCAAGCAGGTTTTAATCTGGCAGTTCACAAGAGTCTGTTAACTTTTGATGAACATAAACATTGTAATAAAATACGAGCAGCACCAGAATTCCAAACGCCATGGCAATCAACGCCAACTCAACATCATAAGGCTTTTGTACGGTC
>JBMTHG010000390.1:0-1100 GCA_049436045.1 Bdellovibrionota bacterium
CGATTCTTGGTTGGTAATCCCACACTAGAGATCAAAAGAGCCGATCAATTCGAGTCGATTCCAATGTTATTGGCAACTGATGAAATCCCAATAGAACTCGTCTTGAATCGACCTGACTTGAAGCAAGTGTTGCAGGAGCTTGAAGCTTCTAAACTGATGAGTAAAACAGCGCGCGCCTCTTTTTTGCCCTCAATCGGCATAACCTCAAGTTACGGTCGTGAGGCTTTTAAGGCGAATCTATTTAGTTCTAACCCAGAATCAATTTTTTTCAGAATTGCTGGAGAATTGTTGAGTCCGATTTTCAATTTAAATGAATTGAAAGCCCAACTGACTATTGCCAATGCACACCAAGAACAAGCTTTTTTAGAATTTCAAAAGGTGTCTTTGAAGGCTTATCTCGAAGTTTCAACGCAGCTCTGGAGCTTAGAAAATCTTAAGGTTCAATTAGCCTTACAAAAAGATCAGGTGACCGCACTTGAAGAAGCCAATAGGATTTCTACCGTATTGTTTAAGGCAGCACGTGCAGACTACCTCGAAGTGCTTTTGACTCAAAGAGAATCACTTGAAGCTCAGAATCAATGGCTAGACTCACAAAAACAGCTGATTAATGCCAACATTGCTTTGTACAAAGCTGTTGGAGGAGGCTGGTTTTAGTTTTTTAATTCATTTCAACGAGAAGCCGCTTTTGTACAGAAGCGGCTTTTTATTTTCATTCTCTCTGAAGATTAGATTTGATAGCTTCGTGCCGCGCGAACTATGAAAATAGCTATCTTCCATTACCAACTTTGCGTTATGAGAACTAAGCTGATTGCATTTGTGCTTCTTGTTCCATTTCTGGCCTTTTCTCAAAAGAAAATAGGATTACCTCTTGAAGACATCTACCTCAGCAAAAAGGTGAAAATGGTCGTTAAAATTGGTTTTGTATATGATAGAGAATCGTTAGATCAACTGTATCCGACGTTCAAAAAACAAGATTATCCATGGACGCAGAAGGCCCCAACAGAAAACTTGCCTGGGTTAAAATAGTTTTAAGAATGCGATTGGTCGAGTCCATTTTCAAAAAGTACGGTTGGGTTCTAAGAGCTTCGGTCTTAGGCTTG
>JBMTHG010000391.1:0-1097 GCA_049436045.1 Bdellovibrionota bacterium
ATCATTGTCATGCTTATTAAGGTGAAGATTTTTGGGGCAATGTCAACAGAAAAAAAGATTATTTTTTCATATCCACTGATGTTCTTTGATTTGATTGAGGTGACGGATGGAGGACGTTTGACCGTGACGGAAAGACCCGTCGCGGTTGTAAATCCCCGACCATTGGCAAGAGTAGTCAAAAAGGCGGTAAAGGCCGTTTTCAAGTCGAGTAAGTGAGAAGCGCATAGGTCAACGCACCTTGTACTTTCTAGCAATGGCCGCGAGTTGATGGACGCGCGGCGCTTCAATCTCAATCTTCATAATGGGGAGGCGGCCCTGGCCCTCTCCATCAGTGATTGGAGCAAGGCCCCGCATCGCGCGAAGCTCGTTTATTCTTTTTGTGCTTAACATTTTCATAATTTTTAAGGTAGAGGGTTGAGGGTGAGAGTCAACAGAAAAAAAAAGATTATTGGCAAATCTTTTGAGTCTCGCGGCCACTATTGTAGCCTTCCATGTACTCGTCGACAACGAATTGAGAGAATTGGCGCATCAAGCCGTTTTCGAGTTGATCAAGTTCAATGTCGAGAGCGCTAAGGATTGCGACCACCTTAGCGCGGATGTCGCGGTCGCTATCGACAGCGGCTTTCATGATTTCTTGGGAAGCGTATTTGGTCATTTTCATAATTTTTAAGGTAGAGGGTTGAGGGCGAGAGTCAAGCTTTACGGCAAAAAAACTTTCGTTTTTTTAGGCCACACGTTCGTCAACCCAAGCATGAAAGGCGTCAAGGTTGCGGCGACCGCGAGCGCGGCGACCGTCATGCCACCAAACACGCAATTCAAGGTTGGCGGCGATCATCTCGCCATCAGCGGAGCAGATGATTTCGTCATGCCAGTAATTGTCATCCTCACGGACACACTCAATCGTCAAGGTAAAGCCTTTGTATTCAAAGACCTTATTAACTGCCCAAGGGGAGGGGCCTTCAACAGTAAGCTTTACCAACTGGCCTTCTTTATTGTATAGGTTATTGTTCATGATTACTAAGGTAGAGGATTTAGGGTGAAAGTCAAGAGCTAAAACGAAAAAAAGCGTTTTTTCTGCATTTTTTTTTCTGAGCACA
>JBMTHG010000392.1:0-1097 GCA_049436045.1 Bdellovibrionota bacterium
GCTTGGTCTGATCGGTGAGGCGGCGGCACCTGCCGTGCCTGCCCTTACTAAGGCTCTAAAGGATAAGGACTATCGTGTTCGCAACCGTGCCGCCGAAGCGCTTGCTCGGATCGATAAGAAGAATGCCGAAGCGGTGAATGAGTCTTGGCTTCGTAGGGCTGCCAAAGGCATCATTCGACTTATTCAATTCAAAGAAAAATAAGTAAAGCTGCCGGGGAGAATTATGTTAACTCGGCGGTTTCATTTGCATCAAATCGAGCAAAATAAGGTTGAATTCTTTCTGTCTAGAATCACTAGGGTTTTTAGACTTGTTTTTTCGAGTTTTACGAAAATTTGGCAAGCGCAGAAGTCTGTGCTAGTGGCTGGTCGATTTAGATAGATAAAAAGTGTTTAGGAGATGAATGAATTTTTTTGCGAGGATGAACACAAGAAATAAAGCGAAATAAATGAAAGGCTTAACGATGAAAATGATGACAAAGACAAATACTTTTAATCTCTTTATGGCGGCTCTGTTTGCATCGGGCGTGGCAATCGAAGTCGTGAGTGCGAAAGGAATCAGCATTGAGCTCGATAAAGGAAACCTCAATCTTCTTTTCGATAAAAAAATTTCTGATGACCTTAAATATGAAATCAAAGTTCCCAGTCATTGCTCAGGAACGAAGGTCGATGTGAAAAGAGAGAGCGATAAAGTGATCTTTTCTCACCAAGGTGAGAAGTGTTCTCAAGGAGCAACGGTGAATCTCAAAGTTAAAGACGCGGCAAAAGTCAGAGCTTTAGTAAAAGCTGGGCTTCTAAATTTCAAAGACGCATCCACTGCGATGACTGATGTTTCTGAGCTTTCGGCGCTGGTTCAGGCGGGCAACATTGAAAGTCAAATCGCGACGATCAAGCCAGCGAGAACCTCCAACTATTCAGGAATGCAAGCGAACTATTCGAATGAGAAAGGTCAGATGGATCTTAAGCTTGAAGTTCTTGCAGGCATGATTGCGATTGAAAAATAAAATTTAAAAAAGTGAAAATTGAAAAATAAAAAATTGAATCAAGGAAAAGATAACTTATGAAACTAATTTTAAAGTCAGCTTTATTTTTAGCCGTTG
>JBMTHG010000393.1:0-1094 GCA_049436045.1 Bdellovibrionota bacterium
TGTATCGCCATGATACGAAAAAGCCCACATTTTGCTCACAGGCTGAGATACGATAAACGTAGGCAAGGTGCCGTCAAGAAACACTCAGCTCCTTGCTTAGCCTCTCCCGAGCATCTCTCCTCTAGTGGAGCGCCCAAAGCGCGAAACGACGGACAAAAAGGCTAGACCAGCCCCGATGCTCTCTTCAATGCGGAGTCCCCCCAAAGGGACGGAGCTTCTCCACGAGGGGCGAAATACAAAAAGGCTGACTCAGTTCCTAGGTAATGAGTTGCTGAAAATGTGCTCGGTGCCAGACAGGGCTTAAAAATTGCTTTTTCTATCTAAGAAAGCTTGAACGGCGGCCTTTGAGGGCCGCCTTTTTACTAAAACGATGGAAAGGAAAATGCGCGAATGTAGCGGGCTGGATTGTCTTGTTATTGCTTTTTCTAGTGCGTCATTCCAGCGCCTTTGGGGCGCTTCCATTGGAGAAGCTAATCGTCTGAAATGCCTCAAGCGGCGTCTTTCAGACTTGCTTTCGGCATGCTACAACTAGGTTTTTGCTGGTTACAATTTCGGAAGCTCGCCCGAACATTATGCTTCCCTTGCAAGAGAAACGCTGCTCAATGTGCAATGAAGTAAAATCAATCCTGGAATTTCACAAGCGCAAAGGTAGCCATGACGGCTTGCGCAGCAATTGCAAAACTTGCCAAAATCAACGAAATGCACTCTGGAAAAAAGAACACCCGGATCAAGTGTTGAAACATAAGCAAACATACAATGAAAAGCATCGCGAATCAAAAAGGCGCCAAAACCGTGATTCGTACCATAAAAACAAAAATGCCATCCTTGCACGAAAGAAACAAAAACGAACAGGGAAACTGGGTTATTTGAGAGTGATGCTGAGTAGCGCAAAAGCCAGAGCAAAAGCTGCTAATCTTTCTTTTGACATCGACCTTGACTACCTTCTCTCGATTGCTACTGATTATTGCCCAGTCGATAATCTTCCTTTTGATTGGGATAGGCAGTTAGATCAAAACAAAGATTTACTCTAGTCGTAAAGTAAAATGATCATTAATCTCTGGCATAACGAACAAATGGATCAGTGGAGATGGACT
>JBMTHG010000394.1:0-1086 GCA_049436045.1 Bdellovibrionota bacterium
AAGTTCATGAAATCTAAGAGCTTAGAGCTAGGCGATCTGGCCTAGAGATTGCATTCATATGTTGTGAATTCGTTTGAAAAACAAAAAGTGAACCAAGGAGAACGTAAAATATGAAATTAATTTTAAAGTCAGCTTTATTTTTAGCCGTTGGTTTAAATTTGGCAGGGTGTTTAGGTGATGAAAACGGAGAAAGCAATAATAATCCCGGTGAGCGAAATCAACCCGTGGTCAACCAAGAATATGAAAAACGTGTCTTTTATGAATGCAATGGTGAGACTTTAGTTGATGAGGTGTTTAATTCTTATGAAGATTGTGTCGAGTATCGTGAGACTCACGAAATTATTTGTGCAGGAATTGAACTACCCATCTCTTGCTAAAAGATGCTCCTGAATACTTTCAGTGGTCTTTAGAGAGCTTCCTTAGGGAAGCTCTCTCGATGTCTTATCGAGGTAGGTGTGAAGGTTGAATTTCTTCTATTTATCATTACAAGGGTTTTTAGATTTATATCGGCTTCATCAAGAACAACGACTAAGCCAAGCTACCAGCTGCCGGTGTTTTGCATCGACGCCCAAGGTTCTTGAGGTTCTAAGCTTGGGCCCTTCTGAAGGAGTTCGATTGAAATTCCGTCTGGACTTCGAACAAAAGCCATATGCCCATCTCTCGGTGGACGATTGATGGTCACTCCGTGATCTTGAAGTTTTTTGCAGGCATCGTAAATATTCTCTACGCGATAAGCGATGTGACCGAAGTTTCTCCCGCCTTGATAGTCTTCGGGATCCCAATTGTAGGTAAGTTCGATCATCGGAGATTTCATTTCGCTCGCGCGCTCAACATCCATGGGGGCAGCTAGAAACACGAGCGTAAATCGCCCCTTTTCATTTTCGATTCGACGGACCTCTTTAAGACCTAAAGCCTTGCAATAGAATTCTAGGCTTTTGTTGAGGTCTTTGACTCTCACCATGGTGTGAAGATATTCCATAAACATAGCCTAATTTTTTTAGCGGCTTTGAAAAAGAAAAAGATTGGTTTTTTGGAGAAGCTTCAGAGTCTGACTCAATTTCGCAAGCTGATTGAAGTTGTAAAGGT
>JBMTHG010000395.1:0-1085 GCA_049436045.1 Bdellovibrionota bacterium
CTCTTCAAGCATCCCCCGAGTTTCCAAACCTCTAAAAACAAACTAAAGAACAAACAAAAATCAGATTCTATAAGTATAGACTGAGCCTGAGGTCGTTTTGTTCAAAAAAATGTAAATTTTTTTAAAAAAGTTTATGGAGCGAGCCTTTTCTTCGTCCAGACCCCAGAGGAGAGTTCATATAAGCACCTATCACTCAAGCGATTATCCTGCCCCTGCCAAAATTCAAACTTAATCGGCTTAACCTTATAGCCGCCCCAAAAATCAGGCAAAGGCACCGCTTTCCCTGCAAAACGAGCTTCCATTTCTTGATAACGCGCATCTAGGGCCTCTCTTGAGGGGATTTCTCGGCTTTGCTCTGAAGCCCAAGCGCCTAAACAGCTCCCACGAGGCCGCGTTTTAAAATATTCAGCGGCTTTTTCGCGATCAACTTTATAGGCGACGCCCTGAATCCGGACCTGGCGCATCAGTTTTTTCCACAAAAACAGGAGAGCAACTTTATTATTGGCCTCTATCTGGAGGGCTTTGGCACTTTCAAGGTTTGTGTAAAAGATAAAGCCTTCGGAGTCGAATTCCTTGAGCAAAACGCTCCGTAAATCGGGTTGGCCCGAGCTATCCACAGTGGCCAGCCCCATAGCATGCGGTTCACGAATTTTTTGGACCATCGCCTCATCAAACCATAAACGAAACTGCTCAAAAGGGTTGTCCGCTAACTCCTTTTTCACAAGAGGCTTACCTGAATACTGAGGGCTGAGTGGTTCCATACTGACTTAATCCATAGGCAATTAGACCTAAAAAGCAAGCCCCTAGAAAGGAAGAAAATATTTGCATTCACTAAAAACATAGCCTTCAATCCTAACTAAATGATAAAAAACCCCTCCACAGCAGAAATTGCTGGCCTTATCCTTGCAGGCCTTGGACTTTTCTTTATCGGCGTTCGCTTTATTTCTAACAACCTCCGCCTCATGGCAGGCCGCGGCTTCCGAGCCATCATGAGCCGCCTGACTCAAAATACTTACTTAAGCTCACTGATTGGCGTCGTTGCTGGAGGCATCACCCAAAGCACGTCGGCCATTACCTTCATCATG
>JBMTHG010000396.1:0-1080 GCA_049436045.1 Bdellovibrionota bacterium
CCGATCAATTTCATAAAAGCCATTCAGTTTGAATTTGGAGGCACCTGCGTTGATGCAAAAACATATTTTCTGGATTTCTGGTACTTTTTTAGAGAACACAACTTTGAAATTTACCGATTCACTTTCTTGGGACTCTTCCGTATTGCAACTTATCGAGAAATAGACGAGACATTCATCAAAACAGAGTTTTTAGCTGTCAGAAAAACTGATTTATCTTCGATCAACTCACAGTTCTAGAATTTTGTCAGCAAATTGTGCCACGTGGTCACTGTGAGAAACAATAATGATTAGAAGTTGGTCTTTAAAGCTTGCCAAGTTTGTGAGTATTTTGTGTTCTGTTTCATAGTCAAGGTTCGATGTAGCTTCGTCTAGCAGCAGAACTCGTGGTTCTCTATAAAGAGCTCGAGCCAAGCCAATTCTTTGTAGTTCGCCGCCTGATACTCTTGAGCCAAGTTCACCGACCCTAGTACGAACGCCATTTGGCAGCGACTCGACGAACTCAGCTAATCCCGCAGTTGTAATTGCATACCAGAGTCTATTTTCGTCGATAGTTTCGTTTTCTCCGAAGGCCAAAGCGATGTTGTCTGAAAGCGAGTAGTCAAGCGCAGCGACTGATTGTGGCACATACGCAATCTGATGGTCCTTAAAAATAAGTGAGGACTTCAAAGGGACTTGATTGAAGAGAACCTGACCATCTTGAGCTTCTTCTGCACCCATGATCAAAGATAAAAGTGTTGACTTACCTTTTCCACTATCGCCTCGCACGACGTGGAGTAAACCTGTATCGAAAATATGATTGAGTTTCGTAATCACCAAAGATTGCTCTTGGGAATATGCGAATTTTAAGTTTTGAAGCTCAATGGTGACGTCTTTAGAATCATTCGCTTGCTTATTAATCAATTGCATTTCGTCAAAAGTCTGGGATTTGATGTCTATTTTGTTTTTTGACGCCTTTAGGGCGAATGAAGAACTCAAACTAGCGAAGAGAATATCAGCCTGAGATTTTTCAAATTTTCGTTCTTGAAAAGCATTGGTTAGTCGCGAAACGCTAGGAATGATGCGAAATGCGCTAATCGCAAT
>JBMTHG010000397.1:0-1077 GCA_049436045.1 Bdellovibrionota bacterium
TTTTGATGGTAAACGAAGAGGAACGCTTTGGGTGACATGGAGAGAGAAAAAATGAGAGAAGAATTTAGTCTCGAAGAGATTTCGAAAATCGTCGATCTGAACGAAAAAGAAATTGAAGAGTTTGAGAGTGAAGGCATCATTGATTTTACCAATGCCGAAAAAAAGATGCTCTCGTCGAAAGACCTTGAAAAAATCAAATCCGCCGCTGCCCTAAAAAAAGATATGGGAGTAAACGCCGCGGGAATTGATATCATTTTGCAAATGAAAGAGAAGCTCGTTTCTCTTCAAGAAGAGTTTGAAAAGCTTTTAGAAGAAATAAAAGATAAGAAGTGAAGAATAAAAAGTAATTCTTTGGTGGCTACGATCTCTTCAAAAGTTCTGCCAAATATTTTCCGGTGAGAGTTTTCTTTCGAGCCACTTCTTCAGGGCTTCCCTCTGCCACAATTTCGCCGCCGGACTTTCCGGCCTTCGGGCCGAGATCAATCAGCCAATCGACGCATTTAAGAACATCAAGATGATGCTCAATCACAAGAACGGTGTTTCCGGCCTCGACCAGTTCATTGAGAAGTCGAATTAAAAGCTCAATCTCGCTGACATGAAGACCTGTCGTTGGCTCGTCGAGAAGATAGAGCAGATTTCTTTTTGAGGACGAGCCAATTTCAGAGGCGATTTTTAATCTCTGAGATTCTCCCCCCGATAGACTTTGGCTGCTTTGGCCGATGCGAATATAACCCAAGCCCACTTTTTCAAGGAGTTGAAGCTTTGGCAGCAAGTTCGAAGAGTGGCTAAAGAAAATTTTAGCTTCAGTGACACTCATATTTAAAACGTCAGCGATATTTTTGCCTCGAAGCTTGATCTGAAGACATTCCTTTTTATATCGCTTGCCTTCACAATCTTCACAAATCAGATAGAGATCATCTAAGAAATACATTTCGGTTTTGACATATCCCTCACCTCGACAGGTCTCACAGCGGCCGCCCGGAATATTGAAAGAAAAATACGAAGGGCTTAGATTTCGTCGGCTCGCCTCAGATGTTTGACTGAAAAGCTTTCGCACTTCATCGAAGCCACCGATCA
>JBMTHG010000398.1:0-1077 GCA_049436045.1 Bdellovibrionota bacterium
TTTTGATGGTAAACGAAGAGGAACGCTTTGGGTGACATGGAGAGAGAAAAAATGAAAGAAGAATTTAGTCTCGAAGAGATTTCGAAAATCGTAGATCTTAACGAAAAAGAAATTGAAGAGTTTGAGAGTGAAGGCATCATCGATTTTTCGAATGATCAAAAAAGAACTCTCTCATCGAAGGACCTCGAAAAAATTAAATCCGCGGCGGCTTTAAAAAAAGATATGGGAGTGAACGCTGCAGGAATAGATATCATTTTGCAGATGAAAGAAAAACTCATGTCTCTTCAAGAAGAGTTCGAAAAACTTTTAGAAGAAATAAAAGATAAGAAGTGAAGAATAAAAAGTAATTCTTTGGTGGCTAAGACTTCTTCAAAAGTTCAGCCAAGTATTTTCCCGTCAGAGTTTTCTTTCGAGCCACCTCTTCCGGGCTTCCCTCAGCCACAATTTCACCGCCAGATTTTCCGGCCTTTGGGCCAATATCAATCAGCCAATCGACACATTTAAGAACATCAAGATGATGCTCAATCACAAGAACAGTGTTTCCGGCCTCGACCAATTCATTGAGAAGTCGAATCAAAAGCTCGATTTCGCTCACATGAAGACCGGTCGTCGGTTCATCGAGAAGATAAAGTAGATTTCTTTTTGAAGAAGAGCCGATTTCAGAGGCGATTTTTAATCTCTGAGATTCACCCCCTGATAGACTTTGGCTGCTCTGACCGATGCGAATATAGCCCAAGCCTACTTTCTCAAGAAGTTGAAGTTTTGGCAGTAAGTTCGAAGAATGACTAAAGAAAATTTTTGCTTCGGTGACGCTCATATTCAAGACGTCTGCAATATTTTTGCCTCGAAGTTTGATCTGAAGACATTCTTTTTTATATCGCTTGCCTTCACAGTCTTCACAAATGAGATAAAGATCGTCTAAGAAATACATTTCTGTTTTGACGTAACCTTCACCCCGACAAGTTTCGCAGCGGCCGCCCGGGATATTGAAAGAAAAATACGAAGGGCTTAAATTTCGCCGACTCGCCTCAGATGTTTGACTGAAAAGCTTTCGCACTTCATCGAAGCCACCGATCA
>JBMTHG010000399.1:0-1074 GCA_049436045.1 Bdellovibrionota bacterium
GCCTTTAAAGCGAAGAAATTCAAGGGCTCGAGCCGGAATCAAACTTGCAGGCCAATTCTTTGTGTTAAAGAAGTTAAACATCAGATGGCTTTTACTGCTCTTGATTTTTTTGAGCGAGCCGGCTGAAGCCTTAAGCTTAAATTCTTCCGCTGCGGAGCAATGCCTTCAAGAAGCTTATGACACTATCCAGAACAAGGCTCCTAACGAGCTGAGAAAGCTAAACATCAATAACTATCAAGAGTTTGAAGAATTTCTTAACTCTCCCTCTTTTAGAAGAATTCAGGAACGAGCTGCGAGTTTAGCAGAGCAGGTTGCTGGAAAATTGGAAGTTGAAATTTTGCCGCCAGACGAATACGGACATCAAGAGATTAAAGTGACAGACACACGACGTTTTTTTAAAGGATCAGATGTCGAAAAAGAGTTTAACTGGGAAGAGTATGATGAAGTTCTTCAAAAAATTTGCGCAGAACTATCGCGTCGAGAGAGACTTGATGTTACCAGTTTGTGTTTTTCGAGCGTAAAAAAGTCGATAGAAAACTTTGCCGAAATGATGAAGAAGATGGGCCCGTATTTAGTCGAACACGTAAAAAAGAGTTTTAGTGGCAATCGCTTCGATCCGAAGAAATTTATGAATACGGATAGCATTCCTCGATTTTTTGAATGTCCGGGAGAATCCTCAAACTCGCCACGATCTGGCAATCTCGATCCTGTTATTGGAACCGCTTTTTGCTACGGCCAGACACATCGACTTCCTATGGGGTCAAAAATTTTCACCGGAGGCCTCGTCAATCAAGAGGGCCAAATAGTTGGTCGACTTTTGCCCATGCAGGTGGGAGACGAAATTGAAATTTTTTATGCTCCCATGGCATCAGGGGGGCCATCCTATCAACTTCTAAACCCTGTCTTCTTCATGGTGTTTGGCGGCTCGGCCAAAGAATGGAATGCGATTGTTGAGAGCAAGTTCGGCCCCTTAAAACCGATCTCGATGGGTTCATTTTAGCTCTAATGAAACATCGAGATTTCACACTAAGGCTTTGATTTTTCAAGCCTATTGGCTTTAACAAAACCCCAACA
>JBMTHG010000400.1:0-1070 GCA_049436045.1 Bdellovibrionota bacterium
CTGCCGGATTTCATCCTCACGATCAAATGGTTTTGGATTTAGTCGAGACCGGAGTAATCAAGAAACTGATTCAGATTCAGCTAGCAACTTTCGACGCTCATTTAGATTAGCCAGAAGTTTTGGCCCTGCCTGTTGCTCTGCCTGTTTAGGCTTATTCTCAGAAGTTTTAGGGCCAGCGCTAGAGTGGTCAGATTTTACGGCGTCGAATGGCGGTGCATCTTTTTGAACCGAGTTTGAAATTGATAAATTTTTCATTTCAAAAAAGCCCATGATCTCACGCATTCGGTTTAGTGCGGGTTCATTAAAAGATAATTTATTGAAGGAGGTTAAATTCAAAATTTTCTTCAATGAAGGTTTAATCGGCCTCGAATCTTTAGAGTTTGATTCAGAGCTAAAAGAATCAGCAGCAATTTCATTTTTCTCGATTATGCCGACATCAAATATCTCATTTTCGAGATTTTCGATTTGAGAATCAAACTCTGAGTCAGCGGTCTTTGATAAGCCTGAGACAATTTCTGAGCTCGTGTCGTTTTCAGAGCTAAAATTTTCATTCGAATCCAAATGAGAGGGCGCGATCGAAGAGCTTCCGATTGAAGAGTCTCCTAATACAAGACTTGAATCTGGATCATTAGGACTTCTGAGATTAGGGCTTGAAACAGAAGAAGCTGGATCAATTATATTTCTAAGATTTGATTTAGCAATATTACCAAAATCGAATGAACCTGATCTCACGAATCTAGCTGATTTTAAAGAAGGGCGGCCCGGAGTTTTTCTGTGATTTACATTCTTGTTTTCGAACAGGTTTGACTTAAGATTTGTCTCAGAGTTTTGCTTTTTCAGATTCTCCAAGATAAGATCGAGCTTTTGCTGAATAGCCGCAAACTGAGACATAAGATTCTGTTTTTCGTCCTCATTGCGAGGAGTCTCAATTTGATCCACCGACGAATTTGAGGATGTTCTCGGATCAATGAGTCCTAAGTCATTTAATTCAGCATTGCCAGAGCTTGTGGCCTCCTCGTTCGACGGCTCTTCGTTTGAAAACTCTTGATCTTTAGACTCTGAGCTCTCTG
>JBMTHG010000401.1:0-1070 GCA_049436045.1 Bdellovibrionota bacterium
CTGCCGGATTTCATCCTCACGATCAAATGGTTTTGGATTTAGTCGAGACCGGAGTGATCAAGAAACTGATTCAGGCTCAGCTAGCAACTTTCGACGCTCATTGAGAGTAGCGAGAAGTTTGGGCTCTGCTGCTTGAGGAGTATTCTCAGAAGTTCCAGACTCATGACTCGCTCTATCAGATGGGCCGAGCTTCGATGAATTTCCTCTGTTCGCCAATTTCAAAGGCGATGAGTTGATCAAATCCATGAATCCCGCAATCTCAGGAATTCGATTCAATGCTTTATCGAGAGACGTTTTAATCAAAGAGACTAATGCGAAAACTTGGGAGTGGCTCTGCTTAGAGTCTTTATCGTTTGATTCAGCGTTTCGTGAGTTAGCGGCCATGGCAGTATTTTCGCGTGGATCGAATATTTCCCCGGCGAGAGCTTCGGTTTGATCAGCAATTTGAGGATCAAGGCCTGTCGGGGCGGCTGCGGTTGAATTAAAGGTGTTTGATAAACTTGAAACGACAGCCAGATTTGAGAGATTGCCAGCTCTTTCTCCTAATGCCTCTTTTGTAGTTGAGTTTGCCGTTGAGGTGGATGAGGGGTCTCCCGAGACAAGGCTTGAGTTTTCATTTTCAGAGTTTGCTCGATTAAAGTTTTGTCTACTAAATCTAGTGCGGGAAGACTTAAGCTCTCGAGAAGGAGGTCCCACGAGGGCACTCGCTAGAAATGAGCGGCGGAAATCCCCAAAAAGATTCTCAAAGAGATTTTCAGAAGGCTTTTCGAGCAGCAGCATTGAGTTCTCTTCTGAATTTTCTTCTGGATTTCGATTTTTAAGTTGCTCATTTTTAAGGTGCTTTAAGATGAGATCAAATTTTGCATTAATTTCCGCAAGCTGAGACAGAAGCTGCTCGTCTTTTTCTTCTTTCATCGAATATGAGGCAGTGCTCGGGTCAATCATGCCCAGAGCCATTTCATTATCCTCATCGACTCCCGCCTCTTCATTCGAAGTCTCTTCATTCGATGCTTCTTCGTTCGACGGCTCTTCGTTTGAAAACTCTTGATCTTTAGACTCTGAGCTCTCTG
>JBMTHG010000402.1:0-1069 GCA_049436045.1 Bdellovibrionota bacterium
CAGCCTCTCCGGTGGCTTCATTTATGAGGCGAATGAGAAGCCTTGATGCCTTTACGTCTGAAGGAGAGCGAGATTTTTTCTTGCGCTTAGTTGAGCTTGAAACTCGATTGATCTCGATGGCGATTCATCGGGGTATCTTTCAGGAGGGCGTTCCTAGAAGTCGTCGCGATCAGATCAAAGATTTTATTCACCCTCTTCTTGCTAAGCGAAATGATACTAATTTTAAAACCAGTCATCCCGATCTGCTGAAGGAAATTTTGGTCTGGGATGAAATGCGTGATGAATTTATTCGTAGAAATCTTGGACTCGTTGTTCATGTGGTCACGCGCCATAGCTCTAAATCCGATTGGGAGTATCATTTGGGGCAGCAGTTGTTTACTTTGAATCTCAGTTTCGAGGGTTTTGAGCCTTCATTTGGCTTTAAATTTTCAAGCTATGTTTATCACTCCATACGAAAGCGCATGCGCGATGACATTAGAAAACTTCGAAGTCAAACACCGCTGAGCTCACAGGCCGAGCTTCTGGCTAGAAAGCTTTTAGCTGCTAATCACGAAAGAAAAATTTTAGGATTAGCCGACCTAGAAATGGAGGAGATCGAAACTCAATTCAATGTTTCAACCAATCAAGCTCGGCAAATCACAAAGCTTTTACCCCTGCTAAATGTTGTGGAAATTGATGCACAAGTATCTCCAACAGAAGGGGCTCATAAAAAAGATTTCATCGCAGCTCCTGATAATTCATCAAGATTCGATGATTTGCAGCGCCTAGAGGCTTTGCTTGAGCTTTCTGATTTTCTTCCCGATGAAAAAATGAAGTTAATATTAAAGTTTTTCAAACAGGGCCGAACTCAACATGAAATTGCCAAACACTTTGGAATCACAAAGCAGGGCGTGATGCATCACCTTCGACGCGCCTCCAATTATCTAAGGGCAATTTTAGGCTTGCTCTCGGGAGCCATCAATGAACCTCGAGATCGGCGCCTGATTATGAGCTATTTTGGTTTGTTTGATTTTTTAAAACGCCCGAGTACTCAATTAGCAGATGAAATGCGATTGAAGCCAAAACAAAT
>JBMTHG010000403.1:0-1061 GCA_049436045.1 Bdellovibrionota bacterium
CCAACAATCGTAAAAGTCAATCGATCAGGAAGCTGTTTCAATAAAATCGACGCCATTTTTAAAAATGACCACGGAGCTTTTTGTTTTTCTAATCGCCCGACAAAAGCAATTCGAATCTTTTCGTTTTCAAGCGGAGGCAAAGTTAGCTCATTCGGCAACTCTCGGCGCAGCAAATAGCTTAAAACAATTTTTTTCTCACTGACTCCATAAGCTTTAAGATATTCCTTCAATTGAAGGCTCACCACATGATGTCTGTCGATCAAGTTTGAATAGTAAGCACTCAAAAGCGGATAGCCAAACTGATACATCGGCAACTCCAAAATATGAAGCGAATCAATCACCCTCAAGGCAGGCCAATCTTTTTTTATCTCTGGCAGCAAATGATAGGCAGCTCCGTGATGATGAATATAAAGGCACGAAACATTCGATTCGCTCAAAATTTTGAAAATCATCTTTTTCACTTCTCGACTCGATCGAGATTCTGCCGGCTCATACACTTTTTCAAACAGATGCCCCCAACGTTTAATCCACCTCGAATCACTGGGCTTTTCAGTGATTAAAATGAGTTGGGCCCCCTGATTTTTTAAAGCTTGAGCCATTTCAAGCGCAAAAATCTCAACCCCTCCTAAGGCAAGATGATGCATGCAATACAAGACGCGAGCACCCGATATGCTCACCCCGCTTGCGATATGCGACTGCGGAAAAGATGGTCGCTTTGGCTGCGGCATTAAAAAATTTAAGACTCGATTGAGATAAAATATGAAGAATTCAGGATTTATAATCGCGAACGTCCTAATAAAAAAATGAAAAACTCTTTGAAGCCAAGCCTTCATGAAACTCTCATCCGAAAAAACCTAAACTCGAAAACATTTTCTGTCGCCCACTCCACAAATCGATCACAATAACTAGCGTGAACTGCCTAGTTTGCCAATCAAAAGAAACCAGCTCAATAAACGACACCGCCGACAAAAAGATTTATCATCACTGCCCTCAATGCGACTTTCATTTTCTCTCTCCCGAATTTAGATTGAATGAGTCGGAAGAAAATGCTCGATATCTTC
>JBMTHG010000404.1:0-1052 GCA_049436045.1 Bdellovibrionota bacterium
CCACTTTACGACACAAAAAATCACCTGGGCGCACTATTTGGCATTCAAGCTCTGTTGTGCATTACAGAGTCTCTTCACCAAAATTTAGATATTCAAAGTAAATCAGAAGAAGATTTAAAATGGAAATCCGCATAGAAAATTCTAGATTTATCGTGATTGATAACTTTCTTAACAACAAAGACTTTCTTTCCGCTCATATGGCTTTTGAGTAAGAGCTTTTTAGCTATAACGACGCTTTATTTTGGGACAAGGTCTATCGCTTGAATGATGGGCGATTTCTCCAAAGTCAACCTTATCGCTCAGAACCATTAGAGCTTTCTAACGGGAGAACGGTTGGCTCGTCCTCCTCAGAGGGAAATAAAATTTTTTTTGATCGTATGAATCAACTCATCTTCAGCGGCACCCTCGAGCCCTGGCTAGGCAACCGCGGAGATACCTGGCAGTGTATGACACTGAGAAATTTTATCTATCCCCAAGGCTCAGCTTTGAGCTGGCATGACGACGACAATGATCGAGTTGGGGCTTATAGTTTCTGTTGTCACAAGTCTTGGAATGCCCGCTGGGGAGGTGAGCTCCTTTTAGCGGAATCAAAAAGGGAACCTACAAATTCGATTGGAGACACAGCCATCGATCACCTTTCAAATTCGGAGGAAAGCGCCCTCTTAATGGAAGATGGTTTTGGGACTTTTATTCTCCCAAAGCCAAATCGACTTGTGGTCTTCAAAAGCGGAATTATGTATATGATTAAACGAATCGACTCAAATGCCGGCGAAGCTCTGCGCATGGTAAACACAGGCTTTTTCTTAAAAAAGATCTAAGCTATTGCCTATGAAAGCGCTTTAGAGACGAAGTCTTGAACTTGCGATCAAGACGGCTCGTCGACTGACTTCAAAAGATGTGGTTGAAGCGCTCGCAGATCTCTTTATGATTCACGGCCTGCCGGATTATATTCGCTCAGACAATGGCCCTGAGTTTACGGCGCACTTTGTTCGAAATTGGCTAAGCA
This sequence comes from Bdellovibrionota bacterium, assembly GCA_049436045.1. Taxonomy (GTDB): domain Bacteria; phylum Bdellovibrionota; class UBA2394; order UBA2394; family UBA2394; genus JBMTHG01. The sequence goes on from JBMTHG010000404.1 coordinate 1,007, forward strand.
AACTTAGCTTAGCCAAGATGCTAGAGCAGGAACACCCTCCATTGGC
>JBMTHG010000405.1:0-1049 GCA_049436045.1 Bdellovibrionota bacterium
TATGGCCGCTGGAGGATAATTTAATGAGTAACTTACGGGATTTTTCTATTTCCACTTTTATTTTGGCAATCAGTTTTGCTTCTCAAAGCATGGCGAATGACGATGCCTATAGCGTTCGAGATTTAGCTTCTTATACGCGAACCGGGAGCCTTTCGATTGTTTACGGCGATGGTTCTGCCGGTGGGGAGCCTCTAGAGAAGCTAAAGCAAAGTTTCAAGAACAACTCGTCTGATCTTTCAAGCTTTATCGATGCCAGCTTTAAAAAAGGCGCCGAAAATGTTCTTAATCGCTATGAAAAATCTGGAAGAAAAATTTCAGTGCCCGAATCTGAAAAACTTTCAAACTTAGATTTTTTAATGGCTGACTTTTTCACTCGGGGATCGAAAAGCTTAAAAAACAGTAAGCGAGAAATTGAATATGTGATTCATCGCTCTGAAGCCTATGATTCGAAGCTAAAAGAGAGTCTGAGCTCGAAAAATTTCGAAGCGATTTATGGCGAGTCTGTCTCCGAGCGAGCGATAAACCCCAGCGTTTCAAAAACAATCTTAAACACGAAAGAGGATCTTGATAAGTTTGCAGAGGCGAGAGGTTTGCAATATTCTTTTACCGGTGATCTCAGCCAACTTTTACCTCTCGAAGCGACTGATATAAATTTTGATAGATCGAAGCCTGTTCATCTTGAAAATGACAATATGGTCATGCTTGAAATCAATGGGCGAATCACTATTTATGACTCTGTCGAAGAGATTTCTGAGGATGATGCCCGACGAGCTTCAAAGGCATACACCTCGTTGGAAAACTTTCATAAACTCGACCAAAAATTGACTGGTCAAGAATACAAAAATCTTGGCGCCGACTGGACGTCGAAACTTCTGGAGCTCTATCAAGCGACTGAACAAGATCCGCTAAAGACTTCAGCCAATGAGATCTTAAACAGCTTAGAGCTTAAGGCCTGTGAAATTCTTTAAGTCACTCAGTTTTTAGGCGAAGCGCCGTCTCGATGAGCCCCACGAAAAGAGGATGGGGCTCAAAGGGCTTCGAAGAAAACT
>JBMTHG010000406.1:0-1049 GCA_049436045.1 Bdellovibrionota bacterium
CATCCTCTTGAGTGACTTGGCTCTGACAGGCCTGTGAAAATCCAACGACTAAAACAAACAGAAGTTTTCTCATAGGCCTCATCTTAAAACTTAGGGTTGAGAGGTCAACCAGGATTCAAGCAAAACTCTGCTCTCTTCAAGCGATTTTAGTTCTTTTTGAAAGGCCTCGAACTCCCTCATAGGGCTGTTACGCAAACTTCGAACCGCCAGATCTAAATTCTCAAAGACATGATCTTTCAGTTTTGTGGCAATCATATCTTCTTGCAATAAGCGCGGCAGATTATCAGAAATGAAGGCTTTCAAAACATCATCGCTTAAGCCCGGCAAAAGTCTGTCTTCTGGCAGTTTAAAATTAATTTCTTCGAGCCGCTCTCTAGATACTAGATCAGTTCCGAGAAAGTTTTTTTCCTTGATGCTGAGTTTAGAGTAAACGGCATCAATGATCTTGTTTCGACCCATCAAATCGATGATTTTCACCGAATGCCCATCAAAGGTTTGTAGTATTAAAAATTCTAACTTTGACTGATAGCTGTCATTGAGCTGGCTTAAATTCTCTGGCAGTCGATTGTTATTGAATTGTAAAAACTGCACTTCTCTCCAGGCCATCTCTAAATCACGCCTATGAAAGACCTCAAAGATATCTCTTCTAGCCTCTGAGATTCTTTCGAGCTGCCTCGAAACTCTCCAAACCAACTCGATATCGCTTCGTGAAAAAATATCCGCCAACTCCTGCGGGGTTCTCGAATTGATAAATTCAATTTTTTCCGAATTTAAAATATCTGCTTCCGACGGATTATGCTCCTTGATCGTGCGATCTAGCGAGCTGGAGCGCTTAAAATTGTAGCGATCTTTGAGACGAGCGAAGCTCAGATCGTCTAAAAATTGAACAAAAAGACTTTGCGTGCTCGCCTGAACAAGATCAATGGCGCTCATATTTTCTGGAATCTCAATCTGCTTTAATTTTTCTGAAGCTCTTAAAGCTTCCGCATCTGATTTGAAAATTTCGCCTTCTCGTGACGCCGCTTCACGATTGATCTTCGCTTTTGTCT
>JBMTHG010000407.1:0-1047 GCA_049436045.1 Bdellovibrionota bacterium
GGGACTGGGCCTTTACCCTCAGGAATAAAATCTCTAATAAAGTTTAGTCTAGCGGTTCTTGGTATTGGTCTTTCTGTAGATCCGGGCTTTGGATTTGTGTATTTTTTAGGAAGCTCGGTTTCTAGTTCGGCATCTTCAAGAAGTTCAGCCCTAGTCATGCTTTTTTTCTTTTCTTTAGCCATTTCACACCATCCTTCCGCGAGTCTTGCCACGGACGGCACAACCGTCAGCCCGCTTAGAGGCTGAGGATTTGACCATGCCACCCTTGGCTTTCTTTGCGGGTTCTGCTTCTTTCTTCTTCTCACCAGTAAAACCAAGACGATCTAAACCTTCGCTTAGCTTGGTGGCGCCATATCTAACGCCTTTTTTGATGCCCAAGAAATCGTCAGTAATCTTAGATTCTTTCAAGCGCTTAGTGCGCTCGGAGTCTTTGTGTTCCATCACACCATCCTTCCACGGGTCTTACCGCGAACGGCGCAGCCATCAGCCCGCTTAGAGGCTGAAGATTTAACCATACCGCCTTTTTTCATTCCACGACGCTCTCGCTTGTATTGGTCTGCAAGTTCGTCCATGTCTTGCCTCGACTCAGCCAAAAAATCTGAAAATTCTTTATCATTTATTTGCTTATCCCCAAACTTTTTTTCACCGAGTTCCCTGCTAATCGCTTCTTTAGCAACGCTTTTTGCTGTTTTCGAGGGGTCATAAGAGCCAATTGGTTTGTCATAACCCATAGCCATTCTTGTTTTTGCTATTAGTTCCGGCTCTTTACTGCGCCCAACAGCATATTCTCGGGCATTAGCTTTTTTAGCCGTGTAAGTTTCTTCGTCAGCCTTTATGTAATCTTCCAACTTGTTTTTTCTTGTTGGCTCGACATCTTTTTTAATTTGCGATTCCTGTTCTTTATTAAAAACATTACGTTTTTTCATCTCACTTACCCCTTAGAAATAAGCCGGTCAATTTTCTCTTCAAGGCGGTTAAACCTTGCGTCAATATGTTCAGTAATACGTTGAACTTCTTCTTTAGTGACGTGATCACGGGCAAGCTCCA
>JBMTHG010000408.1:0-1042 GCA_049436045.1 Bdellovibrionota bacterium
GCGAGGCATTCAAAAGAAGCGGCAATGAGGCCAATGGCTCACTTGGCGATCTTTTTAGCCCTTTAAAAGAAATGGCGGAGCGATCAAAAGCGGCTGTAGACCAGTTCGGTCGCTCCATGGCAAACGGCGAAAACCCATCTACTGATCTTAAAAGCATGATCCAAGCGCATATGAAAAAGCATAACGATGAGGTTCAAAAGAGCCTTCGGCCTTCGGCAGCCGCAACGAGAGAGACTGGCGTAGACGACAATTTTCATGCGGCTTTAAGAGATTCTACAAGTGGTCAGGTTGATGCAGCGGAGTTTCGATAAGAAAAATTCGAGAAGATGAAACTAGAAAAAAATAAAAGATGAAAAAAGTTTTTTCAAAAATGACGATCAAATTTCTCACGATATTTTTTCTTTTAAATGCGATTTCGAGCTCTGAAATCTTAGCGCAGATTAAAAGAAGAGCCCCCAGTGGTGAGACGGCCACATTTGAAAATCCAACATCCCAAAAGCCAACACCCAAAAAGCCAACACCCAAAAATCCGATGTCTGTTTTGAATGGTCCCGTGGATCGACTTAGAGAAGCACAAACAAAAGAAGCAAAACTAAATTCTGAAGAGGCTGATAATCAAAGAAGCACGGCCGACTCTCTTCGAAGCGGCAATTTGACGGCAAAAGAGGCCCGAGATGCCTTAGAAAATCAAGATAAGGCCGACGAAGAAAACAAAGATAAAAATCCTAAAAACCCTCAAGCGGCTTCGGTTTCGATGCCCGCTGCGGTAACAGCAAAAAGTAGCTCGTCTGCGGCCAATTTGTTTTTGCCCATGGCCGCGATTGTCACTGTGGGTGCGATTGCTCTCTTAGCTTCAGGTAGTGATGATCCGTCGAGTTCTGCTGATGCGCTTCCTTTTTCAAACAGCCCAGAGCTTCAAGCCAGTCTTTTAGATGAGCATAGCTTCACCTGGTCTTCTGAGGGCTCGACGGGTACGAAGACGCAAACTGAGACGGTAAGAACAGTTAGTCTTTCGAAGCTGGAAGACTTTCTTGAGAAAAAT
>JBMTHG010000409.1:0-1041 GCA_049436045.1 Bdellovibrionota bacterium
GACTTCCGGGCTCCGCTTCATCGAGCTGTTGTCGCTGCTGTGCATTTCGATCGCGATGGTTGAAAAATCTTTCGAGATCAATTTTTGAAGTTCCTGGAAAGCTTTCTGATAGTTCTTGAAAGACTTCTTTTAATTTGTCTCCTGAAATCCTCCAGGCATCAATTGGTTTGCCGCTATCTCTTAAGTTTTTCAGTTCAGAAAAGATTTGTTCTCTGACTTGTCGACTGAAACCTTCGGTGATTTCAGCGGCCGACCAACCTTCCATTTGTTGAGAGAGATCTTTCATCAGATCTTTCCAGTTTTCAGGCAATCGTGCTGCATATTTTTCAAAGGATTTGATGAGCAGAGCCTCACGAAGGCTGACCTCAGGCAGACCAAAATAAATTTCACGATCAAATCGTCCTGCTCGAGTGAAGGCCGAATCTAACGCCCAAGGTTTATTGGTGTTTGCAATAATCACGATGTTTGGCATTTTCATATCTGAGAGATCTTGAAGAGCGGTCAGAGTAATGTTGAGCATTGTTGATTTCGTGTCATTGCCGATTCCCGCATCTCGATCACGGGCGAATGAATCTACTTCTTCCATCGAGATCAAGACTCGCTCGCCACGTAGACCACGGCGCTTAATCTCATCCCAAAAAGCTTTGATGTTTTGCTCAGATTCTCCCTGCCACTTCGTCATAAGATCGGCAATATTCATTTCCACATAAATCGCATCAAGCTCTCGCGCAGAAGCCTTTAGAAACAAAGACTTTCCTGTTCCTGGAGGGCCATAGGTAATGATTCGAGTGGGGCCATCAGTTCCTGTCTCGATGGCTAAGTCAATATTGTTTAGTTTATCAAAAGCTCGGCGAATGATTTCTTTCGCAGATTCGTGACCGATCACATCCGCAAAGCTAACATCCGGATTTTCAATGATTCTGATCGAAGAAGGTGACTCTCGTGTCGATAGGAGACTATCAAAATCTTTGGTAGAGAAGCGGATCTCTCGACCAAGAAGATCTGAAGCCCATTGTGTCACGACATCTGCAGTGATATGCG
>JBMTHG010000410.1:0-1036 GCA_049436045.1 Bdellovibrionota bacterium
GTCAGCCCATACCAGTCTTCGGGTTTTGTGTAGCCAAGCTTTTCGCCCAACCACTTCATGTACTTCTCTTGATTCGCTTTAGTATTCCAATATCCCTGCAGCTTTTTCTTACCTAACCACGGATATTTTTCTGAATTATCGAGATCACTTGCTGATGACTGCTGTTGCGCTGATGGCTGCTCTGCTTCAAGCGCACCCATTTTTATTAGAACTTTGTTACAGGGACCCCCCGGAGAGAGAGATCGAGAAGAAGACTGAGATTCAGAAGCAAAACTAAAATCAGTTTGAAAAAAACTAAGACTTAAAAAACAAAAACTTAAAAAACTAAAAAGAAAAACTCTTACAAAGCCCCGAAAAATAAAATCTCCACAGAAACGCCGACGAGTGGACAAAAGCTTCAAAGCTTCTGAAAAAAACCGATTGAACTCTGGATCTCGAATTTCCACGTCTAGCGCACCTCAAGCCCATAAGACTGCAATCTCTAGGCCAGATCGCCTAGCTCTAAGCCCTTAGATTTCATGAACTTTCTCTCTCCATGCAATCTTTGCGTGGGACGAAGCCTCCTCGATTGAGACATCTAGATTAAGGAGAGAGATAAATGGGAGGGATAACAAAGTCGAGGTTGTCTAGATATCGGTCTGATAAAATAATGAGGATTTAGGTGAAAGATAAACTCTTAACGCCCAACTGATGCGGTGTTTGGAGATGTAGCTGGATCGCTCTCAGAACCTGATGAGCCGCTTTCACCAAAGGGTAGGATCATCGGTAAACTTTCATTATTTGTGCCCGCATTATCTTCGCTCGCAATATCTTCGCTTGTATTACCTTCATTGATGGTGGGTTTTTGAAGAACCTCTTTAAAAGCCTCTATAATAAACCAAACCCGATCTGTCACCTCAGCATCAGTGGTGTCTTTATATTCTTGAAGCTGCTCAAGGATTAAATTTTTCAAAGCTACTTCATCGCCGCGAGCCCATTCGTAATGAGGAATTTCGATATAGATATAGCCGGCATTTTTAAATGCCTCTCGCTTTTC
>JBMTHG010000411.1:0-1035 GCA_049436045.1 Bdellovibrionota bacterium
CGAGCTGCCTCAGTTGGATGGGCGGTAAAGACCGGTCTTACCTCAAAATTCTCTAGCCATTTCTTTATCTCTGAAACAGTTACTTTATTAGCGCCGGTATTTTCTGCAATTTTGTCGATTGCCCGAGTTAACCAAGATCCGCCTTTTTCTCGCGCCTCCGCCAAAATTCTTGAGCGGTGAACCTGCTCGGCAACATTGGCTAAATTAAAATAAACATTAAAAGCTCGTACTAGTTTTACTTTTTCTGAAGTGGAAATTCCATCGAGAATTTCCTTACCGCGACCCTCGCGAACCGATTTGCGAACCGACTCAACAAGATCTAGAAGTTCTTGGCCATCTTGCCTTGTTAGGGATTGGCCGAGAAGATCGCCCAGGCGCCGAACATCACCGCGAAGTGAAGCGCTCTCATCAACTCTTGGCACTCGCCCATGATTCCATGTGCCGGACGGACTTCTCAAACTAATTTTTGAGGAGCGTTTCCATAAAATCTATTTCAGCGGTTTGGGAAGAAATAATTGATTTTGCTAAATCCGAAACAGTCGAATTTGCAGATCCAACAACCATTTCAGCCATTTGAATGGCGCCTTTGTGATGTTCAATCATGCCTTTTAGGAAGAGCTGGTCAAAAGCCTCACCAGTTGCGGCGCTCAACTCCGCCATTTCTGATTCATCAAGCATTCCCATCATCGTGTGACCGGCGTGCATACCCGCGTTCTCGCCGATGAAAGTTCTCATTAATTCAATCTCTGGTTGTTGAGCTTCCTTTATCTGCTTTGCGAGCGAAAGAATCACGTCTGACTTACTTTTAGCGAGAGCTAAATCCGACATTTCGATTGCCTGTTCGTGATGAGGAATCATCATCTCCGCAAACATAGCGTCCTGAGAGCTAAATTCATTTTGATTTTGGGAAGTATCTGAAGCACAGCCACTCAACAGGAAAATCGCAACAATGAAAGTCAAAACTCTCTTCATTCTCCGAAGTCTATTTAGAGAATCGAATTCAACAACTCGAAGAAGTGGAGCCCCCCGTCAGGA
>JBMTHG010000412.1:0-1033 GCA_049436045.1 Bdellovibrionota bacterium
TAGGTCAAGCCGGTCATCTTAAAGCTCTTTTAGCGGTTTCGCCTAGACCCATGCGAATTTTTGGAGTCGATCAAGATCCTGATGCGATCTTGCGATGTCGAGCTGAACTTGCGGATTATCCCGTAGACTTTTATCAGATGAATTTTTCAGAATTTTTGAGTCAAAGCACTCATCGCTTTGATCGAATTCTCATTGATTTGGGAGTTTCAAGTTTTCAGCTTGATGAAGCTCAGAGAGGCTTTAGTTTTCGTCAAGACGGGCCTCTTGATATGCGAATGAATCCAAATGAGGGCCAGCCGGTTTGGAAGTGGTTGGAACAGTGCGGCGAAAAAGATTTGGCCGATGTGGCTTGGAAATTCGGTGAAGATCGGCAGTCGAGGCTTTGGGCGAGACGCTGGGTGCATGCGAGAAAAGCTGGCCCTGTGCAAACTACTCGAGAATTTGTTGAAGCTTTGGGATTTCGTTTAGATTCAAAAGATCGAAAAGGGCATCATCCACTCACAAAACTTTTTCAGGCCCTTAGAATATTCATCAATGATGAGCTTGGTCACCTACAAAGAGCATTAGAGATTTTGCCTTCTAAAATGAATAAAAATGCACGTTTGGGAATAATAAGTTTTCATAGTTTAGAGGATCGTGAAGTAAAATGGGGGCTGAGAGGTAGGCTTCGAGCTTTGAATAAAAAAGTGATCCAAGGGTCAGATGCCGAGAGGCAAATGAATCCCAGATCTCGTTCGGCAAAGCTTAGAGTTTTTATCAAAGATGGGGATGAAGAAGATAATCATCATTAGTGCCGGGGTTTTTGTTTGTTTGTATGTTGTGATGGCCATTGTGATTCGACTTCACATCACCCAGCTCGCTTATCAGTTTCAAGATTTAAAAGCCTATGAGAGATCTCTCAAAGAAGAGCAAGTCAGACTAAAATCTGAGCTTGCTAAAATTTTAGCCTTGGATGCTAAATCTCAGTCTTCCTATCGAATTCCAGAGCCTACGCAAGTGATGAGGATTCCTTCGCCGTGAATCGAGGTCGTTC
>JBMTHG010000413.1:0-1033 GCA_049436045.1 Bdellovibrionota bacterium
CCGGTCTTTTACGCTTGGCTGGCAAAAACATCATATGCAACGATATCCCATGAATTTGGCTGTTGTCATTCCGTCATTTGAGACGCCTTCAGAAATTTTGAGGCGTTGTCTTGAATCGATCTTGAATCAAGTAGGTGCTGAGAGCCTTGAGATCATTGTTGTTGAGTCGTCTTTAAATAAACTGCCAGAAGAGCTTTTAGAATTTCAAGATCGTGTTCGGTTTTTTCTACCCAAAAGAAGAATGCTCGCAGGTGAAGCGAGAAACTTTGGAGCCGCTCAGACTGATAAAGAATTTTTAGCTTTTTTAGACGCCGATTGTCTCTGGCATCCAAATTGGCTTCAGGTGGCAAAAGACTTGCTCGATCGTCACCCGAATGGGTTAGCTTTTAATGGTCAAATTCTGTTTGAAGATCTTAATCAAAATTGGGCTTTGGCTTTGCACATTATGGAGTTTCATGAGTTTTTGGCGACTAAGTCTTTTCATCAGAGGTTTTTACCTAGCGGAAATCTTTTGATTCGTTCTTCATTTTTTAAAAGCATTGGAGGCTTTCAAATGGATTGGCCCGCTTGTCAGGATATTGGGTTTTTAAAATCTTTTCAAAACTCTCCAGAGATTCGCGCTGAGATTCGATTTGAGCCTAAGCTTTCGATCACCCACACGAGTCACCTGACCGACAAAGATCAGATCAAGCAGAAGGCGCATTTCATGGGTTATTGGCGAGGCTTTTATGACGCTGAGTTACCCGAAGAGTTTCAGATTTCCAGGAGAAAATCTTTCACTCTATTAAAGCCGGTTTTAGGGCTTATGTTTTTCGCTCTAATTTTTGTAAGAAGTTTGAAGCTCAAATCTTGTTATCTCGCTCGCTCTTTAGCCCAGCCAACGCGACTTTTGGCATTAACCACGATCTGGGCAAAAGGCTTTCGAGAAGGCTTCAAACAACGAAAGATCAATTAGCGATAAGTAAGACTTATTAATCTTCAAATTTTTTAGCACGTTCTTTTCCGACGGCATCAACATTCTTCAGCATTTCCT
>JBMTHG010000414.1:0-1031 GCA_049436045.1 Bdellovibrionota bacterium
CAAACTTTCTGCTTCCAGCAGGACAAAAAATTAAGCCACTTTGAATGGGTGCAATTAGAAAATGGTCAGAATTAGCGGAGGAAGGATGTGTGTGTTGATAGTGGCTAGACAGAGCTGACAGGAGAGATTTTGTTAGACTGCTGAAGCGAGATAGAACAATCAAAAGTCGGCAGGCTCAAGTAAGCAGCGAATCTTCGGAATTAGCGGAGGAGCGGAGGAATGGTCTTAACTTAATTGGTGCGCGACATGAGGGTAGCACTCATGAATTATTCTTTATGCTCAAGCATAAGTTGATTACGCCGTTTGCGCTTACGATCGAAGGCTTTTCGAAAAGCATCCAATTTTAGTAGTTTTTTTTGGTTTGAGTCCGCTTCTTTCTCTTCATTAGATGCCAATTTATCAGAATTTTCATAGTGCTCGGTGATCAACAAAGCCTTAGTTTCTCTACGGAATTTAAACCCAGAATTTTGATTTTGATAAGGATGCTCAACTTTCTCTTTGTCAGCATTTTTTCTTAATTCCTCCCATGCCTCTCTAAATGAAACCTTCTCGTCAGATAAATTTTTATCCAAATAATCTTCTATGAACCACAAATGATAATTTGATTTATCCACATCCATCGCCGAAAGCTTTTTTTCTTTTATGGGCTTAGTGGTTTGGTTCAATAGCTCATGATCTTTTTCGAAAATGAATAGCCAGTCGAGGCCAACTAGGATTTTGACCCCGAAAAACCAGACTATCCCAGACCAATTGTCTTTTTCGGCAGGGTCTACAACTCTAGAGAAGACATCCATCTCAACTTCTTCAAGACTTTCTTGCATGATGAAGAGTTTCAAAGAGTCAGGTAGAACCTCAAAATAAATGTCTCCTGATTTTCTCACGTCTTCGAGTTTATAGTCGTTTGCAGATGCTAGTTGATTTAACGAGTTAAGCAGTTCTGTTTTTGACGGCCACGAGGAGTTTTTTTGATCTAAGTAATAGAGATAGCCCCTATCTGCCCAAATTTCGGACGACGCAGAACTGATCGGATC
>JBMTHG010000415.1:0-1024 GCA_049436045.1 Bdellovibrionota bacterium
TTTTCTTTGTCTCTGAAACTGGGCAAAAACTGGCTTGCTGAACTTGATCGAAGATCGATTGTGCGGTGCTCTCATCCCAAATCCGATCGATTCTGTCGCGATCGTTTTGCTCATCTTTCTTGAAATCATCCTTTTGGAAAATTCCCTGATAGACACCATTGGTAATTTCAAAGTTCGCCCTTATGGAATAATAAGTCTGTGCCCTGAAATTTTGAATTTCGTGCTCTCGTTCGATGACTAAAGATAGGGTTGGAGTTTGAACCCGTCCAACTGTGGAAACCTGCCGACTGCTTGCTTTGTTTCTCTTGATTGTGACGGCTCGGGTGCCGTTAATCCCTATCAGCCAATCAGATTCAGATCGGCATCTTGCCGCATCCAAATGGGGTTGCATTTGGGTCGATTCACGAAGGTTGTTGAAAGCCTCCCGAATCGATTTTTCTGTCATCGATAAAAGCCAAAGTCTCTTCACCGAAAGTTTGGAACCGGACAGCTCGTGGATGTAATTGAAAATCAGTTCACCTTCCCGACCCGCATCGCATGCATTGATAACAAAATCCACATCCTTTCGCTTGAGTTGCTTTTTGAGGCTTTGAAACTTCTTCTTGGCAGTTGATACAGGTTTTAGCTCAAATTTGGGAGGGATGATAGGCAGATTCGCAATTTTCCAGGCTTTGAGCTTTTTATCAAAATCGTCGGGCATGTAGAGTTCGACCAAGTGGCCAATGGCACTGTCGATAATCCATTCTTCGTTTTCAAAGTAATCGTCTTTTTTAGGGACTTTTCCAAGGGCTTTTGCGAGGTCCCTGGCTACACTAGGCTTTTCAGCGATTATGAGTTTTTTCATCAACCTAAAAATTGGATATATTATGAATGCGAAAAGCTTTTGTTGGATTAATTGGGTAAAAATCTGGGCAAGATTTCATCCATGCTTTGGAGCAGATGAGTCATGGTATCTTCCGTTTCGTTGCCCATATTAGATATCCGAAAAGTTTTACCCTTAATTTTTCCGTAGCCACCATCAATG
>JBMTHG010000416.1:0-1018 GCA_049436045.1 Bdellovibrionota bacterium
AAGCTGTGTACAGAATTTATTAGATGAAGATGATTTTGAGATTTCAAACGAATTTACAAATTTGATTCTCTTTATCAAAAAATAAACTGAGCTTCACCTTCCACCATCAATAGATAATCATTTTCTTTTTTAAGAGATATCTGACTCTTTTTGAAAAAGAAGTCTTTATCTTTTCACCAGTGGTACCATTAATCCCTTCAATCAGTGGCAGTTCCGGCAACAACTCCCACTTTCTCCCCTTGCTCATACTAGAATGAACTGCCTGAGCAAGCACATGTTCGAAATATATATTTTTTCGATCATCGATTGAATCAAATCTTGGATAAAAATCCTCTTCCACAAATCTTCTACTTCCAACAAATAACCTTGCATCAGCTGTAGAGAGATTCCCTCTTAGATCACAAATTACTTCTGCATCAGTTTGGTTGATCTTCTCAACTAGCTCGACGACATTCTTGACTGTATATCGTCCTGTGATTTTAAGTGCTCGTGTCCCTTCTTCCTGTAGCCATTTGGATCGAGAAAAGGCTTGTTGAATGATGGAAAGCTCTCCACGGCCCTTACCATAGCTTGGCCATTCGTTAGATCCGCACTTTTCTAGTAACTCTAATTCAATTCCTGCTTGGGCTGCCTTTTTTTGTGCCGAAACTAAAAACTCCAGATCATCACCCGAATTTTCAGCAAAGATGATCTGTTCAAAAACTCCGACCCCCAAGTAAAACTCCAGTGCCTCCAGATACTGATGGCGGCGGTCAGAAACCGAGTTCACGGTTACATTAATCGTTTCACCGGGATTGGTCGTTGCTGTTAACAAAAGGGCAATAGGCATGAAGCAGACTCTCAAGCAAAGAATCTGATTCTCTGCCTGCATTTCGTTTGGGTATATAGGTGGATGTATTTTCGTGAGGAAGTGAATTGATAGGCCTCCGCATTCGGCCAGAAAAGAGCTTTCAGATTCTCAGCCTACCGAGCCCCTTTGATAATCATCGAGATTACATCGTCTTTAGTAACATCAGTG
>JBMTHG010000417.1:0-1018 GCA_049436045.1 Bdellovibrionota bacterium
TCGGCTTAAGTTTTTATTTTCTTTTATTCTTTCCATCGATCAATTTTTCTTTGCCTGTCGCCTCTTCTGTTCTGCTTCCGGTGCTGGGGGTTTTGATTTTGCATTTGTTTCTTGTTTATCCGAAAAAGAAATCAAAAAAAGTGTGGCGAGTCGTGAGTTTGAGCATTTTGTATCTGATAAGTTTCGCACTAATGGGCTGGCGCTATCTCTCATGGCATGATGAGAGCTTTTGGTATCCTCTCATCGACTATGCCTTTGTTGGAGCCTGCATTTTGGTAGCGATGGGCTCTCTTGGAAACACCTTGTTCACATCCAGAGACTTTTGGACGCGAAGAAGGGCGAGAATTCTGAGTATTGTTTTTCTTTTTAGTTTTATTGCGATGATCAGCGTCTATGTTTCATTTTTGTGGCATGGACCAAGAATTTCTTTAGAGAGATTATTAGGCTTTTCTTTGTTTTTTCCAGCAGGCTTTGCGTTTATTTTTTCTAAAGAAGATGTCTTTAATCTGGAGCGCATTTTCAGGAGGGGATTGCATCAGTTTTTGTTTTTAGGAGTCGCCATTCTTCTTGCCACTCTGATTGGGCTAAGCTGGCTTCAGTGGGGTGAGGGTGATTCACAGCCCTGGATTCTTTGGGCGGCGATTGCGATGGCGGTGACTTTGCTTGCGCGGCCGGTAGGCAATTTCTTTGAGTCGAGAATTCATCGCCTCATTCAAACGCGTGTTCGATATCCTAATGTGGGCGAGATTTTTAATTTAAGTTCGAGCGTCGAAGATTTTCTCACCCGACTTTCAAAAGACTTTGAAAGAAACCTCTCCTTGAAAAAAATAGCTTTTCGTTTTTCAAAAGATCCAACGGCCCCCTGGAGTGATGAAAATGAACAGTATTGGCGATGGGACGGCACCCACCTAGAGCTCTTAAATTTTGATCAAGGCGCCGCTCAATATCGTAGTTTTCTTCGATCGACGAATTTTCTTTTGGGGGAGATTCGATATTCGGGAGGCGATGGAATTGCTTT
>JBMTHG010000418.1:0-1015 GCA_049436045.1 Bdellovibrionota bacterium
CCTTTTTCGAACAGAAAAAGCCTTGGTGCCATATCTGAAAAGTCTTGAAGGGGATATTTTTTTGAGCCGAGGCAATACTGCTCAGGCTAAAGCGGCATATTCCATTGCACTTAAAGAAGCACCTTTGACCGCAAGCGCCCTTTTTGGAATGGGGCGAATTATGATTCTTAGTCATGACCAGAAAAGAGGAGCACTTTATCTGGAAAGAGCTCTTAGAATCAGACCCGATTTGCTTGAAGCACACTACCTGCTCGGGAGTCTGTTGGAAAAATCGAATCCTATTTCTGCCAAAAAGCACTTGGAAATTTTCACGAAACTTGCTGCGACAGACCCAGACTTTATCTCGGAAGTTGAAGCCAGTCGGAAAATACTACGAGCATCGAAATAAATACTCAAATCAGCTTCATTTCGGCCTTCTGGTAGCTAAGCAAACTACGTTTTGCATCAAACAGATTCTTGTAGGATTCATAGCGGACTCTCAATTTTTCCGCTTCGCCACGCATCTCGGCCATCTTCTCCAAAAAATCCACATACTCGGCGTCGGTTTCTGTCAGTCGTCGGAGGCGAGTTTCACTCATTGATCCGTCGTCAAGGCGCAACATAATTCGCGCTCTTATGGTCGGCTTCAAAAGCTCCATTCGGTCAGCCTCTTTCTTGGCGACCGCATACTCCAATCCCACCTTGTTGGCCAAATGAACGATATCCTCCAAACCAAGGCGATCGGAGGCGGAGGTATTAGAGGCCAGGGTAGAGGAGGTAGGAAGGCCCGCTTTTTTTTGTGAAGAATCTGATTCCATATTCAGCAACCTATCAGGAAATCTGGGCTTTAGCTAAAATTTTCATTTTGGACCAAAAGTGTCGACTCGGAACTCTCAAAAACACTGAAATCACTGATCTTTCAAGAAAGGGCCATTATATCCGATAATATTGATATTGGCCGATTGGCCAGTTGGTATCCGTAACTGGGGAGGGGGCTATGAACACACAAATTAACCTCACCGCGACTCCACAAGAA
>JBMTHG010000419.1:0-1010 GCA_049436045.1 Bdellovibrionota bacterium
ATCATAGGAAAAAAAAATTACTCGAAAAAAAAATTTTTTATAGAAAAAAAAATAGAGGGCCGAGACCCTCTAAAATTTTTGAGAATGTTCTTAAATAAAAGAGGGGACGCGCCAGCCATTGCTAGCGCGTCCGGTTAGATCAGGCTACATTTTTGAATGTAATTTTCTTTTCGCCAGCGGCGTCTTTCATGCCAGCCTCGTAAGCATCAGCCATAGACTGGAAGTATTCCGTGCAGATTGACTGGTGCGTTGCCGCTACTGCATCTAGCATTAGGCGTATATCGACGCCGTCACGGCCTAGATCTATGGCCTTTTTGAAAAATTTATTGGCAAGCTTTGCGAGCATTTCGTCTTCTGTGTCTTCGACGCGAAGCTTGGCCGTGACTGCTTTGTAAATGCTTTCCGGTGTTGATACGTCGTTAGCATCATCGTCTAATACTTCGGATAATGTATCGGCATTTTCGCCAAGCTTTACAAGCCAAGTCTTAAGAGGCCGACGCAATTTGTCGGAAGCTTTAGGGCCGAAAAATGACGCGAAATGTTCCCATTTTTGATCGGGGACTGTTAACTCGCTGGCCGCGTCTTTCTGAAACTTGGCCATGTGAGACACTACGTCGACGCATAGATCACGGAAGCCATTTAATGAAGCTTCAGAGGTGAAACTTTCAGCGTCGGCGTCGGCGGCAATGCTTTGATCTTCAAGATATGCCTCTAAATCGGCTTTGCGTTGGATTGCGCCAGCTTCAATCTTTAGAATAGCTTTTTTGGTAGCGTTATAATTCATGATTTAAGTTTCCTATATCAGAGTTATATAGCGAACTTGCTATAAATAATAATCTACTGGAATAAATAGTATAAGTAAAGAGAAAATTTGAGAAGCTTCTTAAAAATTTATTGACAAATTGTCGCACGATCAAGTTTTAGGGTGGTAGGGCAAAACGTGCTCCGACAAGAGGGGGTGCCTCTTTTATGTGCAATCTTGGAAAGCCTCGCGTCATAGGTTGCGGATA
>JBMTHG010000420.1:0-1009 GCA_049436045.1 Bdellovibrionota bacterium
GACACCAGCTCAGAAGCCTGCTGCAGGGGCAGGAATCAAGGGCTCAGGGCGCAGAAATCAGTCAGGGGCGATTCAAGAATCCAGAGTCTTCTTGATTCTTGCATGAAGCTCTTTGTAAATAAGACGAGCTTCTTTCCACGCCTGCATGTTTTCCTCCTTTGTCCCATTCTTGACTAACGGAACAAAGTTTTCTCCCATGTTGTGCATGAAGCTGATTGCAGCTAAAAGAGCCTGCTTTTCTTTTTTACTCAGCGACACTTTCTCTCTCCTCAAGTTTTCTGTTTGTCTCAGCAACTTTGCTCTGCACAAATGTTTCGCAAAGTGTTGAAATCTGATCGTCGTCAAGCGCAGAAATAATACGCAAGGGCGAACAAAAAACGTTCAGCTCATCTAGTCTGTTTGAATTTAGTTCTTGATAAAAAAGCAGAACTGCTGTTGTCAACAGCTCCGCCTCAAGAACACTGCAATGAAGAATTTCATCTTCTGTCAGCTTTGACAAATCTCTCTCACCGTTTTTCAGCGACAGATAATCGTTGACAAGCTTTTCTGAAATCTGAATCTCATTCATCACGCACGAGCCTCACGCTTTTGTTGAACTGCCTGCGCATAAATCTCACCTGCGCTAACTTGCATCTCTCCGCCGCTGTGATCATAAAGACACTGCGGAGTAGGATCAATCTCCCCGAACTCGATCGTAAACTTTTCGTTCTCGTTCATCAAATATTCGACAGTCCCGAACAATTCATCTGAACTTGCATCAGCCTCCCAAGGCTTGTTATTCTTTTTGATCTCCCAGGAAATCCCTTCCCTGTCGCTGTATTTGATGCTGTAGTGAACAGGAATCGAGATGGGGGACGCAGGAATAATCTGCGTCGCATCAATAACAATCTCGCAGAGTTCGGGCGAATCACCGCTGTAAATCTCAGCGATCATTTGCAGCACGTCGCTCATTTTGTCTTCTCCATGCTTGTAAAAAGCGTCTCGTGTGAATAGATCGGAAGAGCACACG
>JBMTHG010000421.1:0-1008 GCA_049436045.1 Bdellovibrionota bacterium
GATGGTTTTTTGTTCAGGATCTGTGGCAATCAAGCTCGCTTCAAAGAGAAAGTCTTTGGGAGTTGCGCAACCTGTTGCCCCTGGATTAGCCACATCACAAATCCAGGTGGCATCTCCGGGCAAAATAAAGTAATCTGCAAAAAAAGCGATGCCAAGATCGGCGGCGTCACCAATATTTTGAAATGAGTTCATAAGCGTCATCGGGCCTTGGGTGCGAACGGCCAATGTTTTATCTCGACAGCTCGATGCCATTGTTTGGCCCCCTCTCGACAAAAGAGTGAGCCCAGCTGGGTCATCAAAATCAAGTAAGCTATTAACCGATAAATTGGCCGGCCCTACTTCCGTTGTTTCAGTTTTTTTCAAATCTAGTATGACCCAAATCTCCCCTGGGCTGATGGCATCTTCACATCCTGATGAGTCGCTATAATAAAGAGCTGATCTAAAGTGCTCCCAACCATCGAGATAAAAGATGTGGCTAGAAGAGCCAAAATATTCGCTATACTGAGCACTTGAAAGCTTAAGAATGAGATAATTAAAAAGAACTCTGAATTTTTTTTGACTGCGAATATGAGAAGTCGCACATTCAGTGGAACTCATATTCGCTTCGAGTCGAAGTTCCCATGGCCCTCTTAGGGTTGACTGGTCAAACGGAAAAAATTTACAACTTTCTGGGGCCTGCCAAACCCCTAAAACATCACAGCCCCCAGACACTTCGTCGCCATTGCCATCTTTACATGGCAAATTTGTTATCGGATAACCGGCATCATCTACAAGAACCCCGTCGTTAAAATTCCAATTGGGAAGTTCAATCTCAGGGGAGGCGCTTACGAGAATACGAGTATTACCCGGAGTAGCCGCAGCTTGCTCAAAGCCCTCGGCAAAAGCTTGATTGAAGTTGGCTAAGTCAGGCAACTGCTTGGCGCCCGGATAAGTCACATCCCCTTGAAACCCGAGCTTCAAAATGTTGTTGGTGATGATCGCTTCTGAGATTGAAATTTCTTCGCCCGT
>JBMTHG010000422.1:0-1004 GCA_049436045.1 Bdellovibrionota bacterium
CCGTGTTCTTTACCAATCTCACACCAAGCCGTTCTTGATGTCGCTCGTCAGAAAAACTGTCGCCCATTGCCACCATTTCACCAACAGTCGCCAACCTATTTTCTCTCTCCAACCAAACTTTCTGAAACAACCCGACGTCACCGAAAAACTCATTCTTAAGTATTCGATATAAATCAGTTTGAACTGATGGCAAATTCAAAATCGCTCGAAAAAGAAAAATGCCAGTACCTCCATTTAACAAAAAATCGCATCTGCGCAACAAGTAAGCATCAAGAAATTCCGACCGCGCTGATGATGCGTAATCAAAAATATTGCTCACTAAATCCTCAGGCACTTTTGTGGCCAAATCTTTACCCATCCGAATTACAAAATACCCACGATCACTCAGGGTCTTCGCCACATCGAAATACACATGCTCGTCGGGATTACGAACGGTTTGTGGCTTTAGTTTTACGCCACTTTTTTGAAGACCTGAGTAGTAACTTGCTGTTCGCGTTGTATAGCAGACAATTTTCTGACCACTCATTACGCCGATTGAATGCAAAAATTTTTCACCAAAGTCAATTTCGCTCTGGGTAAACCGGACAACTGGCAATCCCGTATGCCATAAAGGATCGTTCTGCGCCTCCAAAATGTCGACTTTGGGAAGCTGTAATCCACCGGTAGAGGACGCCCACCAAACTATTCGGCGACGCAATTTTGCTTCAGAGCCGTAAATTCTGACCACCCTGTCGTACATCTTGCGAACTTGTGAGTTTGCATCACTTGAAAGATTCAAGACAATCAATTTCTCAAGCTCATTCTTAGTTTTTGCCCGTCTTCGAATCTCGGGCTCAAGAGGTTGAACAAAAGCACTTATCGAGCTCGACCCAATACCTGTGACAAAAACTTCTTTGTGGCGGATTTTGAGCCAGAGCCAGGTGACGAGGATGGCAGGAGATAAAACGATGAACTCAACAACGTGGCGGAGAATCCAACGACCGAGAGGTTGTTGCACGCCAGCA
>JBMTHG010000423.1:0-1003 GCA_049436045.1 Bdellovibrionota bacterium
ACCCAACTACAGAACTTGGCTCATTCGCCATGGACTTTCTTCTCACTGGCCACTCTTTGAGGGCATTTTTCTCACAAGTAATATTTTCTACAAGCCGATAGAAGCCGCCATTAGTCTTGGCTATCAGTTTTAGGGTTTCTCAAGTCGTAGGTCTTGATTCCTAAGATTTGAGAATGAAATCCAATTTCTGAAAGCTCCACTAAATAAAAATCTCCCTCAACACCCCTTCGCACCTCATAGGTTGATATCAAATAAGAATGTTGCTCTGCGAGAGGCGTTAGATGAAAGTGTGAAACACTGAGTAATTTAACTGCTGAATCATGGTGATCACGAAACAAAATCATATCGACAAAACGATACGCATCTAAGCGTCGCAAGGGCTGACACTTTGCAATGCTCACAAAACTTTCTGCACCTTTTTCGCACAGCTCAAATATCTCCCCTTCAATTTTTGACAAAAAGAAATTCTCTTCTTGATGAAGCTCTAAGCCCTGAACCTCTGATTTTGATTTTAACTCGACCCATTCAAATCCCTCAGGCACAACTCTGAGCCAGTGCTCTCTTTGATCGGGAGTGGCAATCCGCAACAAATCTGGACTCTCCCCCACAGAGAGAAAATTCCATTCATCTGGAATGGCATATTCTAACTCGTAAGAGATAGTCTTATCGTTCAGAAAAAACTGATAAAATCCACGCTCTCGATGGGGACTTGAAAAGCTTAATCCCATGACTTTGCCATCAGGCAATTTCACAAAATGCTCAAAGTCCTCTAAATTCAAAGCATCACATTTCAAAAAACTTTGATCCACTGATGATCTCTCCCAGCAGCTCCATCTGAACTCATCTTTAGTTTGAGTAAAAACAAAGTGATTTGAAATATTAAAAAACTGACCAATATTTCCTGCGATAATGAAATCTTTCAGTTGATTTGACTTCAATTCCAGAAAATGAAGACTATCGAAAAGATCGAGATAGAGAAGTCGATCATGATCCATCGCTAAAG
>JBMTHG010000424.1:0-1000 GCA_049436045.1 Bdellovibrionota bacterium
AGTCTCACGCCAAGCGCTTGGTTTTTGCCCTCGCGAATTGATGGCGCGAAAGCTAATCTCTATTCTCTGAATGCTGAAGCGGGTGTCGTGCTTCGGCTTTTAAGTGGCTCCTACATCGACCCCTCACTCTATGCTTCAGGTGGTATCGCCAGAATGAGTGCCGGTGCTAAGTTTGGCTCGGTCTATAGCTATCCACTCACAGGAGAATTTGGTTTTAATCTCTATCGAGATCGAAATCGATTCATGGATGCAGAGCTTGCTTTTCAAGTTTATGGCGGTGCCAAATATTATATCGATGTCATTGATGCCATGAAGCCGCTTTTTTATCATGTGGGCGTGGCATTTCGGGGCTCTTTTTAACGAGAGCATTCACGTGCACCACTCGTGTGATATAGGGTGGCAATCTTTGAAACTGATTTAAAATCAAAACTGCAAAAGCCGACAAAATAAAACCAAGCACAAATCCAAGCGCTGTATTTAACTTTTTGTTGGGGCTAGAGGCAAAAACGGCCACTTTCGGAGCATCGATGACTTGAAAGGCGGGCTCATTCTTTTTGGTTTCGATTTTGGCGATCTCAAGTTGTTGAGTCAGAAGCTCAATGATTTTTGTTTTGATCATATATTCACGCTCTACATTGGCAAATTGAAACTCAAGTCCAGAGCTTTTGCTAAGCGGCGTTAAAATATCAGGCGTTGCGTTTTTCTTAGAGCGCGCTCCCTCTTTGCCTGAAATAATTTTTTTCAGTTGAGCTTCAAGTTGCGCTTTTTCAGACTCAAGACGTTGAATCTCAGAAGAATCTTTCATGATCGATTTTAAAAGATCGATTTCCATCTCTTTTTCAATGATATTCGAGCGAATTTGAGAGGCGGTGCTTAGAGCTAAACTCACCTGAGAAGGTAGTGCCACAACCCCCTCTTCTTTTTGAAGATCAAGATAGGCTTCTTCGGCTTGCTTAAGATCGGCTTCAGCTTCGGCTAAGCGCTCTTCGACAAAAACTTC
>JBMTHG010000425.1:0-1000 GCA_049436045.1 Bdellovibrionota bacterium
TTTTTCAGAAAATAAAAAGTTTAAGCTCTCGCTCCGAACGTTTTGCTACAACAAGACAGCAATTTGAGAAGCTTGTTATAGATTCGGCAATCGCTATTTATCCCGTCATCGAGTTATAGCGTTTGGCGAATCCTCTTGATCGTTGGTTTTATCTGAGCATGGTTCACAAGCTGACTTTTAAATTTGCGACTTACCGAGAGATTTCGGTCGATTTGCAAAGAGCCTTCAGAATTTTTTATCAAAGCTTAAATTCCCTAGAGCTTCACGCGGCGAAACAAAATGATCTTTCGGCAATCTATCGTTCTGGCCATATTCGAATGCATATCATCGGGTTGCTGGGCAGTTCGATCAAAGAAAAGGGCTGGGATGCGAAGAAAAATCTAGCTCAGCACTTGAAGCTGCCCGTTGAGACTCTGGCCTCGATCACTGAAGAGTGGATGACAGAGAGGCCCGGCTTCTCCACCAAAAAGCCAAAACACCAAAGCTATCTCATCGATTTTTTACCAAATGAATCAAAGATCAAGGCTGAACTCGACTTGGCGGGAGATGGGTTTTTTCTTCGATTGCATGAAAATTTTTTTGATCCCGATGATCAGGCTTGGTTTGATCGCTTTAAAAAATCGCCAAGTGAAATGCTAGGCGGAGGCTTTTGGATTCGGTTTCCAAAGTTAGGTCAATCTGTTTGGCATTTTTACCGATTTGAAGATCGAGTTTTTGAAAAGATCAGCAGTCCTCTTGGATACGCTGAGCTGAGTTTGAATCCCTTCGATTCTCAAAGTCTAAGAGTTTTGGATTGGGAGGATTCATTTTTAGAACATGAAAATTTTCAGGCGAAAATTCAAAAGATATTAATCCTGTCTAACTCCTCTCGATTCAAAGCGATTTGCAAAAAAGCATTGAAAAATTTCTTTTAGACTCTTTTAGCCAAAGCTTTCTTTGGTAAGCTTCTTTTTCACACATAAATCGCTATTCGTTTTTCTATGAAGTCAAAAGATTCATC